>NZ_CAFI01000204.1 GCF_000239775.1 Bradyrhizobium sp. ORS 375
GGACAGACCCGGCCCTCCCTGCGCGATCGGTTTTAACGGCTGCTTCGCGTTCTCCCTGGTGCGCCGGCTTGCTGGCCACCATCCTCACGCGAAGCGAAGCCTCAACGTGAGTTGATATCAGCGTCGGGATATCAGGACCGCGCGACTTGACCGTGCGTGCTTCGCCGTTCGTCCGCGCGAACTAAGTCACGCTGCGCCGACACACGCCCATCGCATCCCACTGCCAACGTCTCGTGACGGTCGCGACACGCCCCTCATGCGGCAGCATGGACGCGCGGAAATGTGCGCCTGATTTGCCCGACGGCACAAGTTGTTTGTTGCTGCGACAGAGTAGCGCGACGGGCAAGGCGATCGGACGCGGCGACCGATCTCAATGAACTAATAACGAGGGCACACCGAACCGTAGGATGGCCAAAGGGGCCCGGGAGGTCGGCGTCCCAACACGAGATACACGGCGCCGTGCCCACCATCCGCAATCGTTGCGCGCCATGGTGGGCACACGATCCCCTGCGCCTGCGGGCGCTGGGGATCGCTTGCCCCACCCTAGGGACACACACTGCTGTCATCGCGAGGAGCGAAGCGACGACGCGATCCAGAGTCATGGAAACGACTCTGGATCGCGTCGCTGCGCTCGCGATGACGCCTAGCGACAGTTCGCTCCGCCACCTTTGCCCTCACTTGCAGAGCAGAGCCCAAGCGCTCAGTTCTCCGTCACCCCTGCTTCGTGCGGCGTGAACTCATAGACCGAGGAGCAGAACTCGCAGGTGACGACGACCTTGTCGTCCTTCACCATGTCGGCGCGATCCTCGGAGGAGAAGCTCTTCAGCATGTTGGCCACGGCATCGCGCGAGCATGAGCAGCGTGCCTGCAGCGGCACGTGGTCGAACACGCGGACGCCACGCTCGTGGAACAGGCGATACAGCAGCCGCTCGCCGGACAGCGCCGGATCGATCAGCTCGATGTCCTCGATGGTGGCGACCAGAGACTGGCCCTCGACCCAGGCTTCGTCCTCCTCGACCGCGTGCAGCTCGGTGCCTTCAGGCGCATCGCCCGGATGCAGGTCGGCCTGGCGCAGGCGCTCGGGGGCCTGCGGCAGGAATTGCGCCAGCAGGCCGCCGGCGCGCCAGCGGTGCTTGCCGCCGCTCCACTCCTCGCCGACGGCAAGGCGCACGCGGGTCGGGATCTGCTCTGAGCGCAGAAAGTACTCGTGCGCGGCCTCCTCCAGACTGCCGCCGGTGAGCGCGACCAGGCCCTGGTAGCGGCTCATGTCGGGACCCTGGTCGATGGTCATCGCCAGATGGCCCTTGCCGAGCAGCGTGCCGGAATCCTTGGCTTCGCCCAGGCGCGCCTCGTCATAGCGCGCATAGGCGCGCAGCCGGTCGGGGGCCTGGAAGTCGACCACCAGGAACGACACCGGACCGTCGGTCTGGGTCTGCAGGATGAAGCGGCCGTCGAACTTCAGCGAGGAGCCGAGCAGCGTGGTGAGCACGATGGCCTCGCCGAGCAGCTTGCCGACCGGCGCCGGATAGGCGTGCTTGGTCAGGATGTCGTCGAGCGCCGGCCCCATCCGGGTGAGCCGCCCACGCAGATCGAGCGCCGCGACCTCGAACGGCAGCACGGCGTCATCGACCGGCACGGCCGAGGGGGCGCGGCTGGTGTCGAGGTTGATGTTGGTGTCGGGGGAATTGGCTGTCATGGGGCGTATTTGGGGTCTATTGGGCCGAATGGAAGGGCATGAGGGCATCCCCCGGCTGTCGTCCCGGCCTTGAGCCGGGACCCATACCGCGGAAGCTATCGAGGGATGCCGGTCGCAGTGGCTCGTCTACTAGCCGACGCTACAACCGACGAAGCGCGATCACGCCGATGATGTCGGGCAACGGCCAGCGGTGCAAACAAGTGAGATCACGCGGTATGGGTCCCGGCTCAAGGCCGGGACGACACCGATAGTGTGGCGACGTCCAGTCCTACGCCCGCTCGCCAAAACACCAAGCCAAAATGCCCTTTTGCGCGTGCAGGCGGTTTTCGGCTTCGTCGAAGACCACCGACTGCGGGCCGTCGATGACCTCGTCGGTGACCTCCTCGCCGCGATGCGCCGGCAGGCAGTGCATGAACAACGCCTCGGGCTTCGCCAGCGACATCAGTTTGGAATTGACCTGATAGGGCTTGAGCAGATTATGGCGGTGCTCGCCGTCCTTGTCGCCCATCGACACCCAGGTGTCGGTGATGACGCAATCGGCGTTTTTCACCGCGACGTCGGGATCGTGGCCGAGATGGATATCGGCCTTGGTGGCGCGGATGAAATCCTTCATCGGCTTGCCCGGGGACAGCTGCGGCGGCGTCGCCACGTTGAGGCGGAACTTGAAGCGTTCGGCGGCGTGGGCCCAGGAGGCCAGCACGTTGTTGTCGTCGCCGGTCCAGGCCACAGTGCGGCCCTCGATCGGCCCGCGATGCTCTTCGAAGGTCATGACGTCGGCCATCACCTGGCAGGGATGCGAGCGCCGCGTCAGGCCGTTGATGACCGGCACGGTGGCATGCGCGGCGAGTTCGAGCAGCGCCTCGTGGCTGAGGATGCGGATCATGATCGCATCGACATAGCGCGACAGCACGCGGGCGGTGTCGGCGATGGTCTCGCCACGGCCGAGCTGCATCTCGGTGCCGGTCAGCATGATCGCCTCGCCGCCGAGCTGGCGCATGCCGACGTCGAACGACACCCGCGTGCGCGTCGACGGCTTGTCGAAGATCATCGCCAGCACCTTGCCCTCGAGCGGCTTCTTCGCCGGCTCGTTGGACTTCAGCGTCTTCTTCATCCGGCTGGACAGCGCCAGCATGTTGCGCAGCTCCTCGACCGGCATCTCGGTGAGATCGAGGAAGTGACGCGGCGTGTTGCCCATGGTCCTGCTCATGATACGGCCGCCTGCTTGGCAGTGCCGCCCGACAGCGCCGTGCAGGCGCGATCGAGCATCTCGACCGATTGTTCGATTTCGGATTCATTGACGATCAGCGGCGGCAGGAAGCGCACGACGTTGTCGCCGGCGCCGACCGTCAGCAGCTTCTGAT
Source organism: Bradyrhizobium sp. ORS 375 (assembly GCF_000239775.1). Taxonomy (GTDB): domain Bacteria; phylum Pseudomonadota; class Alphaproteobacteria; order Rhizobiales; family Xanthobacteraceae; genus Bradyrhizobium. Next base: position 3,058 of record NZ_CAFI01000204.1, read on the forward strand.
CGCGCAATGCGGCCACCAGATCACCGGACGGCACCACCGCCTTGATGCCGATCAAAAGACCTTCGCCGCGAACTTCCGCAATGATGTCGGGATGACGGTCTTTCACTGCCGCGAGCTTCTGCTTCAGCAGCAGCGACATCTTACGGACGTGGTCGAAGAAGCCGGGCGCGAGCATCACGTCGAGCACGGCATTGGCCGCGGACACCGCGAGCGGATTGCCGCCGAAGGTCGAGCCGTGCGAGCCCGGGGTCATGCCCGAGGCTGCCTCGGCGGTGGCGAGCACCGCGCCAATCGGGAAGCCGCCGCCCAGCGCCTTGGCCAGCGACATGACATCGGGCGTGACGCCGAGCCAGCGATGCGCGAACAGGTCGCCGGTCCGCCCCATGCCGGTTTGCACCTCGTCGATGACGAGCAACAAGCCGTTGTCGTCGCAAAGCTGGCGCAGCGCCTTGTAGAACGACAGCGGCGCGGTGCGCACGCCGCCCTCGCCCTGCACCGGCTCCACCAGGATGCCCGCGGTGTGCGGGCCGATCGCCTTCTTCACCGCCTCGATGTCGCCGAAAGGAACCTGGTCGAAGCCATCCATCGGCGGGCCGAAGCCGTCGAGATATTTGGCGGAGCCAGTGGCGGCGAGCGTCGCCAAGGTGCGGCCGTGGAACGCGCCCTCGAACGTAATGATACGGTAGCGTTCGGGATGGCCTTTCGCGGCGTGGTATTTGCGCGTGATCTTGATCGCGCCTTCCATCGCCTCGGCGCCGGAATTGGCGAAGAACACGTAGTCGGCGAAGCTCTGCTCACAGAGCCTGGTGGCAAGGCGCTCGCCATCGGGGCTCTTGAACAGGTTCGACATGTGCCAGAGCTTCGTCGCCTGCTCCTGCAGCGCCTTCACCAGATGCGGATGCGCGTGGCCGAGCGAGTTGACCGCGACGCCGGAGGTGAAGTCGAGATAGCGATCGCCATTGGTCGCGATCAGCCACGCGCCCTCGCCGCGCTCGAACGCGAGATCGACCCGGGCGAATACGGGGAGGAGATGCGTAGCAGCAACACTCGTCATGACAATCACATGAGTTGACGGGCTGGCCGAGACACGCGCCATGCGGCGTCATCGCGCATCAGGGACCCCACCCTGGAAAACAAAATGTGCCGCCTTTTCAAGGCGGCACGTGCACCTATTGTATGCGCGCGGCGTTGGGAGTCAACTACGCGTCGTCTGATCGGCGGCGGGGCCTGCCCGTGACATTGCGGGTGCATGACACAGCTCAACGCATGTCACACGGAACCGCGGAATGTGTGGACGGTGACCACCGACTCTTGCGCGAGAGTCACGCCATATTGTAGCGTTTTCAGCGTCGAGTACGACATCTCGTGCGGCAGTTCTGATCCCTCTAGGAGTTCTTTGTTCGCGTAACGTCCGGGTGCTTCACGCGCTCCCGGCGAGGGATAAGGGATTCTGCCGGCAGGGGTTTTTGAGACAGATATCGCAGCGCCGTCCCAGAATTGGCCGGCGCAACGCGAAGGGAAAGGTTCGATGACGGTATTGACCTGGTCCGACGATCGCGTCGAGCAGCTGAAGAAACTCTGGGAGGCCGGACTGTCGGCCAGCCAGATCGCCGCGGAACTCGGAAACGTGACGCGCAACGCCGTGATCGGCAAGGTGCACCGGCTGGGATTGTCCGGCCGCGCCAAGAGCCCGGCGACCGCGGCTCCGCGCCAGCGCAAGGCGGCCCGTCCCGCCCAGCCGATGATGCGGGTGGCGCGCCCGGTGGCGCGCGGCAACACCGCGCTCGCACAGGTTTTCGAGGTCGAGGCAGAGCCCGATCCGGTTGCATTCGACAACGTAGTGCCGATGAACCAGCGGCTGTCGCTGCTGGAGCTCAATGAAGCGACCTGCCACTGGCCGGTCGGCGATCCCTCCAGCCCGGACTTCTTCTTCTGCGGCGGCAAGGCGCTCGCCGGCCTGCCCTATTGCGCGCAGCATTCGCGCGTCGCCTATCAGCCCGCGGCCGACCGCCGCCGCCAGCCGGCGAAGTCGACGACGCGCTGAGCGCGCGCGCCGCGCCAACTAACAGCTGACGAGGATGGCCCGGCTCGCGCCGGGCCTTTGCATTTGATCGATCAGGATCCGCGTTGCGGCCGCGACTGCGGGAAGCACGCCGTGAACGCGGCGCCGTTGCGCGGCACGCTCTCGATCAGGAGCCGGCCGCGATGGCGGTTGAGGATGTGCTTCACCAGCGCCAGGCCGAGGCCGGTGCCGCCCTGCGCGCGGCTGTCGCCGACGTCGACGCGATAGAAGCGCTCGGTCAGGCGCGGCAGATGCTCCGGTGCGATGCCCGGGCCGAAATCGCGCACCTTGACCCGGACCTCCGGCGCATTATCGGCGGAGACGGCCTGCTCCAGCGACACGATCACGCGGCCGCCGGAGGCGCCGTATTTCAGCGCGTTCTCGATCAGGTTCTCGAACACGCGCAGCAGCTCCTCGCGGTCGCCGGCGATCGTGACCGGCGTGTCCGGCAGGCTGGTCTCGATCTCGACCTGGCGCTCGCGTGCGAGCGGCTCCAGCCCGTCGGTGACCTGGCGGATGATGGCGACGACGTCGACCATGCTGTGGGGCGCGACATGCGCCGACAACTCCACCCGCGACAACGACAAGAGATCGTCGATCAGCCGCGCCATGCGGGTCGCCTGGGTGTGCATGATGCCGAGGAAGCGCTCGCGCGCCCGCGGATCGTCCTTGGCCGGGCCTTGCAGGGTGTCGATGAAGCCCGACAGCGCGGCAAGCGGCGTGCGCAGCTCGTGGCTCGCATTGGCGACGAAGTCGGCGCGCATCTCCTCGACCCGGCGCAGCGGCGTCAGATCGCGGAAGGTCATCAGCATGCATTTGTCGGCGCCGCCGAACGCGGTGGGCACCGGGACGGGCGTGATGATCAGCTCCATCCAGCGGTCGACCGGCACGTGGTCGTGATAGCTGGCGCGGCGGATCTCGGTGGTGGCGATCGCCTCGCGCAGCGCCGTGATGATCTCGGGGGTCCGCAAAGCGAACTGAGCGAGCTCGCCCTTGCGCAAGGCGGGCGCGAGCTGCGCCGCCGCCGCATTGAGATGGATGACGCGGCCGGCCCGGTCGAGCAGCACGGCGGGATCGGGAATGCCGTCGACGATGGCGCTGACCGCGGGCGACTCCACTGGATTGGCGAGCCGCTCCTCCTCGCGCTTGGCCACCGCGCTGTGCAGCCGCCACGGCACCAAAGCGGCGCCGGAGATGCACAGGAACACGGCGAGCGCGCGCAGCGGCAGCAGCTCGTCGAGCAGCACCAGGCCACCCAGCGCCAGCGCCGCGGCCAGCAGGATGATGGCGGCATGCCGCAGCCGGTCCGGCCACGGCGTGAACATGGTCATTGCGGAGTGGGAGGGAGCGTCGAGCGCCATGGCGTTCTAATTGGCTCCCCTCGTCGCGTCAGGCACCGGAATCGCTGCGCTTCCTCACAAAAGCGGCCTCGGGCGGAGGGCCGGGATCGAGACTGAGCGCCGCCTGGCGCAACCGTTTCGACCTGGCGCTGATGATGACCTCCCGAAACGTCAGCAGGATTACAGAAATGAGGAACGGCGCCAGATAATACAAAATCCGGAACAGCAGCATTCCCGCCAGCAGCTCCTCGCGGTCCATCTGCCACAGGCCGACCAGCATCGCGGCATCGAACACGCCGAGCCCGCCCGGCGAATGGCTGGCGAAGCCGAGCAGCGTCGCGGAGACGAAGATCACGGCGACGACGACGAAGCCGAGATTGGGCTCGTCCGGCACCAGCACGTACATCGCGAGCGCGCAGAAGCCGAGATCGACGATGCCGATCGCGATCTGCAGCAGGGTCAGCGGGCCGCCCGGCAGCACCACGGTCCAGGGCCCGCGGCCGACCACGCGCGGCTTGGTCCAGACCCAGGCGACATAGCCCGTCAGCCCGATCAGGATGGCGATCGCGGCCATGCGGTTGACCCAGGGCGGCAGCTGGTCGATCGAGGCGGCGGCCTCGGGATGATAGCTGATGCCGAGCCCGAGCACGGCGGCGTTGCCGAGCCAGAAGGTCAGGCCGGCGAGAAAGCAGATCTTGGCGACGTCGATCGCGTTCAGCCCATGGGCCGAATAGATGCGGTAGCGCACCGCGCCGCCGGTGAACACGCTGGCGCCGACATTGTGGCCGATCGAATAGCTGGTGAAGGCCGCGAGCGCATTGACCCGGTAGGGCACATGGTCCTGGCCGATCGCGCGCACCGCGAACAGGTCGTAGAACGTCAGCGTGAAATAGCCGGCGGCGACGAACAAAGCGGCGAGCGCGATCTGGTGCGGCTCCGTGCTTTTGATCGCCTCCAGAACCTCGTAGGTGTCGATGCCGCGCAGCATGTGGTAGAGGACGTAGCAGGCGACGGCGATGACCGCGATGCTGATCAGCACGCCGAGCTTGTGCAGCACTTGCTTCTCGCGCAGGAACGTGGCCGCTCTGCGTATGGCTTCAAGCATCGACACCTCTCACCGTGATCCGATCACGACGGCCGGGGACAGGGCGCCCTGGGGGTCGCCACGTCATGTGCGCATACAACGCCCTGGTAGCGCGTTTCGGCGCATTGGGGAACACAGGCGGTGTGAACAAAAGCGTACACATGGATATACTTAGCAGGCTTCGCGAAAATGCGATGCACCGTTTTGCCGCACATGGGGCAGAACATGGAAGCCTGACATGGGGCCGACGATGGTCCCGTTCAACCTGCGCACGCCGGGTTAAACTTCTGTGAGGGACGGCGAGGTCCGCAGTTTTCAGGGGTCCCTCGTGACGGCGATGGCGCATGGCGTGACGATAAGCGTCCGCTGCCGCTTTGGCAGGCCACGCCGCTCTCAAACCTTCGTGTCTCGCAGCTGCGGTCTGTCGCGCGGACCGCCGCGTCAGCCCGCCGAGCGCTGGCGCATGCTGCGCATCACCACCAGCGCCCGCAGCCAGCTGCCGATGGCGCAACCGACCAGATAAGGCACGAACAGGATCAGCAGCAGCTCGAGCCAATAACCGGCCCGGCCGGGTACCCAGCACGCCACCGCGGTCGCCACCAGGGCAGCCGCGACCGCGGCCAGCAGCCAGGTCAACCATCCCGAGACGCCCGGCGCGCGGTGCACCACGGCGATCCAGCCCATCGCCAGCCCGATGCCGAAGGCGCCGGCCAGCCAGGCCCAGTGGAAGGCAACGAAATAGGCCATGACGTCACCTCACCACGAATTCGATGCGCCGGTTCTGCGCCCGGCCATCGGCGGTATCATTTGACGCGAGCGGCTGGGTGCTGCCGTAGCCGATCGGGGCGAACCGGTCCGCCGGCAGCCCGGCCCTGACCAGATAGTCCGCCACCGCCTGGGCGCGCTTTTGCGACAGCACCTGATTGGCCGCGGAATCGCCCTCGGCGTCGGTATGGCCGATGATGTCGACATTTGCGGTGGGGCAGCGGAAGGCGATCTCGACCAGGCGATCGAGCAGGCCGGTGGAGTCGCGATCGAGGTCGGCGCGGCCGGTCTCGAAGCGGATCTTGGCCTTGCCGAGCAGGTCCGAGAACAGCTGCTGGCAGACCGTCGGGTCGACCGGCGCGGCGGCCGGCTTGACGGTAATCTCGGCCTTCACCTGCCAGCCCTGCGGGACGTCCTTGGCGAGCCCGGTGCGGATCTGGGCGGCGGCCGCGTCATAGAGCGCGTCGCCGGAGATCTTGATGTCGCGATCCGACACGACCAGCGTCCCGGTCGAGAGCCGCGACAGCGCGCCCAGCGCCGGCACCACCGCGTTGACGAAATTGGCCGGCGCGCCGACGCTGTTCTTGAGATTGTCGACGACCTTCTCGTTGAAGAATTTTCGCGATGACGAGCCGACCACGACGGCATGGATGTTCTCGTCCGGCACATTGCCGGACAAGGTCACCGTGACCGCGACCGGATCCTTGTAGGCCTGGAAGATGTAGGGTGGCGCCTTGACCTCGTTGCTGGCGACCTTGAAGCCGTCCGGCAGCTTGGCCAACGCAGCTGCGATCGACTCGCGGCCGCCAAGCTCGCGCGCCATGCCGGACAGCGTGACGTCGCCGTCGGAGAGCGTGAACTTGCCGTCCTTGAGCTTGCCGATCTGGCCGATCAGCAGCAGCGCGGCGTCCTCGAAGCGCGCCGGCGCGCCGCGCGCCAGGCCCATCTGATCCGAGACTTCGACGCCGGGCATCGCCGCGCGCGTCGCCTCGACCAGCCGTCCCTTCAGCGCCGGCAGCGGCGCATTGCCGCCCAGGGTCACCCGGACGACATCGCGCTCGGCCGACCACACGAACGGCTTGGCCTCGGGCACCAGCCGGGTCTGATCGTTGACGAGCCGCACGCCGGCCACGGCATCGACGGCAGCCACGGCGTCGCGGCGGCCGGTCTCGGAGAACGCGTCGGCGCGCAGCGACACGTCACGGCCGTCGACGGCGATGCTCGTCTTGTCCAGCACGGCGCCCTTGAGTGCGGCCGAACTGCGGCTTGCGAGATCATTTTCGAGCGGAACGGTGCTGGTCCAGGCGGCAAAGCCCCAAAGCACGATCAGCGGGATGACACCAGGCCACCATTTGCCGCTCCACCTGAAAAGTCCGCGCATTCGTCATCCGTCGCATCGAGGAAGCAGAGAGAAAACAAACCCTTGCAGGCCTGTCAAACCGGAAATGAGGAGCGCCGCAAGGGCTCATTGCGATCGCCGGGCTAAGGTTTTCTTCAATCATTCGTAGGTAACCTTGTCCCGACATCCACCGGGCCGCTTATTTCAGATGAGGCGATTTCGCAAAACCTTTATCCGCGCCGGCCTGGAAGCGCTGTATCTCAGCGGCGCGCATGTCTGGCTGCGACCGATGTTCTCGGGCGTGGGCGCGATCTACACGCTGCACCACGTGCGGCCGCCGCGCGGCGCCGATTTCCAGCCCAATTGTCATCTCGAAGTCACACCCGATTTCCTGCGCGAGATGCTGGCGCATCTGCGCGACAATGACATCGAGATCATCACGCTCGACGAGATGCATCATCGGCTGGTGGAACGGAATTTCGCGCGCCGCTTCGCCTGCTTCACCTTCGACGACGGCTATCGCGACAATCGCGACTTCGCGCTTCCGGTCATGCGCGAGTTCGGCGCGCCGTTCACGATCTACGTCACCAGCGATTTCGCGTCAGGTCGCGGCCGGCTGTGGTGGGTTGCGCTCGAGCGCGTGGTGGCCAAGGCGGAGATGATCGAGGTCCAGATCGGCGGCCTCGCCTTGCGACTCGATGCGTCGAGCCCGGCGGCCAAATGCGTGACGTTCCAGCGCCTGCACGACTGGCTGCGCTCGCTGCCCGGCGAGCATGACGTGCAGCGAGAGATCAGCGCGCTATGCGCGCGCCATGAGATTGACGAGACGTCGATCTGCCCGGAGCTCTGCATGTCCTGGGATGAGCTTCGGGCGCTCGCGGCCGAGCCGCTGGTTTCGATCGGCGCGCATTCCATCAGCCACTGCAATCTCGCCAAGCAGACCGAGGAGACCGCCCGCGTCGAGATCGCCGACAGCCGCGCTCGGATCGAGGCCGAGTTGCAGCGCCCGGTACTGCACATGGCCTACCCCTATGGCGATCGCGCCGCCGCGGGGCAGCGCGAGTTCGTGCTGGCGGCGGCGTGCGGCTTCAAGACCGCCGTGACGACGAGGCCCGGCATGATCTTCGCCGAGAGCGCGGAGCATCTCACCGCATTGTCGCGCGTCTCGCTGAACGGCCATTACCAGGACGCCCGCGTGCTGCCGGTGCTGACGTCGGGCGCGGCGACGGCGATGTGGAACGGCTTTCGCCGGATCGACGCGGCGTAGGTTTCCCTTCAAGCCTCCTCCCCGATTGAACTGCGGCCAATCCTTGCGACTGCGTCTCACTTGACAGTGCCGGCGCGCCCCGCCCACAAGCGCAATCGACAACAAAGGGAGGCCTCATGCTCAAGAACCTGTTCTCACTCGACGGGCGCGTCGCGCTCGTGACCGGCGGCTCGCGCGGCATCGGCAAGATGATCGCATCCGGCCTGCTCGCGCACGGCGCGGCGCGGGTCTACATCACCGCGCGCAAGGCCGGTCCGTGCGAGGAGACTGCCAAGACGCTGACGGCCGAATATGGCGGCGAGTGCATCGCGCTGCCGATCGACATCTCGACCATGGCCGGCATCGACATGCTCGCGGCCGAGATCAAGAAGCGCGAGCCGAAGCTCGACATCCTCGTCAACAATGCCGGTGCGGCGTGGGGTGCAGACTTCGATGAATTCCCGGAGAGCGGCTGGGACAAGGTGATGAACCTGAACGTGAAGACGCCGTTCTTCCTGACCAAGGCGCTGGCGGCACCGTTGCGCGCGGCGGCGAGCGCCGAGCGTCCGGCCAAGGTGATCAACATCGCCTCGATCGACGGCATCTTCGTCAATCCGCTGGAGACGTATTCCTATGCAGCGAGCAAGTCCGGCCTGATCCACCTCACGCGGCGCATGGCAGCGAAGCTGATCCACGACCACATCGTGGTGACCGCGATCGCGCCGGGTCCGTTCAAGTCCGACATGAACAAGGCCGCGCGCGACCATGAGGACGAGGTCGCCACGCGCGTGCCGGCAGGCCGCATCGGCACCGACGAGGACATGGCGGGCACGGCGATCTTCCTGGCCTCGCGGGCTGGAGACTATGTGGTCGGCAATACGATCGCGGTGGATGGCGGGATCGTCTACGCGAATCCCGGCATTCCGGGCGCGGGCTGGGATAGTTGAGGCCGCGCTGTCGCCACGCGAAAGCTGGACTCCCTCTCCCCGTTCTTCACGGGGAGAGGGTCGGGGTGAGGGGCAGCCACACGGGAGGTCTACAACGCAGTCGCTAACCTCAGCTTGACGGCGTGGTCAGCTTAGCGTCTCGCGTCTGGGCAGCATCGCGCCCGTCCGATGGACCTGTGACCTGAGCTACGTATGTGCCATGCCCCTCACCCGGATTGCTGCGCAATCCGACCTCTCCCCGCAAAGGGCGGGGAGAGGTTTGGAGAGTCCGGTGCTCGGAGCTAACTCATAGCGAATAGCGAATAGCGAATAGGATCATTCCCTATTCGCTACTCGCAACTTCCTATTCGCCCGTCATCAGGTCTCGATCTTCACATACTCGAAGTCGCCCGGCTTGTTGTCGATGCCGACCTTCGGCGGGGCGATCCAGGAGGCGTATTCGCCGATTTCGGTGACCGGCTTCATCAGCGATGAGATGTAGGCGCCGTCGTCGGTCGAGGGCAGCCAGTCGCCCTTTCGCTTCTGCCACGTGGCCTCGTCGATGAGGATGCCGTCCGGCGTGGCATGCACATCCTTGAACTCGCCGATGGCGCGGTGGAAGGCGGTATGCGGCAGCTTGAGCTGGAACTCGTAGCCGGCGGTGGTGATGATCTTGTTCCAGCGCAAGAGGCCCTTGATGCAGTCCTGCGAGTAGTCGTCACGGAGGCGCATGTTGAGCGCGGTTAGCGCCGGCTCGTCCACCCGCTTGATCTCGCCGTCGACCAGCTTGAGCACCGGATAGGTCGAGTTCTTGAGCTGGTGATCGTCCTGGATCTGGGTCTCGTGATAGCGGCCCTTGATGCCGGCGTTGAAGGCGTTCGCCGCGTTGGTCGAGACCTCGGAGCCGAACAGGTCGAGCGACAGCGTGTAGTGCAGGTTCAGCTTCTTCTGGATGGTCGGAAGATCAATCACGCCGAGCGCGCGCACCTTGGCGATATCGGTGGGATCATCGATGCCGGCCTCCCGCATCGCATCGACCGTGCGCTGGATGACGCGGCCGACGCCGGTCTCGCCAACGAACATGTGATGCGCCTCTTCGGTCAGCATGAAGCGGCAGGTGCGCGACAGCGGATCGAAACCGGACTGCGCGAGGCTGTGCAGCTGCATCTTGCCGTCGCGGTCGGTGAAGTAGGTGAACATGAAGAAAGACAGCCAGTCCGGCGTCTTCTCGTTGAACGCACCGAGCATGCGCGGAGAGTCCGCATCGCCCGAGCGGCGGCGCAGCAGCTCGTCGGCCTCCTCGCGGCCGTCGCGGCCGAAATATTTCTGCAGCAGATACACCATCGCCCAGAGGTGACGGCCCTCCTCGACATTGACCTGGAACAGGTTGCGCATGTCGTAGAGCGACGGCGCGGTCTTGCCGAGATGGCGCTGCTGCTCGACCGAGGCCGGCTCGGTGTCGCCCTGGATCACGATCAGGCGGCGCATCAGCGCGCGGTATTCGCCGGGGACCTCCTGCCACGCCGGCTCGCCATAATGCTCGCCGAACGGAATCTTGCGGTCCTCTTCCTGCGGAGCCAGCAGAATGCCCCAGCGATAATCGGGCATCTTGACGTAGTCGAACTTGGCCCAGCCGCGCGGATCGACCGAATAGGCGGTGCGCAGATAGACCAGCGACTGCTGGAAGCCCTCCGGCCCCATGTCGTTCCACCAGTCGACGTAGCCGGGGTGCCAGCCTTCCAGCGCCTTGAGGACCTGGCGGTCCTCGGCGAGATTCACGTTGTTCGGAATCTTGGTCGAGTAGTCGACGTTCATGATGTTCATGTTCATGGCGTGCCTCCCTGAAATCGTTCGAGCTGCGTGGCTCGTGGATGGCCGGGACACGCCCGGCCATGACGGATGAGAACTATACGCGCGTCATGTCGTATTGCGGCCGCTCGCCGGTGCCGTAGCGCCGGAGTGCGCCCTCCTCGCCGACCGCGTTGGGGCGCTGGAAGATCCAGTTCTGCCAGGCGGTGAGGCGGGCGAAGATCTTCGACTCCATCGTCTCCGGACCGGCGAAGCGCAGATTGGCTTCCAGGCCGGTGAGACTGTCGGGCGAGAAGCTGGCGCGCTCCTCGAGGAAGACGCGGATCTCGTCCTCCCAGTCGATGTCGTCGAGCGCGAAGGTGACGAGCCCGAGCTCTTCGGCGTCCTCCGCCTCGAGCGGCTTGCCGAGCTGCTCGTGCACGCGCGCGAGCCCGTTGGGATCGTCGAGGAAGCGCGACTGCAGCCGGGTCAGGCCGTGGCTCATCGGATAAGGGCCGAAATTCATCGCCGACAATTCGATCGCCGGCGCTGGGCGGTTGTCGCCCTGGATGGTACCGATCAGCATGTAGGAGCGGTCGGAGGCGAACACGAGCTCGGCCAAGGTGCCGGCGAAGCAGGAGCCGGGCTCGACCAGGGTCACCAGCGTGCGCGACGTCACGTCGATCCGCTTGAGCACGCGCTTCCAGTAGTGCCTGATCTCGTTGACCAGCCAGTGGGCCTTATTGGCTTCAAGGAAGGCATCATGCGCCAGCACCTGGGCGCGGTCGCCATGCGACTTGAACACCAGCATCGCGATGCCGAGCTCGTTGATGCGCAGATGCAGGATGGCATCGTCGAGCTCGCGCGCAACCTGCAGCGGCCAGAATGACGCACCCTGCCCGATCATGCCGTCGATGTCGGCCGGCGGCGTGGCCTCGGGGGCCGAGATGGTGATGGTGGCAATGCGGGCAGCACGGTCGATGTCGACATTGACGAAGCCGTAGCGCACGCTCGAAGCATCGATCACGCGCTGGAGCGGCGTGAGCGCGACGCCCTTGCCGCTGCCGTTGCGCTTGGACGCCGCGGCGAATTCCTTGGCGCGCTCGGCGACCTTGGCGTCGACCTTGGAGTTCGGCGCGATCTCGTCGACCAGGCGCCACTGCACGGCGCGCTTGCCCTTGACGCCCTCTTCCGTGGTGCAGAACGCGTCCGCGCGGTCGCGGCGGACCTTGCGCTTGTCGACGACGCGCGTCAGGCCGCCGGTGCCCGGCAGCACCGCGAGCAGCGGCACCTCCGGCAGCGACACCGAGGACGAGCCGTCATCGGCGAGGATGATGTGGTCGGTCGCGAGCGCGAGCTCATAGCCGCCGCCGGCCGCGGTGCCGTTGACGACGGTAATGAAACGCTGACCGGAATTCTCGCTCGAATCCTCGAAGCCGTTGCGGGTCTCGTTGGTGAACTTGCAGAAGTTCACCTTGTGCGCGTGGGTGGCGCCCGCGAGCATGCGGATGTTGGCCCCGGCGCAGAACACGCGCGGCTTGGCCGAGCGCAGCACCACCACCTTCACCTCGGGGTGCTCGAACCGCAGCCGCTGCACGGCGTCCGCGAGCTCGATGTCGACGCCGAGATCATAGGAATTGAGCTTGAGCTGGTAGCCCTCGAACAGGCCGCCATTCTCGTCGACGTCCATGGCGAGCGTCGCCACATCGCCGTCGATCGAGAGCTTCCAATGCTTGTATCGGGAGGGATCGGTCTGAAAATCGATGAACGTCTTGCCTCCCGCGAGTACGCGGTCTTCCCCGGCCATGAGTCACCCTTCGTTGGAGTGCTTTTCGTTGAGATGTAAAATAATGCATGTTATGGCTGATGTCTACGAAAAAAAAGCCGAAACATGCATTTTATTTCATGTTTGTGATGCCAGGTTCGGCAAAGTGGCCGCCGCGAACTCGGCGATGACGCGTAAGGTGGCCTCGGGCGCCTCACGATGCGGCGAATGGCCGGTCTTGGGCAGCATCGTCACCTCGACCGGGCAGTAGCACTCCTCCTGAATGATCTCGACCTGGCGGACCGTGCCATACTGGTCGTCGACGCCCTGGATCACCGCGACGGGGACGCGGATGTAGGCGAGGTCGGCGGTGATGTCCCAGGCGCGGAACGCCGGATCGAGCCAAGCTCCGTTCCAGCCATAGAACGCGTTGTCGACGTCCTTGTGCCAGCGCCCGAGCTTGGCGCGCAGCTCGGTGGTCTCGTAGGTGGTCTTGATCGTGGCGATGGAGGCGACCGACACATCCTCGACGACGACATGCGGCGCGATCAGCACGACGCCGTCGAGGCGATGATCGGCACGGCTGCCGGCGTAGATCGCCGCAATCGAGGCGCCGTCGGAATGGCCGACGAGGAGGCCGCTTTGGAAGCCGATGGCATCGAGCAGTTCTGGCAGGACCTCGCGGGCCTCGCGCTGCATGTAGTCGAGCGGACGCGGCAAGGTCACCGGGCTGGAGGCGCCGTAGCCGGCTCGCGAATAGGCGAACACGGAGGCGCCGGTGGCGGCTTGCAGCCTGTCGGGAAAGTCGCCCCACAGGCCGACCGAGCCGAGGCCTTCATGCAGCAGCACGATGCAGGGGGCCTGCGACGGCTGCGGGCCGATGAGGCGATATTCGAGTGAAGCGCCGTTGATGGCGAGGAAGCCGTTAGCTTCGAGCGTCATGCGCTATTCTCTCCTTCGTCATGCCCGGGCTTGACCCGGGCATCCACGTCTTTCCTGCTCGCAGAGAGATGGATGGCCGGGTCAAGCCCGGCCATGACGACAACTAACAGCAGGGCCACCTCACGGGCAGGAAGACCAACTACTGACTCGCTCCCTCGCGGAGCTTGAAGCGTTGGATCTTGCCGGTGGCGGTCTTCGGCAGCGAGTCCACCACCTCGATCCAGCGCGGGTATTTCCAGGGCCCGATCTTCTGCTTGACGTGATCCTTCAGCGCCTCGTGCAGCGTCTCGCGGTCGGCGCTCGGGCGCAGCACGACGTAGGCCTTCGGCTTCAGCAGCCCCTCCGGATCCGCATCCGGCACGACGGCCGCCTCCAGCACCGACGGATGCGTGATCAGCGCGCTCTCGACCTCGAACGGCGACACCCAGATGCCGGACACCTTGAACATGTCGTCGGAGCGTCCGCAGAAGGTGTAGCGCCCTTCCGCGTCGCGGACATATTTGTCTCCGGTGCGCGTCCAATAGCCCTCGAAGGTCGAGCGGGTCTTGTGGCGCTGATTCCAATAGCCCTCGCCGGCCGAGGGCGCGTGCACCAGCATCTCGCCGACCTCGCCGTCCGGCACATCCTGCCCGGCCTCGTTGACGAGGCGGACCTGATAGCCCGGCACCGGCCGGCCCGATGAGCCGTATTTGATGTCGCCCGGCGCATTCGACAGGAAGATGTGCAGCAGTTCGGTGGAGCCGACGCCGTCCAGGATGTCGACGCCGAAGCGCGCCTTCCAGGCGTTGCCGACGGATTCCGGCAGCGCCTCGCCGGCCGAGGTGCAGATGCGCAACGCACTGCCCGCCTTCTCATGGCGCAACGATTCATCATGCAACATGGCGGCAAACAAGGTCGGCACGCCGTAGAAGATGGTCGGGTTATAGCGGTTGAGCAGCTTGAACATCAGCGCCGGCGTCGGCCGCTCGGAGTTGAGGATGGTGGTGGCGCCGACCGACAGCGGGAAGGTCAGCGCATTGCCGAGGCCATAGGCGAAGAACAGTTTTGCGGCGGACAAGCACACATCACTCTCGCGGATGCCGAGCACCTGCTTGGCATAGGTCTCCGCCGTCGCGGCGAGATTGCCGTGCAGATGGCGCACCCCCTTGGGCATGCCGGTCGAGCCCGACGAATACAGCCAGAACGCGGGCTCGTCTTCGTGGGTCGCGACCGTGTCGAACTGATCGCTCTCGCGCGCGAGCTCGTCCGACAGCAGCTTGTGGCCGAACGCCTGTGAGCCGGAGACCACGACGCAGTCGAGATCGGGCATCCGTCCGACGATGTCCTTCACGACCGGATACAGCGCCTCGGACACGAACAGCACGCGAGCGCGGCAGTCGGCCAGCACATAGGCGTATTGCTCTGACGTCAGCAGCGTGTTGAGCGGCACCGGGACGATGCCGGCGCGCATGGCGCCGAGAAAGACCGCGGGGAAATCCACCGTGTCGAGCATGATCATCGCCACGCGTTCCTCGCGGCGGACGCCGAGGCGGCGCAGCAGGTTGGCGACCCGGCAGGTCCTAAGCTGCAGGCCGCGATAGGTCAGCTCGGAGACCGTGTCCGTGTAGGCGAGCTTGTCGCCCCGTCCCGCTTCGACGTTGCGGTCAAGCAGCCATGACACCGCATTGTACGACTTCACGGCGTTCCTCCCCCGATTTTTGAATTATAATTCATAGAAGGCCACCAACATCGCTTGCTGTCAATCCTCCCCGGCATTATGTTTCCGCTTCAAAAGAAGTCAGAGGGACATGGCGCCAGACAACGACGCTGCCAGGGATGATGCCGGCCAGTCGGCGGCCGAGACCGATTTCCTCGACCAGCTGGGGCAGCGGGTGCGGCGGATGCGCGGGCTCGCCGGCATGTCGCGCAAGGTGCTGGCGGAGGTCTCCGGCATTTCCGAGCGCTACATCGCCCAGCTCGAAAGCGGCAAAGGCAACGTCTCGATCGTGCTGCTGCGCCGCATCGCCAACGCCATCAACGCGCCGCTCGACGACATCATCCCCGGCGGCGAGCCGTCGCCGGACTGGCCGGTGATCCGCGATCTCCTGAAGAAGGCGAGCCCGAGCCAGATCGCACAGGTCAAGGAGCTGCTCGCCGGCGGGGGCTCCGCGCCGCTACGGCGCACCTTCTCCGGCATCGCTCTCATTGGCCTGCGCGGCGCCGGCAAATCGACGCTCGGCCGAATGCTGGCGGAGCGGATCGGCTGGAGCTTCGTCGAGCTCAACAAGGAGATCGAGCGGCAGAACGGTTTGTCGGTCGCCGAAATCATCGCGCTCTACGGCCAGGAAGGTTTTCGCCGCATGGAGCAGGCGGCGCTGGTGCAGCTGCTGGCGCGGAAGGAGCTGATGGTGCTGGCGACCGGCGGCGGCATCGTCTCCGAGCCGGTGACCTTCGATCTGATCCTCAACGCGTTCTACACGATCTGGCTCAAGGCCGAGCCGGAGGAGCACATGGGCCGCGTGCGCAAGCAAGGCGACCTCCGCCCGATGGCCGACGACCGCTCGGCGATGGCCGAGCTGCGCAACATTCTCGCGAGCCGCGAGCCGCTGTATGCGCGGGCGAATGCGGTGGTCGATACGGCGGGGCTGACGGTGGATGCGGCCGCCGCGCGGCTCGGCGAGGCGGTGAAGCCGGTGATCGCCAACGAAGCGCGGATGTTCGCGCGCGGGTGAGCTGGCTTTACAGCGGCGCAGACACCGGTCAGCTGCGCGGACGGCGTCATTCCGGGGCAATCGTCAATGCGCAGCCGCAAGGCGGCTGTGCGTTGGCGATTGAACCCGGAACCCCGAGTTGGTTCGGAACGAACGCAAGACAATCTCGGGATTCCGGGTTCAAGGCCTGCGGCCTTGCCCCGGAATGACGGGGCCGTGACCAAGTCAGTCAATCACCCGCCCGTGGCGGCGATGGCGCGGTCGTGGGCTTCGAGAATCGTCTTCAGCTTGTCCTTGGTGTCCTGCACGTCGGCGCCGGTCTTCTCGTCGAGCAGCAGGCCCTTGAGCGCGCTGTGAGTCAGCCGGTTGGCGACCCATTTGCGCTCGAAGCCGAGCTTGGACTGCACGGTCGAGATGATCGTGACGCACAGCGACAGCGCCGTCGCGACGGTCTTCGGGTCAAAGCCGAGGATGGCGCTGCTGGTCTGCGACAGCACCGCGGCGGTCGCGCTGAACACCACGACGCAGACGGTGGAGCCGTGGTTGGCGAAGCTCCACCACTTCTGCCCCCGGCCGCTCCAGCGCAGCGCGTCGTTCAGCGTCCGCGCGACAAAATCCGCGCCGGTCTCCTGCCCATGCCCGTTCGCCATCGTTCTCTCCCCAGCTGGTTCGCTCCCCGATTGAGCGACGATCCAACGACAACGGCCGGCCTCGCGCAAGCGGGCCGGCCGTGTGGAACGAGATGACGCAGAAGATCAGCGCTGGGTCTCGATCTCCCGCAGCTCCGCATAGGACAGCGACGTGAGCCCCGCGCCGTCGAAATAGACGAAGCGCAGGCGGCGGCGGCGGGAGATGAAGTTCGACGGCAAGGGATCGTAGCGGAAACTGCTGCCGCCGAGATGCGGCGTCAGGCTGCCGACGTCGGTGAGCGCGTCGATCTCGACGCGCAGCAGCTTCAGGCTCTCGCCGCCGCGCAGGATCTCGAACGGGACACGCGCGAGCCGCAGGAAGCTGGTCGGATCGGGCGCGGCGATGAAGCCGTCGACGAAGGCGGCTTCGACCTTGTCGAGATCGGGCTCGACCACCGGCGCGGGCTTCGCGCCCTCCGGCTGATGCGGCGTCTGCCATTGCACCGGGGAGCGATGGCCGTGCGGATTGTTATGCCCCGGACCATGCGGCGGATGATCGTGGTCATGATGGTGGTCATGACCATGATCGTGATGATGATGGCCGTGATGGTGGTGATGATGGCGCATCGCGGACCTCAATAGCTGACCGGCTTGTTGATGATATGCTTGTGGCTGCCGAGCTTGCCGTGGGCAACCATCGAGCCCAGTGCCTCGACCACGACGCGCACGCCGATCAGCGCGGTGATGTCCGAGGTGTCGTAGGGCGGCGAGACTTCCACGACTTCGAGCCCGCACAGACCCTCGGCGGCGACGAGGCCCAAGAGCTTCAGCGCTTCGCGCGGCAGGAAGCCGCCGGGCTCCGGCCAGCCGGTGCCGGGCACGAAGCCGCAATCGATGGAGTCGACGTCGAACGAGATGTAGACGGCGTCGGCATCCTTCCAGGCCAATTCCAGCGCGATCTCGGCGGTCTTCTCCAGGCCGATCTTCTCGATGTCGGCGATGGTCAGCACGTTGGTGTTGCGCTTGCGCGCGACCTCGACGCCCTCGCGCGGCACCTGCCAGCCGCCGATGCCGAGCTGCACCAGATTGGTCGGCGATACGTTCGGCAGATTGGTCGCCCAGTACCAGGGCGTGGTGTGCATGCGCTCGTCGAGATCCTTTTCCTGGATGTCGATGTGGCGGTCGAAATGGATGATGCCGATGCGCTTGTCCGTGCACTGCGCGATGCCGCGCACGCAGGGAAAGCCGATCGAGTGATCGCCGCCGAGCATGATCGGCAGCGCGCCGGACGAGAACACATGCGCGACGCCGCGGCTGATCTGGTCGAAACTTTTTTCCAGATTGGCGGGGATGGTGAAGACATCACCGGCATCGCATAGGGTCATCTGCTCGCGCAAATCGACGCCGAGTTCATAGTTATAGGGCGTATAGAGCGCGGAGATGCGGCGGATGCCCTGCGGCCCGAAGCGGGTGCCCGGACGATAGGTGGTGCCGGAATCGAACGGGATACCGATCACGGCGGCGTCGTACTTGCCGACGTCGCGGACGTTCTCGACATAGGGAGCCTTCATGAAGGTGTTGATGCCAGCGAAATGCGGCAGCTCACCGCGCGCGAACGTCGGGATGTCGCGATCCGTCAAGGTGTCGGCGCCGGGCAGGCCCATGTCGAGCGCCCATTGCCGCT
>NZ_CAFI01000203.1 GCF_000239775.1 Bradyrhizobium sp. ORS 375
CACGGCGACGGCGAGCGCGCCGACGACGTTGCAACGGCCGCGCGTCTCGCGCGCCAGCGCGATCTCGTCCGAGACCGGATCATACATGCTTGGTGTGGCGCGCAATGGCGCGGTGCTCAATCCGTCGAGCACGATGTGGCGGCCGTCGGCCAGGCGGATATGCGAGAGCCCGCCGCCGAGAATGCCGACCATCATCGGCTCGACCACGGTCAACGCGAACAGCGCCGCGACGGCGGCATCGATCGCGTTGCCGTCGCGCATCAGCATCTCGGCGCCGGCGCTGGATGCGAGCGGATGGTTGGTCACCACCATGCCGCGCGAGCCGGAGGCCGGTTGCTTCTCGCAGCTGAAATGGGCGATGCGCCGCGCGTCCATGGACGTCATGCAAGATCTCCGGTCTGCGCTGTGGCGCGCGGCCGAGGCCGCGCGCGGTCTTCGATCCTGACCGATCTGACGCGAGGAGGAAAGAGGATCGCGGCGCCGACGAACTGATAAGTGCCGTCATGCGCGGAACGGAGGGCATCGATCTCCCCCGTCTCGTTTTCATCGCCGATCATCTGTGTTAGGCCTGCAACCAGTTCCACCATGCGAGCCTGCTGACGGCATGTCCCATTACGATCTGATCATTCGCGGCGGTCGCGTGCTCGACCCGGAAACCCGGCTCGACGCGACGGCTGATGTCGCCATCAAGGACGGCGCGATCGCGGCCGTCGGCGACGTCGCTGGCGCCGCGGACAAGGTGATCGACGCGGCCGGCCTTGCCGTCGTGCCCGGCTTCATCGATCTGCACGCGCATGGTCAGTCGCTGCCGGCCGACCGGATGCAGGCCTTCGACGGCGTCACCACGACGCTCGAGCTGGAGATCGGCGTGATGCCGGTCGCACGCTGGTATGATGAGCAGGAGGCGATCGGCCGCACGCTCAACTACGGCGCCGCGGCGGGCTGGGTGTTCGCGCGCATCGCCACGATGACGACGCAGCAGACCGCCTCCACCATCGCCGGCATGGGCGAGGCGACGCGTGACAAGCGCTGGGTCGAGGAGGTCGCCACGCCGGCCGAGACGGCGGAGATCGTCGAGCGCACCAGGCAGGGGCTGGAGCAGGGCGGCCTCGGCATCGCCTTCCCGAATGCCTATGCCCCCGGCACCGGCATGAAGGAGCTGTCGGAGCTGTGCAGCCTCGCCGCCCAGCACGACGTGCCGACCTATACGCACATCGCCTACATGTCCAACGTCGACCCGCGCAGCTCGGTCGACGCCTACACGCGGCTGATCGGGCTTGCCGGCTCCACCGGCGCCCACATGCATATCTGTCATTTCAACAGCACCAGCCTGCAGGACGTCGAGCGCTGCGCCGAGCTGGTGCAGACCGCGCAGAAGCAGGGCCTGAAAGTCACGACGGAAGCCTATCCCTACGGCACCGGCTCGACCGTGGTCGGCGCCGGCTTCTTCGCCGATCCCGCCTTCTGCCAGCGCATGGGCACCGGCTACGACGCGATCGAGATGGTCGCCGAGCGTCACCGCCTCGGCAGCCGCGACGAGCTGTTGAAACGGCAGGAGCAAGATCCCGGCGCGCTGGTCCTGATCCATTTCCTCGACGTCACCGCCAACCAGCGCCACCGCGATCTGCTCGACGTCTCCGTGCTGTTTCCGGGCGGCGCGATCGCCTCCGATGCGATGCCGTGGATCCTGTCCAATGGCACCGACTACACCGGCGATGCCTGGCCGCTGCCGGATGATGCCGTGTCGCATCCGCGCTCGTCGGCGACGTTCACGAAATTCCTGCGCGAATGGGTCATCGAGCGCAAGACGGTGTCGCTGATGGACGGCATCGCCAAGTGCACGCTGATTCCGGCGCAGATCCTGGAACCGTCGACGCCGGCGATGCGCAGGAAGGGCCGGCTTCAGGCCGGCTGCGACGCCGACATTGCGGTGCTCGATCTCGCCACCCTGCGTGACCGCGCGGACTTCCTCAACATGAACCGTCCGTCCGACGGCGTCAGGCATCTGCTCGTCAATGGGGCCGCCGTGGTCGCGAACGGAGATCTCGTGCGCGACGCCCGGCCGGGACGGCCGGTGCGCCGGCCCGTCCTGTCATGATTGTCCCCGTCCTGCTGGTCGCCGGCGCGCTCGGCGCCGGCAAGACGACGCTGCTCAATCATCTGCTCGCCCATCCGGATGGCCGGCGCATCGCCGCCGTGGTCAATGATTTCGGCGCGGTCGACATCGACGCGCAACTGCTCGGCTCCGTCACCGAGGAGGCGATCAGCCTGAAGAACGGCTGCATCTGCTGCTCGCTGCAGGGGGACCTGCTGCGCACGCTCTCGTCCGTCATCAAGCGCGACCCGGCGCCGGATGCGATCGCGATCGAGACCTCCGGCATTTCCGATCCCGCCGAGATCATCCGCAACCTGATGGACCCTGTGATCTTCAAGGTCGCGCCGCTGGAGACGGTGGTGACGCTGGTCGATCCGCAGCGGCTGCATGATGATCCAGATGCTGCCGAGGACGCCTTGTGGCGCTCGCAACTGCGCGCCGCGGATTTCGTGCTGCTGACCAAATCGGACCTCCTCGATCGCGCCGCGCTCGACGCGGCTCGCGCGGTCGTCGGTCGCTTCAAGCAGCCATCGTCGATCTTCGAGATTGCGCGAGGCGTCGTGGCACCCGATCTGCTGTTCAGCCGTGACCTGCGTGAGCCGCGCGCGGTGCCGCCTCAGCGACCGGTCCTATCGGAGCCGTTCGCGACGGTCACATGGACGTCTCAGGCGCCGCTGTCGCTGGCTCGCTTCCAGCAAGTGATCGGCAAGCTCGCGCCGCGCACGCTGCGGATCAAGGGCGTCCTGCTGTTCACCGAGCACCCGGCGCAGCCGATCCTGTTCCAGTCGGTGGCGACGCGCGGCACCCTCGCGCCATCGCCGGTGCCGCCGGCCAATGGGCTCACCGCGCAGCTCGTGCTGATCGGACGCGAGGGAGAGCTCGACGGCGACGAGATCGACGCGCTGCTGCGCGGCGTCATCCTCTCCTGAGCTCGACGCTGCGCTCAGCTCGCTTGTCGCAAGGCGCCGCTTTCGGCGTCGACCCAGGTGCAGCCGCCGCCGCCGGCGCGTTTGGCGGCATAGAGCGCGCTGTCGACCTGGCGCAGCAGCTCGTCCACCGCATCGCTCGTGAGCGGGCGATCGTTGACGAGCAGACCGGCGCTGGCGCCGATGATGACGGGAATGTCGGATAGCAGGAACGGCATCGACAGCGCGCGCACGGCGTCGCGCGCCAGCCGCAAGGCTTCGTCGCGCGCTTGCGCGCCGCCTACGACCGGCTTCAGCAGCATGAACTCGTCGCCGCCGAACCGTGCGGCGAGGCCGTCCGCTCCGACGCAGCTCGACAGCCGCGCCGCGACCTGACGCAGCAGGTCGTCGCCGGCGTGGTGGCCGTGGCGATCGTTGACCGGCTTGAAGCCGTCGAGGTCGATGGCGATGATCGCGATGCTGCCGATCGCGCCTTCCAGCGCGGCCAGAAAGGCCGCGCGGTTCGGCAATCCGGTGAGGAAATCGTGGTTGGCCTGGCGGGCCAGCGCGTGCTTGGCCTCGAGGCGTTCGATGAAGGCGGTGCTGAGATGGCGCGACGCCTCGCGGATCGAGAACCAGAACAGCACCAGCATCGCGGCGCCGAGCTGATAGGGCAATTCGGGGCGCATCAGCCCGGCGACCAGCGTCGGTGCGAACAGCACTGCGGTCGCCGTCAGCACCACCCATGGCCGGATCGCCGCGCGCGACACCATGCCGACGCAATAGGACATCGACAGGCCGAATGCGATCCACGCGCCCGGCGCATCGTTGAGCTGGAACGCGCGGAAGGTCAGGGCGCCGAGCGCAAGACCGAAGGCGGCGGCGCCTGCGGCATACACCTTCTCCCACAGGATCACGTCGCGGTCGGTCAGGCGCGACGAATATTGCTTGTAGCGCAGCAGGCTGACCACGCGACCGATCGCGTTGACGATGATCGCGAAGGCGATGGCGATGTAGCCGGGATCACGATGCAGGACCGCGAGCGTCACCGAGCCGGTGATGGCGGCCGCATTGATCGACATGACTTGTGGCAGAGACGTGTACAGCAGATCGACGAGCTCGCGCCGGATCGCCGGGTTCGGATGGATGAATTTTGCAAGCAGCCCATGTCCCATGGCACCACCATGGGACACCTTTCCTAACAGTTGATGGGCGAGGACGATTCGCGCAGGCGAGCTTCGCGATTACCTTAAATCTTCGTCAATCGCTCACGGCGCCCGGCTGGGGTCGCTGGTGGCGTAGGCAGGCGTCGCCGTCGACAGCCGCGCCGGCAGGGGCGCTGCTGTGGCGACTCTCGGCGTCTCGACCCTCGGGGCCTCCGGCTTCGCGTCCGCCTTCGCCTCGGTCTTGGGCGGTTCGAGCTTCAAGGGGCGGAGCGGCTGGCGTTTGGCCATCGCGTCGAGCACGGCGCGGTTGGTCTTCTCGATCCGCTTGGCCGCGGCGACATCGGCGAAGGCGCGGTCGAACTTGCGCATGCGATAGAACACGATGCCGCGGTCGATATAGGCTTCCTGATAGCGCGGATCGAGCTGGATCGCCGCATCAAGATCGGTCAGCGCGGCGGCGAAGTCGCCCTTCTGGAACGAGGCCATGCCGCGGTCGTGATAGGCGCGTGCCTCATTCGAGGCAGTGCTGCCGGGCTGCGTCGCCGCGTCGGACGGACACGGCGCCGTCGCTCCCTGCGCACAGGCCGGATGCTCCTGCTCGGCGGTGTAGACCGCGTCCACCTTGCCCGCCCGCAGCGGCAGCGGCTCTCCGCTGTTGGTGCTGGCGACGGCGGCGCTCGAGGAATTGCCATTCGCCGGATTGGGCGTCGCGTCGCCGCCGGCACTTGCCGCCGCTTCGCCGACGGTGATCGGCGCAGCCGATGCGCTCTCGATCGGATTGGCGGGGACCTCGTTCGGCTTGACCTTGTTGGTCGCGACCACGATCGGCTTCATCTGCGCAACCGAGGCCGCCGACATGTGCGTGAACAGCAGGTAGCCGGTCAGCGCCACCGCCGAGGCTCCTGCCAGCGCCATCACGCCGGATGCGACCTTGTGGACCTTGGCGGCGACGGCGAGCTTCGAATCCTGGCGTTCTTCTTCGCGCGCCGCACCGAGCAGGCGGTCATAGGCCGTGCGCTGCTCCTTGTCGCCGAGAATGTCGTTGGCGCGGACGATCTGCCGAAAGCGCAGCGCGGCGTCAGGGTCGCCGGGATTGATGTCGGGATGGCTCTCCTTGACCGCCTTGCGGAAGGCAGCCCGGATGTCCTCAGCGTCATCGTCCGGAAGAGCTCCGAGTAAATCGTAAAGCGTCTTCATGGTCGCACTCGCTGCAGGTTTCCCTCGTCTCCGATCGAAATTCCTACGGCGAATTTACGCTGGAGCACTCGTACTAACTCTTTCCACGTGGCACAGTAGTCGTCTATTTCGGCGGAAAAATGACTGAAAATGGCGAAGTAATGAGCCATTTTTGCCGTGTTTGGACCATGACACCGCCATCGCCAGTTCAGCGGAATGCAATCTGAAATTGCGTCCGACCTCGTGATTGCGCCTGCTCGACGGCTGGGATGATGATGAAGAACAAGTTTAAAGCAGTGTTTAACGCGGTATCAGAACCCCGTCGTCCGTTGTTGGAGACGTTGTGAGTTCCTGGGCCGATCGGCGTATCTCGCGACCGCGCCTCGCGCCCAGCTCCGAGGCAAGAGAGCCCCAAGCGATCGGCTTGCGGACGAGCGGGCCCGGCCGCTATACCGGCCAGATGACCGATTTTCATGGTGTTTTCCCGTATCTCGCCTCGCCGATCGGCGCCGACGGCGCCATCAGGACCGCGGTGCTCGGCCGGCTGTGCGATGACCTGATCCACGCGGGCGTGCACGGCCTGACGCCGCTCGGCTCCACCGGCGAGTTCGCCTATCTTGACCGCGCCCAGCGCATGGCCGTGGTGGAAGCGACCATCGACGCGGCGCAGGGCCGCGTTCCCGTCATTGCCGGCGTGGCCTCGACCGCCATCGCCGACGCGGTGGCGCAGGCCAGGGCCTATCAGAAGCGCGGCGCGGACGGCATTCTGGCCGTCCTCGAAGCCTATTTCCCGGTGAATGACGCCGGGATAGAGGCCTATTTCCGCGCCATCGCCGACGCCGTCGACATTCCCGTCGTGATTTACACCAACCCGCAGTTCCAGCGCTCCGACCTGTCGCTCGACGTCATCGCGCAGTTGGCCGAGCATCCGCGGATCAACTACATCAAGGACGCCTCGACCAACACCGGCCGGCTGCTGTCGATCATCAACCGCTGCGGCGATGCCATCCGCGTGTTTGCAGCGTCGTCGCATATCCCCGCGGCGGTGATGCTGATCGGCGGCCATGGCTGGATGGCAGGCCCTGCCTGCATCATCCCGCGGCAGAGCGTGGAGCTCTACAATCTGTGCAAGGCCTCGTGCTGGGACGATGCGCTCTCGCTGCAGAAGAAGCTGTGGCGCGTCAACGAGGCGTTCGCCCGGTTCAATCTCGCCGCCTGCATCAAGGCCGGCCTGTCGATCCAGGGCTACGACGTCGGCGACCCCGTGCCGCCGCAAGCCGCGCTCACATCCGAGCAGCGCAAGGTCGTCGAAGAGGTGTTGCGCGACCTGGGGTGAGACTCAGGCGGCTGCTTTTGCTCCGCTTTCTCCACCGTCATTCCGGGGCAGCCCGAAGGACTGAGCCCGGAATCCATACGCTGTGTCCCTTACTTTGGGCAGGCTCGGAGACGTCGAGCTGCCAAACTCCGGTTCGCGGTTATGGATTCCGGGCTCGCGCTACGCGCACCCCGGAATGACGGCGGTGGTTGTGTCGGGCAGCAAATCCGCTAAAACCCCATGCAATTACATTGAACTTGCCAAGGATTCCCGGATGAACATTCTTCCCAACAATATGCGATTTGGTGCGGGCCAGCCGATCAAACGGCTGGAGGATCAGCGGTTGCTGACCGGGAAGGGGCAGTTCATCGACGACAAGCCGGACGACGGCGCGCTCTGGCTCTATGTCCTTCGCTCGCCGCATGCCCATGCCAAGATCCTGTCGATCGACACCGCCGCCGCGCGCGAGATCGCGGGCGTGCAAGCCATCTACACCGGCGCGGACCTCGTCGCCGACGACATCGGCACCATTCCGACCTTGGCGATCTTCAAGCGTCCCGACGGCAAGCCGATGACGGTGCCGCCGCGCCGTCTGCTCGCGCATGAGGTCGTGCGCTACACCGGTGAAGCCGTCGCGGCCGTGGTCGCCACCTCGCGCGCGATCGCGCAGGAAGCCGCCGAAGCCATCGCCGTCGACTATGAGGTGCTGCCGGCCGTCACCGACCCGGTCAAGGCGCTCGAGCCGGGCGCGCCCGTGGTCTGGGCCGAGGCACCCGACAACATCGTCGCCGCAATGAGCTATGGCGACGCCGCCAAGGTCGAGGACGTCTTCGCCAGCGCCCCGCACAAGGTGTCGCTCGACATCAACAGCCAGCGCCTCGTGCCGTCGGCCATGGAGCCGCGCTCGACCATCGCCGAGATCGAGAAGAAGACCGGCCGGCTGTTGCTATACGTGCAGTCGCAGACCCCGGCCTCGACCCGGGACGTGCTCGCCGACGCCGTGCTGAAGCGGCCGAAGGAGAGCGTGCGCGTGCTGGTCGGCGACATTGGCGGCGGCTTCGGCCAGAAGACCAATCTGTATCCGGAGGACGGCATCGTCGCCTACGCCGCGACCAAGCTTGCCAAGAAGATCCGGTGGCGCGCCGAGCGCACCGACGAGTTCGTCGGCGGCACCCATGGCCGCGACCTGACCTCGACGGCCGAGTTCGCGCTCGACGCCAAGGGCAAGGTGCTGGCCTATCGCGTGCGCTCGATCGGCGCCACTGGGGCTTATTCTTCAGGTGCGGCCAACATCATTCCGCTGGTGCTCGGCCCGTTCGTGCAGACCGGCGTCTATGATCTGCCGCTGGTCCATTTCGAGGTGAAGACCGTGATGACGCATACGGCGCCGGTCGGCGCCTATCGCGGCGCCGGACGCCCCGAGGCGGTGTTCATCGTCGAGCGGCTGTTCGACGCCGCCGCGCGCCAGATCGGCATCGATCCGCGCACCATCCGGAAAGCCAACTACATCAAGCCGGCGCAGCTGCCCTACACCAACGCCGTCGGCCAGGTGTATGATTCCGGCGCCTTCGCCCACATGCTGGAGCGCGCCGCCAAGCTCGCCGACTGGGACGGCTTCAACGCGCGCAAGCGCGCGGCCAAGAAGCGCGGCATGCTCTACGGCCGCGGCCTCACCAGCTACATCGAATGGACCGGCGGTCGCGCCCACACCGAGAAGGTGTCTCTGCATGCGACGTCCGAAGGTCGCGTCATCCTGCATTCCGGCACCATGGCCATGGGGCAGGGGCTGCAGACCACCTACACCCAGATGATCTCCGATACCCTCGGCATCCCTCTGGACAAGATCGACGTCGTGCAGGGCGATACGGATCTGGCCACCGGCTTCGGCAGCGTCGGCTCGCGCTCGCTGTTCGTCGGCGGCACGGCGGTCGCGGTATCGTCGAACGATCTGATCACGAAGGCGCGCGAGAAGGCCTCGAACCTCTTGGAGACTGCGGTCGAGGACATCGAGTATCGCGATGGCGTCCTGACCGTCGTGGGCACCGACCGCCGCATCAGCCTGTTCGACGTTGCGCAGAAGGAGCAGGGCGCCAAGCTGTCGGTCGACAGCGAGGGCGAGGTCGATGGTCCGAGCTGGCCGAACGGTACGCATATCTGCGAGGTCGAGATCGATCCGGACACCGGCATCAGCCGCGTCGTGCGCTACACCACGGTCGACGACGTCGGCGTCGCGGTGAATCCGATGCTGGTGGCTGGCCAGATCCATGGCGGCGTCGCCCAGGGCATCGGCCAGGCGCTGTACGAGAACGTCGCCTATGATGCCGACGGCCAACTGCTGACCGCGACCTATCAGGACTACTGCATCCCGCGCGCCGACGACGTGCCGCCGATCACGGTCACGCTCGACGATTCCGCTCCCTGCAAGACCAACCCGCTCGGCGCCAAGGGCTGCGGCGAATCCGGCGCCATCGGCGGCCCGCCCTGCGTGACCAACGGCGTCATGGACGCGCTGTTCGAGCTGGGCATCACCAATTTGCAGACCCCGCTGACGCCGGAAAAGGTGTGGGCCGCGATCCGGGATGCGAAGGCGAAGAAGGCGGCGGCGTAAGTCCGGAGCACAGCGGCTTCTGCAGAGCCCTTTGGATCCGAGCCCTTACCACAAGCACGCTGCGCCCCCCTCCCCGCAAGGGGGAGGGGAGCGCACTGGCTTCGGAGCGGCAGCTCGAGTCTAATCTCGACGTTTCTTCACTTGGGTCTGATAGGGGACGGATCAGCTACGCGGTCGCTGCTCGGCAGCTCGAGCCTCACCCTGAAATCACCTGCTCCACCGTCGAAGCATAAGCGGCCGCCATGGGCCTGTGCGACCTCGTTGGCGATCGCAAGTCCGAGCCCGGAGCCGTGCGAGCCAGCGCCCTTCTGGAACGGCACCAGCAGTCCCGTCTGGTCGTCTGCCGCGATGCCCGGCCCGTCATCCCAGACGACGATCGCGACACTCTCCGCTGTCCGCTCCACCTTCACCATCAGCCGCGTCTTCGCCCCATGTGCCAGCGCGTTGTGGATCAGATTGGCGAGGGCCTCGCGCAGGCTGATGGCATCGGCTGTGACGACGACCTCGTCGTCGGATGCCACGAAGCTCACGGAGACTTCGCGGTCCAGCGACAGCGGCACGCTCTGCGACAGCACGGACTTGGCCAGCGCGTTGATGTCGGTCGGCGCGAGGCGAGGTGCCTGGGCGCGGTGCTGGATCATGGCATGATCGAGCAACTGGCTGGTGAGGCGGGCCAGATCGGAGATGCGGCCGCGCAGCCGGTCGAGCGCCTTCGGATCTCTTGTCTGGTCGCTCAGCAGCTCGACCTCGGCGTCGATCGCCGCCAGCGGCGTCCGCAGCTGATGCGTGGCGTCTGCGATGAAACGTTGCATCAGCGTGATGCGCTCGGCGAGGCGCTGCATGAAGCCGTCGATGGCGCCGACCAGCGCGCGGACCTCGCGCGGCGGTGTGATCGGGATCGGGCTGAGATCATCCGGCCGCCGCTTGACGATCTCGGCCTCGATGCGCGTCAGCGGCGCGAACACCAGACGCAGGCACAGAGCGGTCGCGACCAGTGCCAGCAGGCTCATCGCCGCGATCAGGCCGATCGCTTTCGACGCGAGATCCCAGGTCAGCGCATCACGGGCGCGCAGGGTCTGCGCCAGCACGATCTCGCTCCAGCCGTCGCCGGGGGCACCGTCGAGCCGGCGCGCCACGGCGGCGATGCGCACCGGCTGGTCGCGATAGACACCGTCGCGCAGCACGACGCCTTCGCGCAGCGTGCTCTTAGGTGCCTGGATCGTGAGGTCGTCATAGCCGGCGACGACGACGCCGCGCGGATCCGTGACGCGGTAGAACACGAGATCATAGGCTGACAAGGTCGCAAACGCCGCCGCCGGCGGATCGAGCGTCACCACGCCGCCCTGCATGTAGATGTTCTCGGCGATCTGCACGGCGCCGCCGGCGAGCAGCTTGTCATAGGCGTCGCGCGCGGCCGTCGCGGCGTACTGCCAGGCGGCGAGGCTGAGCACGACCGCGCCGACGGCCAGGATCGCGCCGATCGCGATCAGCAGCCGCGCGCGCAGCGACGTCCTGAGGTCACGAAGCGTGAAGCTGATAGCCAAGGCCGCGCTCGGTCTTGATCTCGACGGACGTCGCCGCCAGCTTGCGCCTGAGACGCGCGATGAACTGCTCGACGGCGTTCGGGCTCGGATCCTGGTCGAAGCTGAACAGCTGCTCGACCAGTTCGTCCTTGGCAACGTAGCGCCCGGGACGGGCGGCCAGGATCTCCAGCACGGTCAGCTCGCGGCGCGTGAGGTCGAGCGGCTGGCCGGCCACGCTCGCAGTGCGCCCGGCGCGGTCGATCACCAGCGGTCCGAGCGTCAGCAAATTATCGGACTGGCCGGCGGCGCGACGCAGCAGGGCGCGGGCGCGGGCCTCCAGCTCGCGATAGTCGAACGGCTTGATCAGATAGTCGTCGGCGCCGAGGTCGAGCGCGCCGATGCGGTCGTCGACCGCCGAGCGCGCGGTCAGCACCAGCACCGGCGTGCGCAGGCCGCGCTTGCGCAAGTGCTTGAGCACGGCGAAGCCGTCCATGTTCGGCAGCATCACGTCGAGCACGATCAGGTCATAGGTTTGCACCTCGATCAGCTCGCTCGCGGTGCGGCCGTCCTTTTCCCAGTCGACGGCGTAGCCGATCCGCTCGAACCGGCTGGTCACGGCGGCGCCGATCTCGGGCGTGTCTTCCACCAGCAGGATGCGCAAGGTCGTGGTCTCAGTCCCGGAGTCAGGTTCGCGTCAGTCTCCTCCTCTATCACTTCGCATAAGGGCGCCGAAGTGCACCAGGCGAATTTTCGCACTGCAATATAGAGGGGAGGACGCATGACCGTCCATCAGACACCATCCCAGTTCGAGCCACTGCTCTCCGTCGAGGGCGTGACGCTCCAGTACAAGACGCCGGACACGCTTGTGACCGCGACCTATCGCGTCGATTTCAAGGTGTTCGACGCCGACCGCTTCGTGCTGCTCGGCCCGTCCGGCTGCGGCAAATCCACCCTTCTCAAGGCGATCGGCGGCTATCTGAAGCCGACCGAAGGCCGCATCCGCCTCAAGGGCCATGAGGTCACCGAGCCCGGCCCGGATCGCATGATGGTGTTCCAGGAATTCGACCAGCTGCTGCCCTGGAAGACGGTGCGCGAGAACGTCGTGTTCGCGCTGACCGCGAGTGGCCGGCTGAGCGCTGATGAGGCGCAGGAGCGCGCCAAATCCTATATCGACAAGGTCGGCCTGACCAAGTTCATCGATTCCTATCCGCATATGCTGTCCGGCGGCATGAAGCAGCGCGTTGCGATCGCCAGGGGCATGGCGATGGAGCCGGACGTGCTGTTGATGGACGAGCCGTTCGCCGCGCTGGACGCGCTGACCCGGCGCAAGATGCAGGACGAGCTGCTGCAGCTCTGGCAGGACACCCGCTTCACCGTGCTGTTCGTGACGCATTCGATCGAGGAGGCGATCAAGATCGGCTCGCGCATCCTGTTGCTGTCGCCGCATCCGGGCCGCGTCCGCGCCGAGCTCAACAGCGTGCCGCCGGGCACGATGGGCTCGCCCGAGCAGGTCGCGCTCGAGGGGCGCATCAACGACATGCTGTTCGGCCATCACTGAGGGACGGGAGAGAGATCATGAGCGAAACGCTGGCGCTGCGCCCCGAAATCGTCAATGCGGACACGCCCCTCGGCGACGTCAAGGTCGAGGCGAGCCTGTCCTGGCTGGAGCGCATCTATCGCTTCGGTGCGGTCCGCAAGGCCATCATCCTGGTGGCGCTGGCCGCGCTGTGGCAGGCCTATGGCCTCTGGCTCGGCAATTCCCTGCTGTTTCCGACCTTCACCGACACGCTCTCGGCTTTCTTCGAGAACATCGCCAATGGCGTGATCCCGGCGCGCACCCTGGTATCGCTGGAGACGCTCTTGATCGGCTATGGCGTCGGCATCGCGCTGGCCGCCGTGCTGACCACGATCGCGATCGGCTCGCGGATCGGCGCTGATCTCTTGGAAGCGCTGACCTCGATGTTCAACCCGCTGCCGGCGATCGCGCTCTTGCCGCTGGCGCTGATCTGGTTCGGCCTCGGCAAGGGCAGCATCATCTTCGTGCTGGTCCACTCGGTGCTGTGGGCGATCGCGCTCAACACCCATTCCGGCTTCCGCTCGGTGTCCAACACCCTGCGCATGGTCGGCTTGAACTACGGCCTGCGCGGGCTGAAGCTGGTGCGCTTCATCCTGATCCCCGCGGCCTTTCCTGCGATCCTCACCGGCCTCAAAGTCGGCTGGGCCTTCGCCTGGCGCACCCTGATCGCGGCCGAGCTGGTGTTCGGCGTGTCCTCTGGTTCCGGCGGCCTCGGCTGGTTCATCTTCGAGAACCGCAACCAGCTGGAGACGGCGAACGTGTTCGCCGGCCTGTTCACCGTGATCTTCATCGGCCTCGTCGTCGAGAACGTCGTGTTCGCCACCATCGAGCGCAAGACGGTGCGGCGCTGGGGCATGCAGCACTGATCGGCTATAACCACAACAACAACGAGAGGGAGACGAGAATGTCCTGGAGCAAATCACTCGCAACCGCCGCGATCGGCCTTACTGCGCTGCTCGGCGCCACCGCCGCACAGGCCGAGGTCAAGGAGATCCGCCTCTCCAAGGGCTACGGCATCCTCTATCTGCCGCTGATCGTGATGGAGGATCAGAAGCTGATGGAGAAGCAGGCCGAGAAGGCCGGGCTCGGCCCGTTCAAGGTGAGCTGGCAATTGCTCGACGGCGGCAACATCATCAATGACGCGATGATGGCCGGCTCGCTCGACATCGCCGGCACCGGCGCGCCCGGCTTCATCACGCTGTGGGCCAAGGCCAAGGGCATTCCTGCGGTCGAGGTGGTCGGCGTCAGCGGGCTCTCTTCGACCTCGCTGTGGATGAACACCAACAATCCCGAGATCAAGTCGCTGAAGGATTTCAAGCCGAGCGACAAGATCGCGCTGCCGGGCATCAAGACCTCGCTGTCGGCTGTCATGCTGCAGATGATGGCGGCGCAGGAGTTCGGCAAGGAGAACTACGCCAAGCTCGATCCGATGACCGTCGGCCTGCCGCATCCGGAAGCGGTGGCGGCGCTGACCTCGGGCAAGACCGAGATCACGGCGCATTTCACCTCGCCGCCGTTCTCCTACATCGAGCTGAAGGATTCCAAGATCCGCCGCGTCGCCAACTCCGCCGACGTGCTCGGACGGCTCACCATGGACGTCGTGTTCGCGCCGAAGCGCTTCGTCGACGCCAATCCGAAGGTCGTGCAGGCGTTCCTCGACGCGCTCGACGAGGCCTGCACCCTGATCGCCAACGACAAGGCCGCCGCCGCCGAGATCTACGCCCGCACCGCCAAGGTGAAGACCACCAAGGAGGAGGTGCTGGAGATGCTGCAGGACAAGGACACTTGGTTCTCCTCCACGCCGGAAGGCGTGCTGAAGATCGCCGAGTTCATGCACGGCGTCGGCTCGATCAAGGTCAAGCCGGCAAGCTGGCAGGACATGTTCGTGACGCAGCTGCGCGACAGGAAGGGCAGCTGATACTTTCGCAAGCGGAGCCGCAGCGGCGGTGCTCTCCCTCTCCCCGTTCTTACGGGGAGAGGGTCGGGGTGAGGGGCAGCGGCGCGGGAAGTACTACTGATTTGCGCTGATCTGATCTCGGCGTGCTTCCCTCATTTGAATAGCTAGCGCGCCTTCGTCGGCGCATCCGTTGTGCCCGTCCGATGGACGTGAGCTGGGCTCCGCTTGTGCCATGCCCCTCACCCGGATTGCTGCGCAATCCGACCTCTCCCCGCAAAGAGCGGGGAGAGGTTTGCAGCACCCGTGCCGGTAGAGATCGGCCCAATTGGAGAGTTTGCCTGCGTCTCAGCCGCCCGTCGGAAACGCGATGCTCACCCGCAGGCCGCCTTCCGGCGAAGTCGATAGATCCAGGTTCGCGCCGTGCGCGTCGGCGATCTGCTTGACGATGGCGAGCCCCAGCCCGCTGCCGCCGGTGCTGCGGCTGCGCGAGTTGTCGAGCCGGAAGAACGGCTCGAACACCGCGTTGCGGGCATCGGGCGGAATGCCCGGGCCGTCGTCGTCGATGGCGATCACGATGGCCTTGTCCGGCAGCACCCGCAGGGTGCAGCGCGTCGCGAAGCGTAGCGCATTCTCGATCAGATTAATGAACAGCCGCCGCAGCGCGGTCGGTTCGCCGAGCACGCTCAGCTGTGCGTGGCCGAGTTCCGCGCTGATCCGGGCGCCGGTCTGTCGCCGGTCGTCCACGATCCCCACGAGCATCGCCATGAGATCGACCGGCTGGCGCTGGATCGCCGCGAAGCCGCCGCGCGACACCGCAAGTGCGTCCTCGAGCAGTCGTGTCATCTCGTCGAGATCGCCGGCCGCCTTGTCGCGCTGCTCCTGCTCCGGCAGCCGCTCGACGCGCAGCCGCAGCCGCGTGATGTAGGTCTTGAGGTCGTGCGACACCGCGCCGAGCAAGAGGGTGCGGCCGCGCACCAGCTCGGAGATGCGGGTCTGCATGTCGTTCACGGCCGTGATCAGCTTGCGGATCTCCGGCGCGCCAGCCGGCGTCACATGCGCGACAGTGGCATCGCTGCTGAACTGCGCCACCGACCGACTGAGCTGGCGCAGCGGCCGCGCCTCGCGCGCGATCGCGATGACTGCGGCGATGCCGATCAGCGCGCCGAGCAGGCCAACGCCGAACCCGGGCGGCAGCCCGAACAGGCGCGCGCCCGGGGCGCCGTTGGCTTCGAACACCACATAGTCGCGGTCGTGCAGCGACACGGCGAAGCGCACGGTTCGGTTGGCGTTGCGCCAGAAATCGCCGATGTGCCAGTCGCGCCAGCGCGGCAGCCCAACGCGAGACCGCAGCACGATCACGTCGCGCGGCTGCAGCGACTGTAGATACAGGGTCAGGAACTGCTCGGCGATCGGCCGGCGCATCGTCTCAGGCGAAGGCTCGGGCCGCTCCTGTGTCAGGGTGACGCGGAGCCTCGCGCTGCTGACGGCCTTGAGAATGAGCGGGCGCTCCGCCGGCGCGGCACTCTCGATCAGCTGGACGATGGCGCTGACCTGCTCGGGCAGCGGAAACAGCCGCCTGAAGATCTCCTCGCGCGATTCACTCAGGAACAGCCAGCCGAGCCCGACCGCCCATAGCGCAATCAGCGCGAACAGCACGATCGCCATCAGCCGGCCGGCGAAGCCGAGACGCCCGAGCACGGCTCACAGCTCCTTGACGGAGCCGGTGAAGATGTAGCCGGCGCTGCGCACCGTCTTGATCAGCTCGTCCTCGCCGTCGCGCTCGATCTTCTTGCGCAATCGGCTGACCTGCACGTCGATGGTGCGGTCGAGCGGATCGGCCTGCCGTCCGCGGGTCCAGTCCATCAGTTGGTCGCGTGACAGCACGCGGTTCGGCCTGGCCAGGAAGCAGCCGAGCAGCTCGAATTCGGCGCTGGTCAGCGGCAGCGGTCCGTCCTGCGCATGCGCGATCTCGCGCTTGTCGAGATCCACGGTCAGAGAGGTATTGACGAGAAAGCGGCGGTTCTCGAGCGGCGCCGGCTCGGCGCGGCGCAGGATGGCGCGGATGCGCGCCACCAGCTCGCGCGGGCTGAACGGTTTGGGCAGATAGTCGTCGGCGCCCATCTCGAGGCCGACGATGCGGTCGATCTCGTCGCCCTTGGCGGTCAGCATCAGGATCGGCACCCGCGAGGCCGCGCGTAGCCGGCGGCAGATCGACAGCCCGTCCTCACCCGGCAGCATGATGTCGAGCACGATGAGGTCGGGATCGCCAAACGTGGTGCGAAAGCGGTCGAGCGCAGCCCCACCGTCGCCGACATCGACGCGAAAGCCTTCGCGGGCGAGATGGTCGCGCAGCAGGCTGCGGATCTCGATGTCGTCCTCGATGACCAGAAGATGGGGGCGGCTGTCCATCCGATGGTTTTA
The DNA here is from genome assembly GCF_000239775.1 of Bradyrhizobium sp. ORS 375. Classification (GTDB taxonomy): domain Bacteria; phylum Pseudomonadota; class Alphaproteobacteria; order Rhizobiales; family Xanthobacteraceae; genus Bradyrhizobium. The sequence continues at coordinate 16,683 of NZ_CAFI01000203.1, forward strand.
AGGACACCGGGCCGCGCCGGGCAACCCGGGCCAGGACACCGTTACAAATCGTTACATGGCCGCCTTATCCTGCAAACCGCCCGCAAACTTCATGGGCGAGGCTCTGCTCACGCCGTGAGGCGCTGGTGATGTAACAGGAGAGACAGATGCTTTCAGTTCGGACCTCGTTCGCGGCCGTCGCGCTCGCCGCCATGGTGATGGCCATGGGCACCTCGGCTGCCAACGCCTGGACGCGCAGCGGCGGCGGCATGGGTCCGCGCGGCGGCACGTGGTCGACCTCCGCCTCGGGCGGCTGTGCCGGCGGCAGCTGCAGCCGCAGTCATAGCGGCACCTATACCGGCCCGCGCGGCGGCGTCGTCACCAACAGTGGCCAGACCACCTGCGCCGGCGGCACCTGCACCCACACCGGAACGACCACCGGTCCGTATGGCGGCACCGTCAGCCGCAGCAGCACCTACACGCGCTGAGGCGAGCGAGACGCGGCAGGCGATTGCATCGCGCTTGCAGGCGGCAGGCGCCGCCGGCATTCCTCGCAGCCTTTCAATTTGCCGCGATGTCGCCTATCTGACCCCTGCAAGGCAATGCCGCGCGCGGACCCGGTTCCCCGCGCGGCGGCCGATGATGGGGGAGATTGCGATGCGGAGATTGCTGACCGTGCTGGCGGCGCTCATGACCTTGAGCCTGACCAATTGCGGCTACAACGCCATCCAGACCAATGACGAGCAGGTCAAGGCGGCCTGGTCCGAGGTCGTCAACCAGTATCAGCGCCGCGCCGATCTCGTGCCCAACCTCGTCAACAGCGTGAAGGGCTTTGCGCAGCAGGAGAAGGACGTGCTGCTCGGCGTCACCAACGCCCGCGCCAAGGTCGGCAGCGTCCAGGCGACGCCCGATGTCGTCAACGACCCCGCGGCGCTGCAGAAGTTCCAGGCGGCACAGAGCGAACTGACCGGAGCGCTGTCCCGGCTCTTGGTCGTCACGGAGAACTATCCGCAGCTGAAATCCGATGCGCTGTTCCGCGACCTGATGTCTCAGCTCGAAGGCACCGAGAACCGCATCACCGTGGCGCGCAACCGCTACATCAAGTCGGTGCAGGAGTATAACGTCGGCATCCGCACCTTCCCGAACAACCTGACGGCCATGATGTTCGGCTACAAGGAGAAGGCCAACTTCACGGTCGAGAACGAGCGCGAGATCTCGGTCGCGCCCAAGGTCGACTTCAACGCGCCGTCGCCCGCGCCCGCCAAGTAGCCGGGGCGTCCTCTCATGCGCGCGCTGCCGGCCGTCAAGGCGCTGCTTGCGACGCTCGTCGTCTGCCTCGCCACGCTGGTGTGGGCCGACGTCGCGGTGCCGCAGCTCACCGGCCGCGTCGTCGACCAGACCGGCACGCTGTCGTCGTCCGATATCGCCAGTCTGACGCAGAAGCTCAGGGATCTGGAGACCCGCAAGGGCAGCCAGGTCGCGGTGCTGATCGTGCCGACCACCCAGCCGGAGACGATCGAGCAGTTCTCGATCCGCGTCGCCGAGGCCTGGAAGATCGGCCGCAGGAAGATCGATGACGGTGCGCTGCTGGTGATCGCGAAGGGTGACCGCAAGCTGCGCATCGAGGTCGGCTACGGGCTCGAAGGCAGCCTGACCGACGTCACGGCGCGCCGCATCATCGACGAGGTCATCACGCCGAAATTCCGCACCGGCGATTTCGCCGGCGGCATCGACGCCGGCGTCGATCGGATCATCAGCGTGATCAACGGCGAGCCGCTCCCGGTGCCGCAGCCGCAGGCCTCGCATGGCGACGACCTCGATTTCGACTCGATCACGTCGTTCGCGCCGGTGGCGCTGTTCGGCGCGCTGGTGATCGGCGGCATCCTGCGCACGCTGCTCGGCCGGCTCCTGGGCTCGTTCGCGACGGGGGGCGCGATGAGCGTGATCGCCTGGCTGATGGTGGGATCGGTGGGGCTGGCCGCGCTGTCGGGAATCGCCGGCTTCATCATCGCTTTCATCGCCGACAGTTTTGCCTCGATGTCGGGGCCGGGCAGAGGCCGCCGCGGCGGCTGGTCGAGCGGCCCGTCGTCATCGGGCTGGAGCAGCGGCAGCAGCAGTTCGAGCGACAGCGGCAGCTTCTCCGGCGGCGGCGGCAGCTTTGGCGGCGGCGGCGCCTCGGGCAGCTGGTGAGGGGGCGCGCACGATGAGCATCGCACGAATCGGCCGGCACCTCCTGCACCATCACTGGCAGCTCAAGCGCATCTTCACGCCCGATGTGCTCGCGCGCATCGAGCAGGCCATCAAGGACGGCGAGCGCACCCATGCGGGCCAGGTGCGCTTCGTGGTCGAAGGCGCGCTCGATGGCCGCCCGCTGTGGCGCAACCAGCCGCCGCGCGAGCGCGCGCTCGACGTGTTCTCACAGCTTCGCATCTGGGACACCGCTGATAACAACGGCGTCCTGATCTATCTCCTGCTCGCCGACCGCGACGTCGAGATCGTCGCCGACCGCGGCATCCACGACCGCGTCGGCGCGGAGGGCTGGGAGACGATCTGCCGGGCGATGGAGGCCGAGTTTCGCGCAGGACGTTTTGAGCAGGGCGTGATCCAGGGCATCGCTGCCGTGTCGCGCGAGCTCGCCAAGCATTATCCGCCGCACGCCGGCGAGACGAACGAACTACCGGACGCGCCGGTGGTGATGTAGCTCTGATTGCACCAGCTGCGGCTACGCCGGCCGTTCGCACTCACCCCGGCTGGATGAGAGCGCGCACCACTCTCACCCCGTCATTGCGAGCGCAGCGAAGCAATCCAGAGTCCCGCCCACGCCCCTGGATTGCTTCGCTGCGCTCGCAATGACGCGGAGAAGGCAGGGCGCAACAATTTACACCGGGGTCGCGGCCGCGCCGTAGCGCTTCGCCATCGCCCCTGCCAACTCGGCCATTTTCGCGCGCAGCTCCGGCGGGTCGAGCACTTCGGCCTCCGGGCCGAAGCGCAGCAGCTCACCCGCGGCGTGCCACAGCGTCGTGCCGGTCGGGATCGTGGCGATGCGCCAGCCGTCGGCATCGGCGTCGTCGGCGAGGCGGGTGCGGGCACGCACGTAAGGCTGGCTCCATACCTCCAGCAGTTTCACGCCAAGTGGTGACAGGCGCACGGTCGCCGCGTTCGGATGCATCTCCGCTTCGAGCCGCTCCGTCGCGGCGCGCCAATAGGCGGCGAGATCGAAATCAGTGGGCCGCGCAAAGCTCTCGGTCGTCACCGTGCAATCGAGGATCCGCGCGACCCGATAGGTCCGCACACTGCGCTCCACCTGACCGGCGAGATACCAGCTGCCGCCCTTGAGCACGAGGCCGAGCGGCGCGACGCGGCGGCGCTTCTCGGTGCGCCAGGTCTGATAGCGGATGTCGACCATGACCTCGCGCAGCAGGGCGTCGGCGATGGCGCGCAGGTGCACCGGCTCCTCGGCCTCGCCGAACCAGCCGGGCGCATCGAGATGGAAGCGCGCCTGCATCCGGCCGGCAGTGGCGCGCAGGCTTTGCGGCAGCGCCGCCACGAGCTTGGTCTGCGCCGCGCTCATGGCATCGTCGAGGCCGAGCGCCGCGGCCGGGCCGGGCAGGCCGGCCATGAACAACGCATCGGTCTCCGCCGGCGACAGCCCGTTGAGCCGCACGCGATAGCCGTCGAGCAGCCGGAACCCGCCTTCGGCGCCCCTCTCGGCATAGACGGGAATGCCTGCGGCCGACAGCGCATCGATGTCGCGATAGATCGTGCGCACCGAGACCTCGCAGGCCTCCGCAAGCTCGGGCGCCGTGACCTGACCCTTGGCCTGCAACGTCGTAAGAATTGAGAGCAGCCGGCTCGCGCGCATGCCGTTCTTAAACCATACCTGACATGGATTGTCAGGTATGCCGTGCGACAAGTCGGGCCATCGCAGCCGGCAACGGGAGGAGCCACCATGACCGCCGACGACACCATCACGCTGTATTATTCGCCGCAGACCCGCGCCGCCGGCGCCCGTGTCCTGCTCGAGGAACTCGGCGCGCCCTATGATCTGCACGTCCTCAACATGAAGGCAGGCGAGCAGCGCCAGCCGGAATTCCTCGCGATCAATCCGCTCGGCAAGGTGCCGACGGTCGGCCATCGCGGCCAGATCGTCACCGAGCAGGTCGCGATCTTCATCTATCTCGCCGATCTGTTTCCGCACGCCGGCCTGACGCCGGCGCTCGACGATCCCTTGCGCGGGCCTTATCTGCGCTGGATCGCCTATTACGGCTCCTCGTTCGAGCCGGCCGTGATCGACCATTTCATGAAGCGCGAGCCGGCGCCCGTTACACAGTCTCCCTATGCCGACTACGACACCATGCTGTCGGCGCTGGAGCGGCAGCTCGCGAAAGGGCCCTACCTGCTCGGCGAGCGCCTGACCGCCGCCGACATTCTCTGGGGCATCGCGCTGAACTGGACGATGATGTTCGGCATCGTGCCGCGCACGGACGTGTTCACCGGCTATGCCGAGCGGATCACCTCGCGTCCGGCGTTTCAGCGCGTGACCGCAGCCGATGTCGAAATGGCCGCGCAACATGCGGCCGCCGCGGGCGGTTGATCCCGTAGCAGCAAACAAGGTCCCGCCGAGGCGGGGCCTTGCGCGCAAGTCTCGCTCACTTCGCCGCGGCGTGAAGCTTTCGCGGCCCGGCTAGAATCGATCTGCGCTGACGGGCTTGCCGTCGCTCTTGAAGTCAATGACGATCCGGTCGACTTCCCCTTTCACGTCGCAATGCAGCTCGTGGAAGATCTTGCCGTCGCCGCTGAGATACAAGACGCAGGTGCCGGTCGCGGGCAGGTCGGCCGTCTTGCCCGACTGGTCGAACGTGGTCACGATCTTGTCGATGATCAACGTGTAGCGCTCCGGCGCCGGCTGGGAGGTCCGGCCGCCGAACAGCGTCATGACCCCGCCGGGAACGACGAACGTGTAGCCGAACCGGCCGTTCGGCAGCTCCGCATACAACAGCTTGTCGCATGTGTAGTTCTTGTCGGAGACGGAAAAGCGACTGCAGGCACCCTTGGCCGAGATCAGCAGCGTCCCGGCGGGAACGGCGTTCGCCGAGCGGCCGAGAAGCGACAGGATAAGGATCGTCACGATGAAAAGCGGCTTCATGCCGAGTGACCGTCTATGACCTGAAGAACAAAGTCGCTTGTAGTGTTGCAACCCAAGGGCGTTCAAGCTCGCCGACTATCTCTGCTGGTCGATCCCAAAGCAAGAGGCCGCTGCACGGTTTTCTCGGCCAGAACGGTCAGCGTGATCCGGCATGCTTCGCGTATGTCTGCAGAACGATCTGGCTGCGGGACTCGCTGATGAGCGGAGATGCCACGATCGCGTCATTGAGGGCCGACAAGTCCGCGACGCTCGGCAAGGCCACGGTCGCCAGGGCGTCCCATTCGCCGGCCAGCGACAGAACCGAGACCACGCCCTCCAGCGACGACAGCCACGCCAGCGCCGTGGCGCAGGGGCGTTCGGCGATGCGGACGAACAGAACCGCGCGGGTGAGGCCGGCGGCATCGCCGACCGCCGCATGATAGCCTTGGATGATGCCGCTCTGCTCCATCGCCAGGATACGCTCCTGCACCGCCGGCCGGGACAGGCCGATCTCACGCCCGATGGCTGCCGCGCTCAGTCTCGCGTTCTGTTCCAGGAGCGCGATGATGCGCTTGTTGGTCCGATCGATTTCCATTGCAGACAGGGATTGGCGCGAAACAGCGATTGGCAGGTCTTTTCCGTCGAAGCGCAAGCTGCGCCCCAGCGCCTCAAGGTCTATCACCTTCTCCGGGAAGAAGGAGACATGATTCGTGCAGAAGATCGTGCCACGCGAGTTTTCCGCAAGTCGGGCGTGGGATGCGCTGGACATCGAACGGTTCGCGTCCCCCGCAACGGTCCGGCTGCATTGGACCGACAAGCCCTATGAGTGGCACGTCAACGACGGCCCCGAGGTCTTCGTCGTGCTTGACGGCCAGGTGGAGATGCACGCCCGCTCCGCAGCCGGCACGGTCGTCCACTCCCTCCAGGTCGGCGACATTTTTCACGCGCAAGAAGGCGACGAGCATGTCGCGCATCCGGTCGGGATGGCCCGCGTGCTCGTGATCGAGAACGAAGGTAGTGTGTAGGCGTCGCGGTGCGGGTCACCCGGCGGCCGAACCGGCCTCATCACCGCACATGTGCATCGATCGGGTCGTCGTCTCTCCCCAGGGCTCCTCAATGGTCTCCTTCGAAGAGTTTAGCGATTTCATCAGAGACGTCACCAATTACACGAAATCCATCTCTCCCGAGACGGACGTCGTGCACGACCTCGGAGTTGCGGGCGCCGATGGCGGCGATTTCGCGAGAGCACTTCAGGACACGTATGGACTTCGACTGACCGACGACGAGATCGCGCAGCACTTCGGCCAGGAACGCGCGATGACGCCGTGGCACCTGTTGATCTGGCTCTGGGATCAAGCCGACCGATTGAAGCCGCTCACGGTGAAGGAACTCTACGAACGGATTGGTGACATCGAGCGGGGCACCCGTCGGTGAATAGCGATGGCCCCCGCAGACACAGACTTCGTCATGTCAGGCAAGCTATGGAGATGCTTCTCCAAAAAGCTCGAGGAAATGGTACGAACAGAGTATCTTTTCAGGTTCTTTGTATCGCAGTCTCGGATCGACGGTTACCGAGCGAAAACCATGATCTGGAGTGAAGCTCTCCTTCTTTCGCAGGAGGACGACACCTTTTTCGGGAACTTCGCGATCGACTCTGTAGAACTCCGAGAGAAGACCGATTGATTTAGTGAGCTTTTCGTCGGATTCGATGAAGGAGAAGAACTTGCTAACGTTTCTGTCGTGATGAGCGATCAGGTCCCGCTCCATATCGACCGATACGAAGCTTGTGAAAAGCGCTAAGGCGGAAAGCCCCAGGTAAGGATGGATCTTGAATGCCGGTCGCTCGATCCTCAATCTATCGAAGTAGGCTGCGAAGAAGTGGCCCTCGAAGAATTCGCGTCCTTGATCCCAGAACCGATTCAATACCAAATAGGACAGATAAAGCGTGGCGTTCTCGTTGAAGGAGGTTGCCAGCGCAAGCTCATTGGGAATGCTCACGAGGAGTTCGAGGTCGTCGGGTATAACTGGGATTTCATACAAGTACATCGCGCACAGGTACTCTTGAATGGTTCTATGTGAGAACATGTACCCGTCGCCTGCTTTGACGAGAAGCCCTGTGTGAGTTTCGATCTCCTGCAATACGGCGTAAAAGTCTCCCTTCTTTAATCCCTCGTAGTCGCCCACCAGGGAGTCGAAGTAGTCTCGTATAGTCGAAGTCGAAAAATAATACCCGCCGACTTCGGTCGTTAGGCTGTACGATAGTTGGCGCAAGAACCGCTTCTTGTCGTATGAATCGAATTTCTCGAATGAGGATGATCGGCGAACAAGTCTTTGATTGTCCCATTCCTCCAGCATGAGATCGATTATTCTGTTGTACAATTCGCGCCGCGAGTTGAAGATCCGACCGTACTTTCGGTAAACGATGCACATATATGTAAGCGTTAGCGGGATAAACTCGGCGCCGAGCAGCTTCTTCTCGATTAGCTCTGCGTTCACCCTCTCTGCTATGGCCGTGTCCTGAAAGTACTTCGAAATAAATCGCTTGACCTGTTGTTCAGATAGTCTGCTGATCTCGTACCTGTGCGCTCCTGGAATCGTCACGTTGAAGTCGGCGGTCCGGGAAGTAAGGACGAGGAGTGATCGTTTTACATTCATGCAAAGTTCGCCAAAGTCCATGGCGAAGCGGTCCTTGGCGCTAAATTGCGCGGCATTCCCGCTCGGTCTGATTTCGTCGAAGCCGTCTATGAGTAAAACGAGCGGGATTTCATTAAGTAGGCTGTGGACCATGCGCCGGGCGGTGTGCTCGTCAACCCGATTTCGCTCGATGGTCTCCCCGTTCGCATCGAAAATATGTATCGCCAGAATGTCGAGTATGTGTCGATAGATCGAATGTTCGCTGTCCTTTTCGCGCAGGCGTATGACGAGTGGTACAGGAAAAAGCTCGTCTCTCTTGTTGCTCCATTGGCCGTGAAGCATTGCGTTTGCGATCGCTTTCAAGGTCGTTGTCTTGCCTGCTCCGGGTCTACCGAGAATGACGATGTGATCGAGGCTTTCTTTCAGGATGCTGCGTATTTTTCGCTTCTTATTGCGATATTCAGGCAAGTCGGCAACGGGCTCAACAAACAGGTCCAGGTCGATGTATAGTCGCGCCAGGTCCTTCGCGTCCTGCGGTTGGATGAACTCAAGTTGATGGGACCACGTCGACACTTCAGTCGCAATCTGTGACATGCGCTCACCGAGAACATCTGCAAAATTTGTTTGCAGTTGCAGTTTGCGGCGGCCAAGAACGTTCTTTGTCAGTGCTTGGAACGAGGCGTCTGCGACTTTTTTGAATGCGAAGCTGGCCAGGAAAGAGGACAGTTCAAGCGGCATCCGACGTCCCCCTATTTCGTAAATTTTGTGATGGTAATGAGTGGTGGCGTAAAATAAACGGTGCAACTTTAGGGCAATGATTCGGTCGATGTCCAACGCTTCAGCGTTGACCCCACAGCACGACGGGCAATTCCCGCATCGCCCTCATGCACAAGCTGCCCGTCGAGCCAGTCTGTCGCATTCCGTCGGGCAACTCCGGCCTTGTGTCGTCGGGCAAATCAGAACGATGCTCCCGGCCATCCCGCCTGCGATGAAGAGGGGCGTGTCGGCCGATCGTCACGAGGCGTAGCGGCGGGGAGCGGTGGACGCATGTGGCCTGGGGCTCGCGCAAGCGGGCCGGCGAGCAGGTCGGATGCGGACGGTCAAGTCGTAGGGTCCTGGCATCCCGATGCTGATGTCCAGCGCAATGCGCGCAAGCGCGTTGTCGCGATACGGTGACCAGAACGCCCGGCGCACCGGGGAGACTACGAAGCAGCCGTAACACCATCGCGCAGGGAAGGCCGGGTTTGTCCGGCTGAGCCTGTGGTTCCTGCCCCGTGCATTTTCTTCCGCACGGGGGCCGCGGGTATCAGTCGATACCCGGTCTTCCCTGCGCCCTCTCAATCAGGAGGGTGATCACACCGGACTATCTCGGGCACAATCGTGCCGCGAGATCGTCTCATGCTGCTCGCTGTGCTGATCAGCAAAAGCTGGTCCTGCGCAGGAAAGCTGGCGAGCGCCGCATATTCGGGCACCGCTTGCCACATCTGCTCCACCTTGTCGGCGCAAATCCGCCCCGGATGAATCCCTAAAACTCAGGTAAGCCCAGCAAAAGTAAGATTTTGGCAATCAATCAAACGCTAACTAAGGTTACCAAGGGCTCAACGTCATCCGGAGACTTGAACGTGAGCGAGCAAAAGGCCGAACAGACCAGCCTTGGCGTGACCGATCCGGGCATCGCCACTGCTGAGCCGGCGCTGAAGACCTCTGCGTCCCCCGATGTTGTCCAGATCGCGGAGCCGGCCCCTGCGCCGGTCGCACAGGCGATGATCGCGCCCGATCATGAGGCTCCGCTCGCCGACCGCCCGACCGAAGCGGCGACGACTGCGACCGATCTGTCCGCCGTCAAATCGGAAGCCAAGCCCGAGCTCGTCGTCGTGGAGAGCGCCCGGAGCGAGACCGAGGCGAAGGCCGAGCCGGCGGCGCCCGAGGCGGCGAAGCCGGACACGAAGCGGCTCGACCTGGTCAAATCTGACAAGGCCAAGCCGGAGTCGGTCAAGGCCGATGTGGTCAAGCCTGACGCTGCCAAGGCCGTCGGCTCGAAGCCGGCGCAGGCCAAGGCCGGCCAGGGCGCTGCCAAGTCTCCGTCCACCATTCTGGATCTGATCAGGACTGAGCCGGTCAAGTCGGAGCCGGTCAAGCCGGTGGCTGCGGCCGGTGACCTGCTCAAGGTCGAGACGCCCAAGCTGTCGACGCTGGCGGCCAACGCGCCGAAGATCGGCCCGATGGGGACCACGGCACCAAAGCCGGAGATGGCGGTCAAGGCGGACACGGCGACCAAGCCTGTGGCGGCCGCAACGTCCGAAAGCGCTGCCAAGGCCGAGCCGGTCGCCAAGCCGGAGCCGACCGCGAAGTCCGAGCCGACCGTGAAGCCTGAGCCGACGGCAAAGCCCGAGGTCGCTGCGAAGCCGGAGCCGGTCGCGAAGGCCGAGGCCGCGGTCAGGCCAGACATTTCGCCCAAGCCGGCCGCTGCGGCCAAGCCGGAGGCGCCGGCGACGCGTCCGGCCGCGGCAACGAATACCCCCGCCGCGGCAGCGAGCGCAGCCGCGATGGCCGGCGCG
>NZ_CAFI01000202.1 GCF_000239775.1 Bradyrhizobium sp. ORS 375
GTCACCGTCGCCAAGGAGATCGAGCTCGACGACAAGTTCGAGAACATGGGCGCGCAGATGGTGCGCGAAGTCGCCTCGAAGTCCGCTGACGCGGCCGGCGACGGCACCACCACCGCGACCGTGCTGGCCCAGGCCATCGTGCGCGAAGGCGCCAAGGCGGTTGCCGCCGGCATGAACCCGATGGATCTGAAGCGCGGCATCGACCTCGCGGTCGAGGCGGTCGTCGCCGATCTCGTCAAGAACTCCAAGAAGGTCACGTCGAACGACGAGATCGCCCAGGTCGGCACCATCTCCGCCAACGGCGACTCCGAGATCGGCAAGTTCCTCGCCGACGCCATGAAGAAGGTCGGCAACGAGGGCGTGATCACCGTCGAGGAAGCCAAGTCGCTCGAGACCGAGCTCGACGTCGTCGAGGGCATGCAGTTCGATCGCGGCTACATCTCGCCCTACTTCGTCACCAACGCCGACAAGATGCGCGTTGAGATGGACGACGCCTACATCCTCATCAACGAGAAGAAGCTGTCGTCGCTGAACGAGCTGCTGCCGCTGCTCGAGGCCGTGGTGCAGACCGGCAAGCCGCTGGTCATCGTCGCCGAGGACGTCGAGGGCGAGGCTCTGGCCACCCTGGTCGTCAACCGTCTGCGTGGCGGCCTGAAGGTCGCTGCCGTCAAGGCGCCGGGCTTCGGCGACCGCCGCAAGGCCATGCTGCAGGACATCGCGATCCTGACCGGCGGCCAGGCGATCTCGGAAGACCTCGGCATCAAGCTCGAGAACGTCAACCTCTCCATGCTCGGCCGCGCCAAGAAGGTGATGATCGACAAGGAGAACACCACGATCGTCAACGGCGCCGGCAAGAAGGCCGACATTGAGGCGCGCGTGGCGCAGATCAAGGCGCAGATCGAGGAGACCACCTCGGACTACGACCGTGAGAAGCTGCAGGAGCGTCTGGCCAAGCTCGCCGGCGGCGTCGCGGTGATCCGCGTCGGCGGTGCGACCGAGGTCGAGGTGAAGGAGCGCAAGGATCGCGTGGATGACGCGATGCATGCGACCCGCGCGGCTGTCGAGGAAGGCATCCTGCCGGGCGGCGGCGTCGCCCTGCTCCGTGCTTCCGAGCAGCTCAAGGGTGTCCGCACCAAGAACGAGGACCAGAAGACCGGCGTCGAGATCGTCCGCAAGGCGCTCTCCGCTCCGGCCCGCCAGATCGCCATCAACGCGGGCGAGGACGGCTCGGTCATCGTCGGCAAGATCCTCGAGAAGGAGCAGTATGCCTACGGCTTCGACTCGCAGTCGGGCGACTACGTGAACATGGTGTCCAAGGGCATCATCGACCCGACCAAGGTCGTGCGCACCGCGATCCAGAACGCCGCCTCCGTGGCGAGCCTCTTGATCACCACCGAGGCGATGGTCGCCGAGCTGCCGAAGAAGAACGCCGGCGGCCCCGCGATGCCTCCGGGCGGCGGCATGGGCGGCATGGACTTCTAAGTCCACGCACCCATCTGATAGTTGCAAAACCCCGGCAGCGATGCCGGGGTTTTCGTTTGTGCCGGGCTTCGGCGGCTTGCGCTGGGCACAGTGCGTAGCCTGGATGAGCGCAGCGACATCCGGGGTCTCACGAGCCGTGTCGATGAACCCGCATGTCGCTTCGCTCATGCGGGTCGTCGTAGGGTGGCAAAGGCGCGTGGCGCACCGGTGTTCTTCGCACACCGTCGCGCGCCGTGCCCACCGGCTTGCTGATGAGTTCGCTCCCGATGGTGGGCACGTCGCCACCGCGGTCTCGTCCGTGGAGACAGCACGGCAGCGCCTTTGCCCACCCTATGGTCTGATGCCATTCCGCGTTCAGCGCACCACCGTCCCGATCCGCTCGAAGCGGGTCCGCGGCGCCGCGCCCTCCCCGCCGGGGTCGCGCGAGAAGAAGATCATGCCGAAGCGGCCGATGATGTTCTCGACCGGAATCGTGCCGATCTGCGACATCCGGCTGTCAGTCGAATTGTCCCGGTTGTCGCCGAGCATGAACAGATGTCCGTCCGGCACGGTGATCGCGTTCGTCTCATCGAAAGCGCCATGATCGAGGCAATCGATCGTCTCATGGCTCACGCCATTCGGCAGCGTCTCCCGCCAGCGCTTCACGGCCCCCGCGGTTCCGCCGCAAGCCTCCTCGCCCGCAATGTCCGCGAGCCGCTCGCGAGGCACCGGCCGGCCGTTGATGTGCAGCACGCCGTCGTGCATCTGAATACGATCGCCGGGCAGGCCCACCACCCGCTTGACGAAGTCGACGCCGCCCTCGCCTCTGGGCAGGCGGAAGACAACGACGTCGCCGCGCGCCGGCATCGCGCCGAACATGCGCCCCGCAAACAGTGGCGGCGCGAAGGGAAGCGAATAGCGGCTGTAGCCATAGGCATATTTGGTCGCGAACACGTTGTCGCCGACCAGCACGGTCGGCATCATCGAGGCGGCGGGCACGCTGAACGGCTGGAAGGCGAGGATCCTGATCGCCAGCGCGCCCAACGCGGGCACCAGCAGCATCGCGATCGCATAGGTGAGAACCCCGCGCCCAAGACCGAGGCCTCCAACCTCCGCCATCATCGCTGCGGTCACTCCGATCGTCCAGAGGCTGCAGATCGCCCCCAGGATCTGCAGCAGCGATAGCGCGCCGGCGGGAAGGCTGGCGCGCGCGGCGACCACGACGATCAGGATCACCGCGCCGCCGAGAACCGCCGGCAGGCCGCCGAACGCCAAGGCGGCGC
>NZ_CAFI01000201.1 GCF_000239775.1 Bradyrhizobium sp. ORS 375
CTGCTGCGAGGCGGGACGGGGACAATGAATATGATTTCGGTAAAAGAGAAAAGCGCAATATTTTTCGCCTGATGACTGGACAGGCCAAATCACGTTGGAGGCGTTCGCGAAATCGCCCTGGGCGAGCAGGCGGGATTGGCGCGCGGCCGCGGCGTGACGGCTGATATCACGCCGGTGATTTGCCCGACGGGCATCGCCCTTGCCGCAGAGCGCGGAATCCCGACATGCGTGCTGTCGTGCTGAGACGTGTCGGCCAGCCGCGCCGCCCTGAACCTTCGACCGTGTCGCGCGTTTGGTGCGGCGGTGGTGAGCCATGCCTTCGCAGGGCCGCGAAGGCGGGTTAGCCTGATTGCCTTCCCCAAGCCGTTCGGAACGACAGACATGAATTTGACCATCAAGGCCCTGGCCGTGCTCGCCTCCATCACCTGCGGCAGCGCTGCCGCGCGCGCCGAGCCTGCGCGCTGGACCACCTACAGGATCCCGGAGACCGGCACGTCGGTCGACATCCCGGTCTCGGTGTTCAGCGAGACGGCCGGCCGTCCCGACGGCTATGGCCAGCGCTTCCAGACCGGCGACGGGCGCGCCAATCTGACGGTGCAGTCGGCGCCCAACGAGGCGGGCGACACGCCGGCGCGGTTCCTCGCCAAGAAGAATCCGCCGCCGAACATCCAGTACAAGCGCGTCACCTCGCGGTTCTTCGCGGTGTCGAGCTACAAGGGCGACTATGTCTGGTACAACCGCTGCAACTTCGCCGGCGGCTACGTGCACTGTGTGCTGATCAACTATCCCCGCGCCTGGGAGCGCGACTGGGACGGCCTGGTCACCCGGATCAGCCTGTCGTTGAACCGCAGCTGATCCGGCCGCCGGCCAGCCGTTTGATCCAGCTCAATGAGATCCGCGAGTCCCGCTGCATAAGCTCCGGCTCCCTCCAGCCGCCGCTTGCAAACGGACCTGCCCTTCATGGCTGCCGCGTCGTTCACCGTCCGCGCCGAGAGCGTCAGTGCGATCGCCACCATCAGGTGCCGCAGCGCGCAGGACGCGCTGCTCACCGCCAACACCTATCTGCGCCTTGGCGCGGACTGCGTCAGCATCGAGACGCCGAGCGGTCAGAACATCAGCCCGGATCGGCTGGATGCGCTGCTCAGCGATTCCGGCGGACATCTCGGCTTGTGACGGCGGACGCGGCGCGAGGCAGACCCGGTCAGCGTGCGAGCTGCAGCTCAGCTCGATGAGGTTTCGATGCCGTCCTCGTGCAGCCCCTGGGGCCACGCGGCATCCGTAATGTAAGGGCCGTACAGCACATCCTGTCGCCGCTGATAAATGGCGGTCAGGGCAACGGCGGCGATGAATAAAACGGTCGTCAAAAAAGCCAGCTCAAACATCTCAAGAAGCTCCATCACGCATCGACGTGGCGGATGAAGGCGTGGGCGTCAAATGGAAGCCGGCGTTAAGCTGAAGAGGAAAGCTTAACGGGGCGAGGGGCCCCAGGTCGCCACGGGCGCGGCGAGGTCGGAGCCCGGCGGCGGGATCACTCGGCGGCGGCCGGACGCTCTGCCTCGAGCTCGGGAAACATCGCCCGGCAGCTCAGGCAATAGGATTCGAAGATGAAGCTCAGCAGCGCGGACATTGGCAACCCCCAGAGGTCAATGTGATGGGCTGAGGATGCCGGTGGTCTGTTTCAGGACGTTTTCGTCGGGCGAGGGAAATGGTTTCGCCCGGCTGCCTGACGGTTTCGACGGAAGCGGCGGCGCGATCGGATGGGGCTCCTGATCGGGATTGGATCCGAAGTGGACCGCCGTCCTGCCGTGCAGATCACGGCGGTGGGGACCGGTTGAAGTCCATCCGGCGAAGCTCGCCGCCGGCCGCGACGGCATAGGCGTCCACCACCAGGGATTTCCTCGCACTGCGATAGGCCGGGCGATCGACCAGGAGGCAGGCCGCGTGGGTCGGTTGATCGACCCCCTCGGCCGCGAGCTGTTGCAAGGTTGCTTCCGTGATGGCCCGGCAGATCCGGCGGCTGAACGGCCTCATCCAGGGATCGCCATCGGCGACCGCCGTGCCGATCAACATCCGGCCGGCCTCCTTGCCGTGCCAGCCGGCGATGCAGGCGGTCCCGCCGCGCAGCCGCAGCGCCGTGCCGACCCATCCGAGACCGAGGTCTTTGGGCCGCGCCACGCAATGGTCGAACGTCCAGTCCTTGTCGGCGAAGTCGAGCCAGACGGCAGGGGACTTCTTGAGCCGGCGCCTGAGGCCGGCCGCGATGCTGGACTTGCTGCTGGCCATGACTTGGCGGGTGGACACGTCGAACGGGAACCTCGATCGGATGTCGTCGTCGCTTCCGAGCAGGAAAAGGCCATCGACCCCGTCGATCTGGCGGAGCTCCGCATTGGTCTCGACCAGCGCGCCGTTCAGCCGGACCTCGGCGATCCCGGTGTCGAACGGCAGGATGGTGCTGACGGTGGGACCGTATTTGTTGGTCATCGCAGCTTCGTAGCCGCGAAGCTCGGCCAGATCGACGCCGTGCGACACGCCCATCGTAAACCGAACGACCTGGTGTGCGCTTGCGGCGCGCCAGTCGAGCGCCAGTTCGGCGTAGGCCAGCAGCGCCAGCAGCGCCGCCGCTGCGGCGATTCCTGCGAGCTTTCGCAGCGGCAGCCTGTGCAACATGTTCTCTTCGTTCGATGACGGCCAAGGATGACGGCCGAGCCCGAGGTCTTGGCCCGCAGACCCCGGACGAGGTTCATTCGGCCGAAAGATGTAAAGGGGAGCGCTTAAGAGAGTCTCAGGCGGTTCGCTCGGATTGAAGCAGATGATGAGAGTGCAGCCGATCATGCCGCTGCCATCGCGATCCTGACCCCATCAGAGGTCGCGCGGCTCCGTCCGAACCGGGCGGACGGAGCCCGATCTTCGCTCAGGTCACACGCTGCACGCGCGCCAGCCACACGTCAGGAGGCCCGCGGCTCCGCGCTCCGGAACACGAAGTTGTTGCAATAATCCTTTCGCTTCCAGAACCATTCGCCCTCGGCGCGCTGGTGGATCTCTGGATTGAAGGCCGACAGCGGCAGCAGCCGGCTCCGGGACAGGAACTCGCCGCGATAGCCGAGACCGCGCAGCAGCGCGAACGTCTGCGTCATCCGCTCCAAGGTCGCCAGGCGGCGGTCGCATTCGACCACGATCAGCGGCCGGCAACGCCGCAGCGTCCGCTCGGCGCCGCGCAGCACGTCGAGCTCGGCGCCCTCGACATCGATCTTCAGCGCCGCCACATGCCCGGTCGCCGGCAGATAATCATCCAACGCGACGGTCTGCACCGCGATCGCCTTCGACCGCTCGGCCGGCTGCAGCAGCGATGCCCCGGGCTGATGGCCGTCAGGCACGAACAGCGTCTTCCGGCTGGTGCAGGAATAGGCGGCCCTTGGCTCGATCACGACGTTGTCGAGCGCGAACTGGCTGCACAACCGCGCCAGTCCGTCGGCCAGATCCGGCTGCGGCTCGAACGCGATCACCCGCCCCGGCGCCGACCACCGCGCCAGCCAATACAGAAAGCTGCCCTTGTTGGCGCCGACATCGCAGACGATGTCGCCGGGGCGAATGTGGCGGCGCAGCGCCGCCAGCTCGGTGCGGTGGTCGCGGAGCCGCGAGCGGAGGAAGCGGACCAGAGACCGAGATGCTTCGTGCTTCGTCAAACTTGCCCCCCCCGAAGCTCGCGGCGCCATGTAGGTCCACGACGGCGTGAGCTATCCGCACGTCCATCCCATCGTTCGTGGACACATTCAGACATGGCTGCGGGGCGCGGCGGCACCATGGCCTAACGAAGGCAAGTGTGGCGCACTACGGCACGGCACCCGGGCTCATGCGGAGGACGCCCCTCGGCTGCCGCGCCGATCGCCGTGCCGATGTGGCTGTCGTAGGATGGGCAAAGTGGCCGTCGCTCTGGCAGACGTGTGCCCACAGTTGACCAGCGTGCTGTGCGACGAGCGATTTAGTTCACCGTCACCGTATTCCGTGCGTGAAGTGTTCCGTGCTTTTGTGCCGAAATTGCTTTGAACTACTGGATTGAGACGCATGGTTGTCTCCCATGGAGCCGAACAATGCGGTTTTCATGCAACTAAGAGCGATCGTTGTGACTTGCCTTGATCATGATCAAAGAAGCGGTCTGAGATGAGTGTTTAAACTTCACTGCGTACCCAATTAGTTTCCCGTATGTTCCTGAATCGGAACAGAAGCTCGATCTCGGCCAGTTCGCCTCATCTAACAGAAATGGCCCCCACGCGAGGCGAATTTACCTTTGGGGCCGGACCAAGCCAGTGCCTGCTGTGCGACCAGAACGGCTCCGCGAGGCTATGGGACGGACCAAACAAGGCCGCTCATGGCTTTGGGGCCCCTTACCTACCGCTTCCTATGGAGGCGCCTGACCACCCGTCGTTTTGATCGTTGTCAATGCTACTGGTGGGTGATTTCATCGTCTCGCTTAATGACGGCGACCCGATGCTTGTTGTTATTACATTTGTTCACGGAACTTGGGGACGAGGCGTGCTGCGTCCGTCTGGTGATGCGCCATGGACGACGGACGGATCATCGCTTTGCAGGTTGTTTCGCGATCGCTTTGAACTAAACGTCAAATTTCGCCGATTTCGATGGTCCGGCCGAAACAGCCATACAGCCCGCATGGGCGCGTCTGAGAAGCTTCGCGAGTTTCTTTGGCAAGGCTTAAACGATCACCCCGGTGCTGTGCACATTGTCGTGGCGCATAGCCATGGAGGCAACGTCACGCTGATGTCGTTGGGCGATTGTTCTAGCCTGCGCGAAAGGATCAACGGCGTGGTATGTCTGGCTACGCCATTTATCTTGGCTCAGGATCGCAACATCGGCACCGATGGCTGGACCATTCTCAAAAAGGGCACTGTCGGTGGCCTGCTATTTTTTGCCGTTTCCTTCGTTCTATTCTGCCTTGAGTTTAGTCTTCTTAGTCGGATAGAAAATTTAGCAGATACCAGGCTCTATTTGTGGTTTATGGTGTATACGGCAGTCGTTAGTTTGTTGGTAAGCGCGAGTCTGCTGTTAAAAGGACGCCTGAGTAATCATGCGTCGAAGCTGCGTCGCGAACTTTCCCCTCGTCCCCTTGAGCGATCTCGGTTGCTTATCATTCGTTCGCCCGCGGACGAAGCATCTGGGGCGCTTGCCGCGTTTCAGATCCTTGGCCAAGCAACTGTGCGCCTGTTTTTTTTCGGCAAGAGCATTTATGCGAGCATCGAGGACTTGACGAAGCAGCCGGGAAAACTTCTGCGCATAGGCCTTAGAAGCCTTTTAGCATGCGTCGCCTTTGCCTCTCTATCATCTCTTATCATCAGCTTCAGCGAGTCGTCTTGGCTAATAATTCCTCCAGCGGTTGCGGCTGCGATCTTCTTTGTCGTCGGTTTTGCGGCAAGCATTGTTGCGGCATACGTTGGACTGGCTAGGCTGTGGCCGAAAATGTTTTCGTGGCTACCGATTTTGATTCTCAGCTACTGCGCGTCAGTTCTAGCTATGTTGACTTGGCTAATTATCCCGGTGCTGTCTTTGCTGCTGATGCCCTTTGGATGGCAAGTCGCTCTTGCGAATATCCTTCTTAATGTGACCGCGGAGGCTGTGCCACCCGGCTCCTGGGAAATTCATTTGATCGAACCACCAACGAGCGAAGAGGTAGGAGGGCCAGTGCCCCCTTTGATGCATCAAGTCTACCAAAACCCCCACGTTCAAGCAAAAGTTTGTCAGTGGATAGAAGTTAGGGCTCAAGAGGACCAATTACGCCCATGCGGATGCTGAATTCGGCTTAGCTGCCGTTCTGAATCAAGGGCAAGCAGCCATGCGAACACATTACGAAGCGAACTGAATGTGAAGGGTGCGCTAGCGGAAACGGACATCGGGCCAAGCATCGATCAGCTTCACATACACTCAGCGCCAGCCGTGCGCGACCGCCAAGGTCGAGGCCGGCTGCGCCTTCGTTCGAACAGCATCGGCGCATTCATCTGTTTGATAAGATCCTGTGGTCATAGGCAGTGTAACTATTACGATGACAGCGCACTAAACTCAACGGCGGACGAACTTCCAATTTCGATCTAGTGTACTGTCACTGTAGTTCTATCCGATTGATGCGGAGCATGGCGATCGCCGCTGGACGCTTCGAGCGGCGCGCGAGCCGAAGTGTCCGGCCAGCCAGGCTCGAGCCAAGGGCCAGCTCTAGCGCGTGGTGCGAAGGTAAGGGTGTGGACACGCGCCAAGCGCGCGATCTAAACTCAGTCTAATCAACTTCCGCAGAAGAACGCATCATGAAGCAGAGCCCACGCATGCTAGGGATGACGCTCGATACTTGGAACGACATTCGTGTAGCGACGGTCTTTATAGCCTTCGTGATCGGCGGAGCAGCTTTTGTCGCCAATTACATTCAACTTCAGCTACAGCGCGCTGAATCCAAAACTGCCTCCGACGCGCTCGAAAAATATAAGAGCGAGGCCGCTCGAGATATCGCATTGGCGAACCAAAAGGCGGAACAGTTGCGCGCCGACAACCTTGTGCTTGAACAGTCAATTCGGCCGCGGCGATGGTATGGACCGTTTGCCGCTTCAGTCCGCGGCGGCGCGACAGCTACAGAGCTTTTTGCCATTGGGGACATCAACAGCCGGCTATCAACCTACGCAAAAACGCCGGTTCTTATCCAATTCGTCCCGGATCTCGAGGCGAGGAAGCTGGCGCTCCAAATTGCTAGAGGGCTAGCTGCTGTCGGATGGGAGCCGCAAATGATGAGCCCTGCGCGTTCAGGAATTATCGACGAAAGCATTCCTGACGGGGTGGAGGTATGGACCAATCCACAAATGGACAGTTCCTGGCACGCTGCACAAGCTCTTGAGGAATCGCTTGAAGCGGAGGGAATACAGGGCGACGACGCAGCAACAAAGCTTCATCACGACGACCCTACCTCAAGGCTCTATCCCGATGGAGACATCCGCAAATCTATTCCCGTTGGGACCGTTGTGCTATTGGTCGGCGAAAAGCCAGGGTTCTACGCTCTGATGCAAAAACTCGGAGACGGATATCGTGCGGCTCACCCTGAGGAAAAGTGAGGAGCGGGCTTACTCCTGCCGAGTAGGCGACGCACCGTGCCTAGTCGAATTGGCTTGACGCGCGCCCCTACAGATCTCGGTGGTTGACGTCCGCCGAGTCGGCGTTCGCGAGCGGCGGCCATACGGGTTGCGAACGGCTGCAGCCGTTCGGCACGCGCTCAAAGGCGCAACCGTGCCAGAACTCATGGCGTGGTTTGGCTGGAAGACGATCGGCTAAGCGTAGCGCTACATCGAGGAAGCCAATCGCATTCAGCTAGCCCACTTCAAGCCCGGTTTGCCAAAAAAGGAAGGTAAGACCTTGAAATACAAAGAGGTGAAGTCGTGACGTGGCGATCCCAGCAGGACTCGAACCTGCAACCCGCGGAGTAGAAATCCGCTACTCTATCCAGTTGAGCTATGGGACCGTCGTCGCGGCGTGAACGGCCGGTTCGTGAACGGACCTGACAGGCGGTTCACGGGATCGGCGCCGGCGGGCGGGGCCGGCCGACGCGGAATCTATAGCACGGGTCATATGAAAAATCTTTGGTTTCGCCAAGAGCGGCCGAACCGGATCCACGGGCGGCGCGACCAAGCGGAGGCGGAGGAGGGCTTTCGAGCCGATTTCCGCGTCGGCGGCGCCGGATGAACGGGGGCCGCGGGCTTTGCTTGTATGCCATGCGCTGTGAATTGCCGTTGATGACCCCATTTTTTCGGCCGCGCTCCGCCGCGGATGGCCGCCCCGGCCGTGGACGGCTATGCTGGCCGCCACAACCGATGCCATCAGTCCGTCACCATTTCGCGTCCATTCTGGCCACGAATCGGCCAAACACGGACGGCGTCCCCGCGGGGCGATCCGCCGTCAAGATCCGTTCGAAAACCGTCTCGAGAACCGTCCAAGGAGCTGTCCCATGATCGGTCTGGTTCGCGCCGCCGCCGTCTGCGCCGTCATGGCGTTCGGCTTCGTCTCCGCCGGGTCGGCGGCGCTTGCTGCCGACAAGGCGTTCAAGCGCGACGACTTGGGCGACGCCGCGATCAAGCTGGAGGCGCAGATCAAGAGCGAGGCGGGGGCGGTGAACAAGCCGCTCGCGACCTTGCGAACCGATGCCGACGCGGCGCTGCGGCGCAACGATCTGCGGACCGGCCTGCAGATCCTCGGGCAGATCGCGACCGCGGCGCCGGACGATTCCGGCAACTGGCTGCGGCTGGCGCGCACCGTGCTGAACCAGATTAAGCCGATCAACACCTCCGAGCAGACCTTCCTGCTGGAGCGCGCCTCGACGGCGGCCTATATCGCCTATCAGCGCGCCGGCAATGCCGGCGAGGAGGCGGATGCGCTCGCCGTGCTCGGCAAGACCATGGCCGAGCGCAAGCTGTGGCGGCCGGCGCTGGATACGCTGCGGATGTCGCTGGAGCTGCGCGAGGTCGCCGATGTCCGCGGGCAGTATGAGCGGATGCGCGACGAGCACGGCTTCAAGCTGCTCGACTACACCGTGGATTCGGACTCGGCGAGCCCGCGCGCCTGCTTCCAGTTCTCCGAGGACCTCGCCAAGCGAACCGACTTTTCGCCGTTCGTGGCCCAGGCCGGCAATGACAAGCCGGCGCTGACCTCGGAGGACAAGCAGCTCTGCGTCGAGGGCCTCAAGCATGGCGAGCGCTACAACATCAATCTGCGCGCCGGCCTGCCCTCGGGCGTCAAGGAGAGCCTGCCGAAATCGGCCGAGTTCAACATCTATGTCCGCGACCGCAAGCCGTTCGTGCGCTTCACCGGCAAGGCCTATGTGCTGCCGCGCACCGGGCAGAAGGGCATTCCGCTGGTCAGCGTCAACACGCCGGCGGTCAACATCAACGTGTTCCGGATCGGCGACCGCAATTTGATCAACACCGTCATCGACAGCGACTTCCAGCGGCCATTGTCGAGCTATCAGCTCACCGACCTCGGCAACGAGCGCGGCATGAAGGTGTGGAGCGGCGAGCTGTCGACCGCGATGACCCTGAACCAGGACGTCACCACCGCGTTTCCGGTCGACCAGGCGCTCAGCGACATGCAGCCGGGCGTCTATGTGATGACGGCGGCGCCGAAGGGCTCGGCCAGCGGCAATGACGAGGACAGCGGCGGCCAGCTCGCGACGCAATGGTTCATCGTCTCCGATCTCGGTCTTGCCGCGTTCTCCGGCAATGACGGCATCCACGTGTTCGTCAACTCGCTGGCGTCGACCGATCCGGTGGCGCGCGCCGAGGTGCGGCTGGTGGCGCGCAACAACGAGATCCTGGCGACGCGCAAGACCGACGAGGCCGGCCACGTGCTGTTCGAGTCGGGGTTGGCGAAGGGCGAGGGCGGGCTGTCGCCGGCGATGCTGACGGTGACGGGCGAGAAGGCGGACTACGCCTTCCTGAGCCTGAAGACGTCGGCATTCGACCTGTCGGATCGCGGCGTTGCCGGGCGCGAGGCGCCGGCCGGGCCGGACGCGTTCGTCTATTCCGAGCGCGGCGTCTACCGCTCCAGCGAGACGGTCTATCTCACCGCGCTGCTGCGCGACGCCAGGGGCAATGCCATGACCGGCACGCCGCTGACGCTTGTGGTCGAGCGTCCGGACGGCGTCGAGTTCCGGCGTGCCGTGCTGCCGGATCAGGGCACCGGCGGGCGCTCGCTCAGCGTGGCGCTGAACTCGGCGGTGCCGACCGGGACCTACCGCGTCCGCGCCTTCACCGATCCGAAGGGAGCGGCGGTCGGCGAGACCACCTTCATGGTCGAGGATTACGTGCCCGAGCGGCTGGAATTCGATTTGTCCTCCAATGACAAGCAGATCAAGGCTGATGTTCCGGTGGAGGTGAAGGTCGACGGCCATTTCCTCTATGGCGCGCCGGCCTCCGGCCTGCAGCTCGAGGGCGACCTGCTGGTGACCACGGCGTCCGAGCGGCCGGGTTTTCCGGGCTATCAGTTCGGCGTCGCCGACGAGGAGAGCGCCTCCAACGAGCGCACGCCGATCGAGGGGCTGCCCGAGACCGACGACAAGGGCGCGGCGACCTTCCCGGTCAGCCTGCCGAAGCCGCCGTCGTCGAGCCGGCCGCAGGAGGCGCAGATCTATGTGCGCATGGCCGAGACCGGCGGCCGCGCGGTCGAGCGCAAGCTGACCCTGCCGGTGGCGCCGAAGGCGGCGCAGATCGGCATCAGGCCGTCGTTCTCCGGCAAGAGCGTCGGCGAGGGCGACAAGGCCGAGTTCGACGTCGTGTTCGTCTCGCCGGAGGGCAAGACGCTGGCGCGCAATGGCTTGCGCTATGAGCTCCTGAAGATCGAGTCGCGCTATCAGTGGTACCGGCAGAACTCCTATTGGGAGTACGAGCCGGTCAAGTCGACGAAGCGCGTCGGCGACGGCGACGTCGCGATCGCGGCGAACAAGCCGGCGCGGCTGAGCTTCCAGCCGGAGCCCGGGCGCTACCGCCTCGACGTCAAGTCGGCGGACGCCGACGGGCCGGTGACGTCGCTGCAGTTCGATGTCGGCTGGTACACCGAGGGCAGCGCCGATACGCCGGACCTGCTGGAGACCTCGCTCGACAAGCCGCAATATCAGTCGGGCGATACGATGGTCGTCACGGTGAATGCGCGCACCGCGGGCAAGCTGACGGTCAACGTGCTCGGCGATCGGCTGCTGACGACGCAGACGACCGAGGTGAAGGAGGGCACCAACCAGGTCAAGCTTGCGGTGGGCAAGGACTGGGGCACGGGCGCCTACGTCGTGACGACGCTCCGCCGTCCGCTCGATGCGGCCGCGCAGCGCATGCCGGGCCGCGCACTCGGCGTCGCCTGGTTCGGCATCGACAAATCGGCGCGCACGTTGAATGTGGCGCTGACGCCGCCGGCGCTGGTGCGGCCGGGCTCGGCGCTGAAGATCCCGGTCAAGATCGGCGGGCTCAATCCCGGCGAGGACGCCAAGATCGTGATCGCGGCGGTCGATGTCGGCATCCTCAACCTCACCAACTACAAGCCGCCGGCGCCGGATGACTATTACCTCGGCCAGCGCCAGCTCTCGGCCGAGATCCGCGATCTGTACGGCCAGCTGATCGACGGCATGCAGGGCACGCGCGGCCAGATCCGCTCGGGCGGTGACAGTGGCGGCGCCGAGCTGCAGGGCTCGCCGCCGACGCAGAAGCCGCTGGCGCTGTATTCGGGAATCGTCACCGTCGGGCCGGATGGTTCGGCCGAAGTGAGCTTCGACATTCCGGAGTTCGCCGGCACCGCGCGCGTGATGGCGGTGGCGTGGAGCGCGACCAAGGTCGGCCGTGCCAATGTCGACGTCACCGTGCGTGATCCAGTCGTGCTCACGGCGACGCTGCCGCGCTTCCTGCTGAGTGGCGACCGCGGCACGCTGTCGTTCGATGTCGACAACGTCGAGGGCGCGCCCGGCGACTATGTCGTGGCCGTCAAGGCGAGCGGACCGGTCAAGGTGTCCGGCAATGCCAATGTGACGCTCAAGCTCGCGGCCAAGCAGCGGGCCTCGTCGACCTTGCCGCTGGAGGCCAGCGGCACCGGCAAGGCGCAGCTCGATGTCGACATCAAGGGGCCGAATGGACTTTCGCTGGCGCGGCACTATCAGCTCGACGTCAAGCCGGCGACGCAGGTGCTGGCGCGTCGCTCGATCCGCACGCTGGCGAAGGGCGAGAGCCTGACGCTGACGTCGGACATGTTCTCGGATCTCGTGGCGGGGACCGGCACGGTGTCGCTGTCGGCGGGGCTGTCGACCGCGCTCGATGCGGCGACGATCCTCAAGGCGCTCGACCGCTATCCGCATGGCTGCTCGGAGCAGATCACCAGCCGCGCGATGCCGCTGCTCTATGTCAACGAGCTCGCAGCCGGCGCCCATCTGGCGATGGACACCGAGGTCGACCAGCGCATCCGTGACTCCATCGATCGCTTGCTGGCGCGGCAGGGCTCGAACGGCTCGTTCGGGCTGTGGTCGGCCGGCGGCGACGATCCGTGGCTCGATGCCTACGTGACGGACTTCCTGACCCGCGCCCGCGAAAAGGGCTTTGCGGTGCCGGACGTGCTGTTCAAGAGCGCGCTCGACCGCGTCAGGAACTCGGTGGTCAATGCCGAGGAGCCGGAGAAGACAGGCGGCCGCGATCTCGCTTACGGCCTCTACGTGCTGGCGCGCAATGGCGCGGCGCCGATCGGCGACCTGCGCTATCTCGCCGACACCAAGCTCGGCAATCTGGCCACCCCGATCGCCAAGGCGCAGCTCGCCGCAGCGCTCGCGCTGGTCGGTGATCGCGCTCGTGCCGAGCGGGTCTACGGCGCCGCGGCCGACAGCCTCGCGCCCAAACCGGTGCTGGTGTTCGGCCGCACCGACTACGGCTCCGACCTGCGCGATGCCGCGGCGCTGGTGTCGCTGGCCGGCGAGGGCAACGCGCCGCGCGCGACCTTGACGCAGGCGGTGGCCCGCGTCGAGGCGGCGCGTGGGCTGACGCCGTACACCTCGACGCAGGAGAATGCGTGGATGGTGCTGGCGGCGCGGGCGCTCGCCAAGGAGACGCTGGTGCTCGATGTCAACGGCCAGGCGGTGAAGCAGGCGCTGTACCGCAGCTACAAGGCCGCGGAGCTCACGGGCCAGCCGCTGAAGATCACCAACACCGGCGAGGCGCCGGTGCAGGCGGTGGTCTCGGTGTCCGGCTCGCCGCTGACGCCGGAGCCGGCGGCGTCGAACGGCTTCAAGATCGAGCGCAGCTACTACACGCTCGACGGCAAGCCAGCGGATATCAAGATCGCGAAGCAGAATGACCGCTTCGCGGTGGTGCTGAAGGTCACCGAGGCCAAGCCGGAATATGGGCACATCATGGTGTCGGACTATCTGCCGGCGGGGCTCGAGATCGACAATCCGCATCTGGTGTCGTCGGGCGACAGCGGCACGCTGGATTGGATCGAGGACGGCCAGGAGCCGGTGAATACCGAGTTCCGCGACGACCGCTTCACCGCCGCGCTCGACCGCGCCGCTGACTCCAAGGCGGTGTTCACGGTCGCCTATGTCGTCCGTGCGGTGTCGCCGGGCAAATACGTGCTGCCGCAGGCCTATGTCGAGGACATGTACAATCCCTCGCGCTATGGTCGGACCGGCACCGGCTCCGTGGAGGTCCGCGCGGCGAAATGAGCGAGGGTGGAGAACGCGATACGGAGTTGGGCGGGCGGAACGCTCCGCAAACTCCGTCATGCCCGGGCTTGACCCGGGCATCCATCGCCCGCGGAAACGAAGGCGTGGATGGCCGGGTCAAGCCCGGCCATGACGCGGGGAGGGGGCGGAGCACCAAACGGCTGTTAGCGATTGCGCTCGCATTCATCGCTGTCTTCGCCCTCGCTTTGACCGCCTACACCATATCTCTCGGCCTTCTGCCGCTGCAGGAAGCCAAAGCCGTCTCCACCACCATTGTCGATCGCCACGGCAAGCTGCTGCGCGCCTACGCGATGGCGGATGGGCGCTGGCGGCTGCCGGTCAGCGCCAAGAAGGATGTCGATCCGACCTATCTGAAGCTGCTGTTCGCCTATGAGGACCAGCGCTTCTACGAGCATCACGGCGTCGACCCGCGCGCGCTGGCGCGGGCCGCGATCCAGCTCGGCTCGCATGGCCACATCGTCTCCGGGGGCTCGACCATCACGATGCAGCTGGCGCGGCTGCTGGAGCCGCGGCGGCAGCGCTCGCTGCATGCCAAGCTGCGCCAGATCGTGCGCGCGCTCGAGCTCGAGCAGAAGCTGAGCAAGGACGAGATCCTCGACCTCTATCTGACGCTCGCGCCTTACGGCGGCAATCTCGAAGGCATCCGCGCCGCCTCGATCGCCTATTTCGGCAAGGAGCCGAAGCGGCTGTCGCTGGCTGAGGCTGCGCTGCTGGTGGCGCTGCCGCAGTCGCCGGAGACGCGCAGGCTCGACCGCCACCCGGAGGCCGCGCGTCGCGGCCGCGACCGCGTGCTCGACCGCATGGTCTCGGAGAACGTGATCTCGGCCGAGGAGGCCGCGCAGGCGAAGGCGCAAGCCGTGCCGGCGTTCCGCAAGCCGATGCCGATCCTGGCGCCGCATGCCGCCGACCAGGCCGCGGCGGTGGTGAAGGACCAGCCGATCATCCGCCTGACATTGGATGCCTCTCTGCAGAAGGTGCTGGAGCCGCTGGCGCGCGATCGCGCCGTGGCGCTCGGGCCGAATGTCTCGGTCGGCATCATCGTTGTCGACAATGACAGCGGCGACGTGCTCGCCCATGTCGGCTCGGCGGACTATTTCGACGAGAAGCGGGCAGGGCAGGTCGACATGACCCGCGCGGTGCGCTCCCCGGGCTCGACGCTGAAGCCATTCATCTACGGCCTCGCCTTCGAGGACGGTTTCGTGCATCCGGAGAGCCTGATCGAGGATCGCCCGGTGCGCTTCGGCTCGTACGCGCCGGAGAATTTCGACATGACGTTCCAGGGCACGGTGCCGGTGCGCAAGGCGCTGCAACTGTCCCTGAACGTGCCAGCCATCGTGCTGCTCGACCGCGTCGGCGCCAGCCGGCTGTCGTCGCGACTGAAACAGGCCGGCGGCAATCTCGTGCTGCCGAAGGACGAGGCGCCGGGCCTCGCCATGGGCCTCGGCGGCGTCGGCGTGACCCTGCAAGACCTCGCGCAGCTCTATGCGGGTTTCCCGCGCCTCGGCACCACCAGGCCGCTGCGTGAGATCATGGCCGCCGACGACAAGGACGACGCCCGCGAGCCGATGCGGCTGATGGATGCGGCGGCCGCCTGGCAGGTCGGCAACGTGCTGCTCGGCACGCCGCCGCCGGAAAACGCCGCGCGCAACCGCATCGCCTTCAAGACCGGCACCAGCTATGGCTATCGCGACGCCTGGTCGGTCGGCTTCGACGGCCGCGTGACGATCGGCGTCTGGGTCGGCCGTCCCGATGGTGCGCCGGTGCCCGGCCTGATCGGGCGCGTGGCTGCGGCACCGATTCTGTTCGACGCCTTCGCGCGCAGCGGCAAGCTGCCCGCGGCCTTGCCCAAGCCGCCCAAGGGGGCACTGGTCGCCAGCAATTCAAAGTTGCCACTGCCGCTGCGCCGGTTCCGTCCGATCGGCGAACTCGTCCGCACGGGCGCGGAGCAGGCGCCGCACATCCAGTTCCCGCTGAACGGCTCGCGCATCGATGTCGACCGCGCAGCCGGACCGGACGCATCGGTGATGCCGGTGAAGGTCTCCGGGGGCGTGCTGCCGCTGACGATGCTGGTCAACGGCCTGCCGGTCGGCGAGATCGACAGCCGGCGCCAGCGGCTGATCGATCCGCCCGGGCCGGGCTTCGCCCGCCTCACCGTGATCGACGCCACGGGCGCTGCGGACACAGTTGTGGTCAGAATCCAGTGACCGTTCGCTAAGCGGTTGTCGGCATGGCGGTTTCAGCGTATTCGGAACCCCATGGTCGAGACCTATGCCCGCCCCCGTTTTGGAGAGCCGCGCGAGCCGAAGAACCTGGTGAATCCGGGCAATCGGCTGGTGCGGATGATCGATGCCGTCACCGTGAGCCATGTCAGGGCGGTTGCGTTCCTGCTCGTCTGCGGCCTCTTGCTGTTCCTGCCCGGCTTCTTCACGATTCCGCCGGTCGATCGCGACGAGGCGCGCTTCGCCCAGGCGACCAAGCAGATGGTCGAGAGCGGCGATTACGTCGACATCCGGTTCCAGGACGACGTGCGCTACAAGAAGCCTGTCGGCATCTACTGGTTGCAATCGGCCGCTGTTGAGACCGCCTCCGCGATTGGGCTGCCGCGCGCGCAATTGCGCATCTGGGTCTATCGAATCCCCTCGCTGATCGGGGCCATCGGCGCGGTGCTGCTGACCTACTGGACTGCGCTCGCCTTCGTCACGCGCCGCGGCGCGGTGTTTGCCGCGCTTCTGATGTGCTGCTCGGTCCTGCTCGGCGTCGAGGCGCGGCTCGCCAAGACCGATGCGATGCTGCTGTTCACGGTGGTCGCCGCGATGGGCGCGCTGGCGCGTGTCTATCTGTCCTGGCAGCGCGGCGAGGATCCCGAGCATCCGCCGTGGGGCCCGCCGGCGATCTTCTGGACGGCGCTCGCCGCCGGCATTCTGATCAAGGGCCCGCTCATCCTGATGTTCGCCGGCCTCACCATCATCGCGCTCGCGATCATGGATCGCGGCGCCGGATGGCTGTGGCGCCTGCGGCCTCTCTGGGGCCTGATGTGGATGCTGGTGCTGGTGCTGCCCTGGTTCGTGCTGATCTTCCTGCGCGCCGGCGACACCTTTTTCGCCGACTCCGTCGGCGGCGACATGCTGAGCAAGATCGGTGCGCAGGAGTCGCATGGCGCGCCTCCCGGGCTTTATCTGTTGCTGCTGTTCGTCACCTTCTGGCCCGGCGCGCCGCTCGCCGCGATGGCCGCGCCGGCGGTGTGGCGCGCGCGGCGCGAGCCCGGGGCGCAGTTCCTGCTCGCCTGGCTGCTGCCGTCCTGGATCGTGTTCGAGGCGGTGCTGACCAAGCTGCCGCATTACGTGCTGCCGCTGTATCCTGCGATTGCGATCCTCACGGTCGGCGCGCTGGAGCGGCGGGTGCTGTCGCGCTCGTGGCTGCGTCGCGGCGCGGCCTGGTGGTTCGCGATTCCCGCCATCACCTCCGTCGTTGCCGTCATCGGCGCCATCATCGTGACGCACCAGCCGGTGTTCCTGGCCTGGCCATTCGTCGCGGCCTCGCTGATCTTCGGCCTGTTTGCCTGGTGGCTCTATGACAACGGCCGGGCCGAGCGCTCGCTGCTGAATGCCGCCGTCGCGGCGATGTTCCTCGCTTTCGTGGTTTACGGCGCGGTGCTGCCGGCGCTGACGCCGCTGTTCCCGAGCGCCGAAATTGCGCGCGCCCTGCGCAACGTCGTCTGCGTCGGACCAAAGGCAGCCGCGGCCGGCTTCCACGAGCCCAGCCTCGTTTTCATGACGGGAACGTCGACGCAACTGACGGACGGCTCGGGCGCCGCCGACTTCCTCAGCCAGGGCACCTGCCGTTTCGCCCTGGTCGAGCAGCGTACCGAGCGCGCCTTTGTGCAGCGGGCCGAGGCGATCGGGCTGCGCTACAACGTGGCCCGGCGCATCGACGGCTACAACATCTCGCAAGGTCGTCCGGTCTCGATTGCGATCTATCGTTCGGAGGGGACCGAATAGATGCTGGCCCCCGACAGCCCACCATCGTCGTCAGGCTATTTTTCCCAGCTCGCACTGGTTGGGAAGTTTTCGCTCGGCCGGCTGGTGCGGCGGCCGCAGACAGCGCCCGATGCCGCGAGCCGGCAGCGACTGTGGCGCGAGCTTCTCCTGGTCGGCGGCATCGGCCTTGGCACGATCCTGGTGCTGATGGTGACCTTCGATGCCTATGAGATCGGCTTGATGCCCGCGCGGGGCGCGCCAAGCCTGTGGCCGGTGCGGATCATCACCGAGTTCGGCCAGGATGACTACGTGCTGAGTCTGCTGGCGGCCGGCGTCGTCGTGACCATCCTGATCGCGCCATTGTGGCCCGAGGCCACACGCAGCCGCCTGCTCAACTTCGCGACCCAGGTGCAGTACGTCTTCTTTGCCGTGCTGACATCGCTGCTGGCCGCCCAGGCGCTGAAATACATCATCGGCCGCGGCCGGCCCTTCGTCGGCGGACAGGCGAATGCCTTCAACTTCGATCCGTTCAACGGCACGCCGGCGTACTTCAGCATGCCATCGGCGCATGCGGTGACCGCCTTCGCATTGGGCTTTGCGATTGCCGCGGTGTGGCCGCGGCTTCGCATTCCGATGTTCGTCTACGCCGTCATCATCGCGCTCAGCCGCCTGGTGCTGCTGGCCCATCATCCGAGCGATGTGGTCGCGGGCGCGGTGGTCGGCCTCGCCGGCGCCATGCTGGTCCGCTACTGGTTCGCCGCGCGGCGGCTCGGTTTCCGCCTGTCGAAGGACGGTCGGATCGTACCGCGCTAGGGGGTTGCGGGCGAGGCCCAAGCCCCATAAGAAGCCCCCGCCGGAACGCCCGGGGCAGGAACCGGTCCGATCACGCCTTCACGAGTATCACTCTTGTCGACCGAAACCCCCGTTGCCGTCTCCATCGTCGTTCCCGTGCGCAACGAGGCCGGCAACATCACGCCCCTGATCACCGAGATCGCGTCCGCGCTCGATGGCCTGTGGTCGTATGAGATCATCTACGTCAACGACGGCTCGACCGACGAGACGCCACAGCGTCTCGCCGAGGAAATGGCACGCCGTCCGAATCTGCGCGTGCTGCGCCATGAAAAATCGACGGGCCAATCCGCCGCCGTCCGCAGCGGCATTCGTGCCGCGCGCGGCGCCATCGTAGCGACGCTCGACGGCGACGGGCAGAACAATCCCGCGTTCCTGCCAGACCTGATTGCCGCGCTCGAGAAGGGGGGCGCCGGTGTCGGCCTCGTTGCCGGCCAGCGCGTGGGCCGCAAGGACACCGGCTTCAAGAAGCTGCAGTCGCGCGTCGCGAACAAGATCCGCAACGCCGTTCTGCATGACGGCACGCGCGACACCGGCTGCGGGCTCAAGGCTGTTCGCCGCGACGTGTTCCTGATGATGCCGTATTTCGATGGTCTGCACCGCTTCCTGCCCGCGCTGGTGCGCCGTGAAGGCTACGACATCGCCTATGTCGACGTGATCGATCGTCCGCGGCATTCCGGAGTCTCGAACTACGGCTTCTTCGACCGGCTCTGGATCGGAATCATGGATCTCGCCGGCGTGTGGTGGCTGATCC
Organism: Bradyrhizobium sp. ORS 375; assembly: GCF_000239775.1. Taxonomy (GTDB): domain Bacteria; phylum Pseudomonadota; class Alphaproteobacteria; order Rhizobiales; family Xanthobacteraceae; genus Bradyrhizobium. The sequence goes on from NZ_CAFI01000201.1 coordinate 18,818, forward strand.
GCCGCAAGAAGCCGACGCCGGTCGCGATCGAGGTGAAGTGATGCTGATTCAATTCGGGCAGGCGTTCAGCAACTATCTGTACGACATCTTCATCGCCAAGTTTGATTTCTGGCTGGTGTTCGGCCTTGCCGCGCAGCTCGCCTTCGCGGCGCGGTTTCTCGTGCAGTGGATCGCCAGCGAGCGCGCCGGCAAGAGCGTCGTGCCGCTCGCATTCTGGTTCTTCTCGATCGGCGGCGGGCTGATGACGCTGATCTACGGCCTCGTCAAGCGTGAGCCGGTCATCATCTTCGGCCAGCTGCTGTCGAACATCATCTACGTCCGCAACGTCATGCTGATCTTCAAGAACCGCCAGAAGGAATCGCAGACGCTGAGCAATTGAGCGCGGCGGCTCTCAGCCTCACGGCGGTTTGAGCGCGGCGGGCAGGCGGACTACGAGCTCGCTCCACCCACCGTCATTCCGG
>NZ_CAFI01000200.1 GCF_000239775.1 Bradyrhizobium sp. ORS 375
CCCGATGCCTCGTCTCCCCTTCGGCGACAGCTGAGAGCGACTGGCAAGACGATTGTCCAGTGTATCACGCGGCGCCTCGAATCGGGACAGCCGGCCAGGGCCTAGTGCCGGCCCCAGGGGCCTGCGGCCGGCGTACTCCATGGGCCGCTCTCGGCAGCTGCGCCCGGTGCGGCGGTCGGGCCGTCCGCGTGGCTCCAAGGGCCAGCTGGCGGCAGGGGCGGGGGCGTCGTAGCGCCATCTCCGGTTTCAGCGCTGGGATCCTCAGCCTGCACTTCATCAGAAGGCAGAGCCAGCGGACCGGGATCGTGGCCGCCGGCGAACTTGATCAGGGCCTGGACGCGGGCGTCGACCGAGGGATGGGTGGCGAACAGATCGGCAAAGCCCTCGCGCGGATTGTCGACGCACAATTCCATCACCGCGGAGGTCGCCCCGGGCAGCTCGCCGCGGCCTTCGATCTTGCGCAGCGCGCTGATCATGGCGTCGGGGTTCTTGGTCAGCTCCACCGCGCCCGCATCGGCGAGGAATTCGCGGGTGCGCGACAGCGCCAGCTTGACGACCTGAGACAGCAGCCAGGCCAGCACGATCAGCACCACGGCGATGATCACGACGATGACGGCGCCGCCGCCGGAGCCCCTGCGGTCGGAGTCCGACGACGACGAGGAGGAGGATGACGACGATCGGCCCCAGCCGCCGCCCCAGCTCATATTGGTGAACAGGCGGAAGAACAATTCGCCGAAGAAGCCGACCACACCGGCGATGATGACGGCCACCACCATCAGCTGGACGTCGCCGTTGCGGATGTGGGTCAGCTCGTGACCCAGCACCGCCTCGATCTCCTGGTCATCCAGCGCCGCGAGCAGGCCGGTGGTCACGGTGACCGAATATTGCCGCGGATTCAGACCGGTGGCGAAGGCGTTCAGCGCCGGGCTGTCCATGATCTTCAGCTGCGGCATGGTGATGCCGCGGGAGATGCAGAGGTTTTCCAGCAGATTGTACAGCCGGGGCTGCTCCTGGCGGGTCACGGCGCTCCCGCCGGTCACCGCGTCGATCATCTTCTGGTGGAAGAAATAGGCGATCACGATCCAGGCCGCGGCGCCCAGGGTGGCCCAGGGCAGCGCCTTGATCAGGTCGCGCGTGGCCGCGTGCATGTAAAAGGCGACGCTGCCATTGCCGTTGATCATCACCTCCGCGATCAGCGCGCCGGCGAACACCAGCACGTAGATCAGCAGGAACAGGCCGCCGAGCAGCAGCATCGAGCGGGTCTTGTTCGATGCGATGTGGGTGTAGAGACCGTAGGCGGCCATGGTGTCGGGCCCTTCAGCGGCGAGGGCGGCGGCTCAGAACTTGACGCTCGGGGCCGCCTCGACCTCGGCGCGGCTGGTGCCGAGATCGAAGAATTCCTTGCGGGTGAAGCCGAAGGTGCCGGCGAACAGCGCCGCAGGCAGCTGCTGGATGCCGGTATTGTACTCCTGCACCGCATTGTTGAAAAAGCGGCGGCTGGCGGCGATCTTGTTCTCGATGTCGGAGAGCTCGCCGGCGAGCTGCTGGAAGTTGGCGTTGGCCTTGAGGTCCGGATAGGCTTCCGAGAGCGCGATCAGCCGGCCGAGCGCGCCCGACAGCTGGCCCTCTGCGGCGGAGACCTGGGCCGGTCCCTGGGCCGAAATCGCGGCATTCCGCGCCTTGATGACCTCATCCAGGGTGCCGCGCTCGTGCGCGGCGTAGCCCTTCACGGTCTCGACCAGGTTCGGGATCAAATCGTGGCGCAGCTTGAGCTGGACATCGATGTCGGCAAAGGCCTGCCCGACGCGCTGGCTGAGGGCCACCAGCCGGTTGTAGGCGCCGAAGGCGAACAGCACGAGAATGACGAGGATGCCGAGGACGATCCAGCCGGACATGACGGGCTCCGAGGGAGAGGGCAGGAGGACATGGCGGCCAACGCATGGCGACGCCGCCGGTCCCAGGGTGGACCGGCGTACATTGGTCGCAGCAGGGCGGGTGGCCGTTCAAGTCATGTCAGCCCACATGCCTCGTTCGGCTGTCGCCCCTGCGTCGGGATTGGTGTCAGCGAACCTGACGGCTCAATAAGGGCGGGCAACCCGCCATTTCTGGTCGGGATCGTTGCCCTTGATGTCGCCGGGCGCCGTGTCGAGCTGGGAGGTATAGAGCGGGCGGTAGCGATAGGCCCACATCTTCTTGCCGTCGCTGCGGGTGATGACGGTGAAATCGCCGGTGGCCACCGCATTGTCGGGCGCAGGCAGCGGCGGACGCTTCTGCGCACACTCGCCGTCGCAGGTCGACTTGTTTCCGCTGGTGTCGCGCTCGGTGTAGTACAGCGTCATGCCCTTGAGATCGGTGAGGATCGCACCGTTCTTGCCGACGACGGCCTTGGCCGGCGCCGGTCCTGCTTCCTGCTTCGGGGGCGGCGGCGGCTCGGACCCATGACCTCCGCCATGTCCTCCGGCAAAGGCGGTGCCTGCCGAGGCCACCAGAATTGCAGCGATCGTCATCGTCCTGAACATCGACACGCGTTCCCTTGTGAGCAGCGCATTCAGCGCCCGTTGCAGCTCACCGTAGCAAACGCGGGTTTTTCTCGGGTTTCGCGAAATCGCGAAAATGAGAGACAAGTTCGACCCGACATTAACCATGCCGGGCCACGCTGGTATTCATGGAAATGGCGGCTCTACGCCGTCCCCCCAGTCCCAGCGCCGGGCCGCGGCAAACGCCGGTTTGTCGCGGCGGGTGATGCTGACCGCGGCTGCGGTCCCGTCGGCCAGGCACAGCTTGGCCGTCGCCCCAATCTTCGTCACCACCGGTGGTGCCAGGACGCGTGCGGCCGGGCGATGCGAGACCGGTTGGCGAGTGAGGGCGACAAAGCTGAACTTCTCGTCCTCGAACGGCGCATCCGCGCCCTTGAGCTCGCGATGCGCCCGCGACCGGGCGAGCCGCTGGACGAAGTGGCACCAGTCCGGCGCAACCAGCGGACACGCCGCCGCATGCGGGCAGGGGGCGGCGACATGGGCGCCTGCTGCAATGAGCTGGCCGCGCGCGGCGATGATGCGCTGGTAGCCTGCGGGTGTACCGGGCTCGACGATCAGAAGCGTGTGTCTCGTCTTCGTCCACAGCGCAGCGACCAATGCGGCACGCTCGGCGTCCGTGAGCTCGCCGATCATGTAGCTGGCCATCACGAGATCGGCGCTGTCGGTGCGATCGAGCAGCGCCCGCGCCTGGCCGAGCGCGTAAGCCAGCTCGCGCATACGCGCCGTATCGTCAGCAAGGGCGAGTGCCAGGGTGCGCAACGCCGGATTGGCATCGATGGCGTGGAACGAGTCCAGCGACGCAAAGGCCTCCGCCGCGGCGAAGCTCGCCGTGCCGGGGCCGGCGCCAACGTCGAGCAGCGAGGCCGGCGCAAAGTCCGGGCTTGCCTGCACGAGCGCATTCAAGCTCGCGGCCACAGCCGCGTAGGTCGCCGGCATCCGCACCGCGGCGTAGGCGATCGCGTCGGCGTCGCTGGTGATCGTGCTGGAGGTGCCGCCGCTGCGATAGGTGTCAGAGATCCGCGTGGCGCGGGTCGCTGCATCCTGCCGCGACAGGCCGTGCAGCCTGGCTTCCAGGCTCGCCTTCAGCGCGGCGGGCAGATCGGGAGAGATCATCATCCTCTCCATGCGTCACCCCGGGCGCCGCGCGAGCGGCGGTCCGGAGTGACGAAGCACGATCACGCCACCTGCTGGTCGAGGATCTTCACGGCCTCGTCGAGCGCGACCGAGACGAGCTGGGAGACGCCGCGCTCCGCCATGGTGACGCCGAACAGCCGGTTCATGCGCGCCATGGTGATCGGGTTGTGGGTGATGATGATGAACCGGGTCTCGGTCGAGCCCTTCATCTCGTGCAGCAGATTGCAGAAGCGCTCCACGTTGTGGTCGTCGAGCGGCGCGTCGACCTCGTCCAGCACGCAGATCGGCGAGGGGTTGGTCAGGAACACCGCGAAGATCAGCGCCATGGCGGTCAGCGCCTGCTCGCCGCCCGAGAGCAGCGACAAGGTCTGCGGCTTCTTGCCCGGCGGCTTGGCGATGATCTCGAGGCCGGCCTCGAGCGGATCGTCGCTCTCGATCAGATGCAGCGCCGCCTCGCCGCCGCCGAACAGCTCGGTGAACAGACGCTTGAAGTGGTCGTTGACGGTCTCGAACGAGGATTGCAGGCGCTCGCGCGCCTCCTTGTTGAGGCTCTGGATGCCCTGGCGCAGCCGCTTGATGGCCTCGACGAGGTCGTCGCGCTCGGTGGTGAGCGCAGTGTGCGAGCCTTCGACCTCGGTGAGCTCTTCCTCGGCGCGCAGGTTGACGGCGCCGAGCCGCTCGCGGTCGCGGCGCAGCTTTTCCAGGCTGTCCTCGATCTCGTGCAGCGGCGGCAGCTGGGTATCCGGGCCGATCTCGGCCATCGCGGCGACCGCGTTCGGCTCGCATTCGAGCATGTCGTGGATCTCGCGCTCGACATCGGCGACGCGGCGCTTGGCGCTCTCCAGCCGCTCCTCGGCGCGGGCGGCCGCTTCGCGCGACTTCGACAGCGCTTCCAGCGATGCCTTGGCGGCGCGGTCGGTGTCGCCCATCGCGGTCTCGGCTTCGGCGAGTGCGTCGGCCGCGACCTGGCGCTCTTCCTCCGCGATCGCGAGTTCGTCGATCAGCGCGCTGCGCTTCTCGGCAAAGATCTCCGGCGCGTTGTCGAGCTCGGCGCGCTCGTCACGGACCTCGGCGATGCGCGCCTCGATGGTGGCGATCTGCGAGCCGGCGCCGCGGATGCGGTTGAACCAGTCGTTGCGCTCGTTGATGATCGCCTGCACGCGGCGATCGGCGAGCTCAGCCTCGCGGGCCAGCGCCTGCGCCTCGGCGCGAACTTGCGCGGCCGCACGGCGCTTGGTCTCGATCTCGGCGCGCACGGCGGCGAGCCGGCCGTCGGCTTCAGTGGTCGCGGGCAGCCCCTCGATCGCCTCCAGCGCATTCTCGTGCAACTCGGCGATCTCGGCGCGGTCATGGGCCAGACGCGTGGAGGCCTCGACCAGCGCCGACTTGCGCGCCGAATGGCGGTTGATCTCGCGTTCGGCGTTGGCGTGGCGCTCGCGCGCCGAATTGACCTCGCGCTGGGCGGCGCGCCAGGCTTCGCGCGCGGCGCTCTCGGCTGCGGTTGCGGCCTTGACCTCGGCCTCGGCGCTCTCCAGCGCCTGGCGCTTGCTGGCGGCGTCGATGCGCGCCTGCTCCAGCTCGGCCTCGATGTCGATCAGGCGGGCGCGCTCGGCGAGACGACGGGCCGCGCCGGTCGGCGCATGCGCCGCGGCAATGAAGCCGTCCCAGCGCCAGACGTCGCCTTCCGGCGACACCAGCCGCTGGCCGGTGCGCAGCTGCGACACCAGCTGTGCGCCGCGGTCGCGCGACACCACGCCGATCTGGGCGAGACGGCGCGACAGCTCCGGCGGCGCCTGCACATAGGCCGCCAACGGCTCGACACCATCCGGCAGCGCGGGGTCGGTGACCTCGGCGCCGGCGACGGTCCAGTGCATCGGCGCGGAGGCATCGACGGGCGCATCGAGATCGTCGCCGAGCACGGCGCCGAGCGCCTTCTCATAGCCCTTGGCAACGGTGACGCCGTCGATGATCGGCGGCCACAGATTCTTGGTCTCGCTGTTCACCATCTTGGAGATGGTGCGCGCCTCGGTCTCCAGCCGCTGCGCGCGCTTCTCGGCTTCCGCGAGCGGAGCGCGCGAGGCTTCCAGCTTCTGCCGCGCGGCGGCCTGCGCGGCCTCGTTGGTCTGCACGGCCGCTTCAGCCTGCGCCTCGGCCTCTTCAGCGGCTTCGAGCGCGGCCGCCAGCGTGTCGAGATCGCCGAGATGCGCGGTCTCCTGCGCCAGCCGCTCCTCGTCGGCGCGGACATTGGCGATGTCCTGGTCGAGGCGGGCGAGACGGTCGCGATGGCTGCGGACGTTGGCCTCGAGCTGGTTGCGGCGCGCGGTGAGATCGGCGAGCTGCGTCGTCAGCTCGGTGAACTGGCGCTCCGTTTCGAGAAGCAGCGCCTCGGCCTCGGCGACGCGCTCGTCGACGCCGCTGCGCATCTCGACGCGCGCCTTGATCTCTTCCTTCAGCTCCGCGTCTTCAGTCTCGAGACGCTGCAGGGCAACCTGCGCATCCTGGTTCTGCTGCTGCTCGCGCGCGACGTCCGCGGTGAGCTGCATCAGGCGGCGATCGAGCTCGCCGGCACGCTCCTTGGCGCGCACCTCCTCGCGGTCGAGAAGGTCGCGGGCATTCTTCAGCCGCTGCATCGTCGCAGCCGCACGGGCCTCGGCCTCGCGCAGTGCCGGCAGATGCGCAGAGCGGATCGCCTGGATGCGGGCCGATTCGGCCTGCTCGCGCGTCCGCTCCGCCATCTCGCGTACGGCGACGTCGTGCGTATGCGCGGCGTCGTTGAGGTCGGCATGCGCGCCCATCCAGCGCAGATGATAGAGCGTGGCTTCGGCCTTGCGCACCTTGGCCGCGACCTCGCGATAGCGGATCGCCTGGCGCGCCTGCTTGCGCAGGCCTTCCATCTGGCCGGAGAGCTGGCCGATGACGTCCTCGACGCGCAGCAGATTCGTTTCGGCCGCCTTCAGCCGCAGCTCGGCCTCGTGGCGGCGCGCATGCAGGCCGGCGACGCCAGCGGCGTCTTCGAGCACGCGGCGGCGCTGCTCGGGCTTGGCCTGAATGATCTCGCCGATCTTGCCCTGGTGGACGAGGGCGGGCGAACGCGCGCCGGTGGCGGCGTCGGCGAACAGGATCTGCACGTCGCGGGCGCGCACGTCGCGGCCGTTGATGCGATAGACCGAGCCGGCCTCGCGCTCGATGCGGCGCGAGATCTCCAGAATGTCGCGATCATTCACGGCGGCTGGCGCGGTGCGATCGCTGTTGTCGATCGTCATCACCACTTCGGCGTGGTTGCGCGACGGCCGCGTGTTCGAGCCGGAGAAGATCACCGCGTCCATGTCGGCGGCGCGCAGCGATTTGTGCGAGGTCTCACCCATCGCCCAGCGCAGCGCCTCGACCAGATTCGACTTGCCGCAGCCGTTCGGACCGACGACGCCGGTGAGGCCGGGTTCGATCACGAAGTCAGTCGGTTCGACGAACGTCTTGAAACCGTGAAGACGAAGACGCGTGAGTTTCA
>NZ_CAFI01000199.1 GCF_000239775.1 Bradyrhizobium sp. ORS 375
TGCTGTTGTTCCGGACCTCGAGCAACCTGGCGTCCGCCTATGGCATCGCGGTGTCCACGACGATGGTGGCTGACGGCATCATGGGCTTCGTGGTGATCTGGAAGCTCTGGAACCTGCGGGCCGCGGTGGCCGCGGCGATCATCGCTCCGTTCGTGATCGTCGACCTGACCTTCTTCAGCGCCAACCTGCTCAAGCTGTTCGAAGGCGCCTGGGTGCCGCTGCTGTTCGGCGCCGCGATGGTGGTGACGATCTGGACCTGGCGACGCGGCTCGGCGATCCTGATGCTGAAGACCCGCAAGATCGAGGTTCCGCTCGACGATCTCGTCGCGAGCCTGGAGAAGCGGCCGCCGCACATCGTCAAGGGCACCGCCGTCTTCCTCACCAGCGATCCCACCTCGGTGCCGACAGCGCTGCTGCACAATCTCAAACACAACAAGGTGCTGCACGAGCACAACGTCATCCTGACCATCGAGACCGCGCAGACGCCGCGTGTCGACGTGGCCGAGCGGGTGCGGATGGAGAAGATCAGCGAGAAGTTCTCCAAGGTCCGGCTGCGCTTCGGCTTCATGGAATCGCCGAACGTGCCGCGGGCGCTTGCGGTCGCGCGCAAGCTCGGCTGGCAGTTCGACATCATGTCGACGTCGTTCTTCGTCTCGCGCCGGTCGCTGAAGCCGTCGTCGCAATCCGGCATGCCGGCTTGGCAGGACCATCTGTTCATCGGGCTGAGCCGCTCGGCCAACGACGCGACCGACTACTTCCAGATTCCGACCGGACGGGTGGTGGAAGTTGGTACTCAGGTAACGATTTGACGGTCTGAGGACCTTCGAACCGTTTAAGATATGTTGAAGGGCCTTGCTGACATGCAATATCTGCAGGGCATAGCTCAGGCGCTACGGCTATAAGCCGCGCGCTCTGCCATCTTGTGCAGTGAAGCATTTAACCAGTCCTCGAGAGGGCTACCCCAATGACAGCCGACATCGCAGCCACGCCCGCGGAAACGCCGGCGACCAACGGGCATGGCGATGCCCACTCCACGGCCAGCTTCACCGCGCTAACCCTGGGGAGCATCGGCGTCGTCTATGGCGACATCGGCACCAGCCCGCTCTACGCGCTGCGCGAGGCCGTGGCTGCGGCCAGCAGCAGCGGCGATCCCGCTCCCCATGCCGTCATGGGTGTGCTCTCGCTGATCCTGTGGGCGCTGGTGGTCGTCGTCACCCTGAAATACGTCGTCATCCTGCTGCGTGCCGACAATCACGGCGAGGGCGGGACCCTGGCCCTTATGGCGTTGGCACAGCGCGGGATCACCCGCGGCGCCGGCACGATCGTCCTGCTCGGCATCATCTCGGGCGCGCTTTTCTACGGCGACGCCGTGATCACGCCAGCCCTTTCGGTCTTGTCGGCGATCGAGGGCGTCAAACTCGTGACGGCGGCGTTCGACCCCTATGTCGTGCCGATGACGATCATCATCCTGGTCATGCTGTTCGCGGTTCAGGTGCGCGGCACGGCCAAGGTCGCCGCCTTTTTCGGTCCGATCATGCTGATCTGGTTCCTGGTGATTGGGGTCGCGGCACTGCCGCCGATCCTGCGTCATCCCGAGGTGCTCTGGGCGGTCAACCCGCTCAATGCCGTGACCTTCATGCTGCATCACGGGATCGTCGGCTTCATCACGCTCGGCGCCGTGTTCCTCGCGGTGACGGGAGCCGAGGCGCTCTATGCCGACCTGGGCCATTTCGGCAAGCGACCGATCCAGACCGCCTGGCTGTTCGTCGTGCTGCCGTCGCTGGCGCTGAACTATCTGGGGCAGGGCGCGCTGGTCATTGCCGACGCCAAGGCGATCGAGAACCCGTTCTTCCTGATGTTTCCGGATTGGGCGCTGATCCCGATGGTGGCGTTGGCCACCGTCGCGACCGTGATCGCGAGCCAAGCCGTCATCACCGGCGCCTATTCGCTGACCCGGCAGGCGATCCAGCTCGGGCTGCTGCCGCGCTTCGAGATCCGCCATACCTCCGAGGCGCATTCCGGCCAGATCTATATTCCGCGCATCAACAAGCTGCTGCTGCTCTCGGTGGTGCTGCTGGTGCTGTTGTTCAAATCTTCCAGCGCGCTGGCGTCGGCCTACGGCATCTCGGTCACGGGCACGATGGTGGTGACCGCCATGATGGGCTTCGTCGTGATCTGGAAGGTCTGGCGGTGGTCGCCGTTCGCCGCGGCTGCATTGATTGCGCCGTTCCTGTTCCTGGACCTGACCTTCCTGTCGGCGAACCTCCTGAAGGTGCTGGAGGGCGGCTGGGTGCCGCTGGCGCTCGGCGGCTTCGTGATGACGCTGATGTATACGTGGCGGCGTGGCAGCCGGCTCTTGTTCGACAAGTCGCGCAAGCTGGAGTTCCCGCTCGCCGACCTCGTCGCGATGCTGGAGAAACGGCCGCCGCAGCGGGTGCCCGGCACGGCCGTCTTCCTGACCTCCGATCCGCTGAGTGCGCCGACGGCGCTGATGCACAGCCTCAAGCACTACAAGGTGCTGCACGAGAAGAACGTCATCCTGACCATTGAGACCGCGCCGACGCCGCGCATCGACCCGTCGGAGCGGGTGCGCCTGGAGCAGATCAGCCCGACCTTCTCCAAGGTCACCCTGCGCTTCGGCTTCATGGAGTCGCCGAACGTGCCGCGGGCACTGGCGATCGCGCGCAAGCTCGGCTGGCAGTTCGACATCATGTCGACCTCGTTCTTCCTGTCGCGCCGAGCGCTCAAGCCGGCGGCGCATTCCGGCATGCCGCGCTGGCAGGATCACCTGTTCATCTCGATGAGCCGCTCGGCCAACGACGCCACCGACTATTTCCAGATCCCGAGCGGGCGCGTGGTCGAGGTCGGAACACAGGTCACGATCTAGGGTGCGGCGAGGCGTTGAACAGCCCGCCGAGGCGCTTGATTTTCCGCGCGTGCGGGGCGAGTTTGGCGCCGGTTCGGGGCCTTGTCCGGCTCCGCTGAAGGCTTTGGAGGATGGGCGTGGCTGTTGTGCACGATTTGACCCCGCAGGACGTGGCCAAGGGGCTCGCCGAGGGGCGAATTCTTCTGGTGGACGTCCGCGAGCCGAACGAAGTTGCTGCGGAAGCCTATCCGGACGGCATCGTTATTCCCTTGTCGAGCTTCGACCCGAAGCTGATCCCGGATCCGAAAGGCAAGGACGTCGTGTTCGCCTGCCGCTCCGGCAAGCGCTCGGTCACCGCCTCGATGGCCGCGCAGGCGGCGGGCCTGGCGTATGACAAGCATCTGCAAGGCGGGATGCTCGGCTGGAAGGCGGCCGGCCTGCCGATCAAGACCGGCGGCTGACGCGGCATCATGATCTCGCAGAACAAGGTCTTCGCCGATCTGCCCGTCACTATTTTCGAGCAGATGTCGCAGCTCGCGCGCGACAACAACGCCATCAATCTGGGGCAGGGCTTCCCCGACGATCCCGGTCCGGAGGATATCCGCCGCGCCGCGGCTGACGCGGTGTTGAACGGCTACAACCAGTACCCCTCGATGATGGGCCTGCCCGAGCTGCGCCTGGCGATCGCGGCGCACTACAAGCACTGGCACAAGCTCGATCTCGACCCGATGAGCGAGGTCATGGTCACCTCGGGCGGCACCGAGGCGCTGACCTCGGCGATCCTGTCGGTGGTCGAGCCGGGCGACGAGGTGATCTGCTTCCAGCCGGTCTACGATTCCTACCTGCCGATCATCCGCCAGGCCGGCGGCATCCCGAAGCTGCTGCGGCTCGAGCCGCCGCATTGGCGACTGTCCGAGGAGATGCTGCGCTCCGCGTTCTCGCCGAAGACCAAGGCGGTGCTGTTCAACAACCCGCTCAACCCGGCCGCCGTGGTCTATCCGCGCGAGGACCTCGAGCTGCTGGCGCGCTTCTGCCAGGAGTTCGACGCGGTCGCGATCTGCGACGAGGTCTGGGAGCATGTGGTGTTCGACGGCCGCGAGCACATCCCGCTGATCACCATTCCCGGCATGCGCGACCGCACCATCAAGGTCGGGTCGGCCGGCAAGATCTTCTCGCTGACGGGCTGGAAGATCGGCTTCGTCTGTGCCGCGCCGCAGCTGCTGCGCGTCGCCGCCAAGGTGCACCAGTTCCTGACCTTCACGACCGCGCCGAACCTGCAGATGGCGGTGGCCTACGGCCTCGGCAAATCCGACGATTACTTCGTCAACATGCGCGCCGAGCTCTCGCGCAGCCGCGACCGGCTGACAGCCGGGCTCGAGAGCCTGGGTTTTCCCGTGCTGAAGGCGCAGGGGACGTACTTCCTCACCGTCGACCTGTCGCCACTCGGCCTCAACGAGACCGACGAGCAGTTCTGCCGGCGCATCGTTCACGACTACAAGGTGGCGGCGATTCCGGTGTCGGCGTTTTACGAGAAGGACGCCGTGACCTCGGTCGTCCGGTTCTGCTTCGCCAAGAAGGACGCCACGCTCGACACGGCACTGGAGCGCCTGTCCGACGCCATCCACCGACGCTAGGAGAGGAGCCTCATGACGCGCGGCTGCATTCGTTCGGCTCTGGCGCTGGCCGCCGCAGTGCTGACGCTTTCGGTCTCGGCTGGTAGTGCCGAAGAGCGCGTCGTGAACTTCTACAACTGGTCGAACTACATGGCGCCCGGTGTCCTCGACGACTTCACCAAGGAGACCGGCATCAAGGTCGTCTACGACACCTTCGACGCCAACGAGACGCTGGAGACGCGGCTGCTCGCCGGCAAGTCCGGCTACGACGTCGTGGTCCCTACGGCGTATTTCCTGCAGCGCCAGATCAAGGCCAAGATCTTCCAGCCGCTCGACAAGTCCAAGCTGCCGAACCTCGCCAATGCGTGGCCGGTCGTGACCGAGCGTCTCGCCATCTACGATCCCGGCAACCAGTTCGCCGCCAACTACATGTGGGGCACGACCGGGATCGGCTACAACGTCAAGACGATCGAGAAGATCTTAGGGCCGGGCGCGCGGATCGACAGCTGGGACATGGTGTTCAAGCCGGAGAATCTCGCCAAGTTCAAGGATTGCGGCGTCCACATGCTGGACTCCGCCGACGACATCTTTCCGGCGGCGCTGAACTATCTCGGCCTCGATCCGAACTCGACCAAGCAGGCCGACCTGGAGAAGGCCGCCGAGGTGGTCGGCAAGGTCGCACCCTCCGTGCGCAAGTTTCACTCCTCCGAATATTTGAGTGCGCTCGCCACCGGCGAGATCTGCCTCGTCGTCGGCTGGTCCGGCGACATCATGCAGGCCCGCAGCCGCGCCGAGGAGGCGAAGAACGGCATCGAGATCGGCTACGCGATTCCGAAAGAGGGCGCGCAGATGTTCTTCGACAATTTTGCGATTCCCGCCGACGCCCAGCACGTGCCCGAGGCGTATGCGCTGATCAACTATCTCTACCGGCCGGAGGTCGCCGCCAAGAACTCGGATTTCCTGTCCTACGCCAACGGCAATCTGGCGAGCCAGAAGCTGATCGACCCGAAGATCCTCGGCGACAAGAACATCTATCCTGATGACGCGACCTTGAAGAAGCTGTTCGTCATCACCGCCCGCGAGCCAGCGACTCAGCGGATCATCAACCGGCTCTGGACGAAGGTGAAGACCGGGCGGTGAAGATCCCCGTCATTCCGGGATGGTGCGTAAGCACCAGACCCGGAATCTCGAGATTCCGGGTTCGATGCTGCGCATCGCCCCGGAATGACGAAACTTGATAGCTTCGTCGACCTGACAAATCGGTTGAAAGCTCACGCCAGCCGGTGCATCGCGCAGAGCTTGTTGCCGTCGAGGTCACGCAAATACGCGAGGTACAGCTTGCCGGTTGATCCCTGGCGCACGCCAGGCGGATCTTCACAGGTGGTGCCGCCGGCTTCGAGGCCCGCTGCGTGCCAGGCATCGACTTGTTCGGGCGAACTGCAGGCATAGCCGATGGTGCCGCCGTTGGCCGGCGTCGCGGGCTGGCCGTTGATCGGCTTGGAGACCGAGAAGATGCCGGTCGGCGTGATGTAGAAGATGCGGTGGCCGTCGACCTTGGCCGGGCGCACGCCGAGGGTGCCCAGGAGCTTGTCGTAGAAGGCCTTGGCCTTGTCGAGGTCGTTGGTGCCGATCATGATGTGCGAAAACATCAGCGCTTATCCTCCCTGGAGATTCCGAACAGCGTGTCGGATACGGCGCCAAGGTAGCGAGCGTTGCTACGTGAGGTAAGAGTTTTCTTCGTAGGGTCCGCTGATGGAAGGCGATGCTATCGGCTGCCTTCCTTGTGGTGGAATTTGACCGCGCGAAGCGATTACCGCCAGCGGCGGTGCAGCCAGAGCCATTGCTCTGGATATTCGCGCACCCAGCCTTCCACGACGTTGGTCACAGCTTGCGTCATGCCCTGGATGTCAATCTGTCCATTGGCATCGCGCACCGGCTTCACTTCCTCCGATAGCTCGGCTTGGAAGCGGTTGCCAGGGAGGCGGATGATGCGCACGCCATGCACGGGGCATTCGACCTGGCGGAGCAGGCGGGCCAGCATCGGATTGGCGCGGGTCTTGCGGCCGAAGAACGTCACCTCGACGCCGCCGGTCAAATACTGATCGACCAGCATCGCGACGTGCTGGCCGTTCTTGAGCGCCTGGCCCAGCCGCAGCGGCGCGTCCCGGCCGGCCGGGATCAGCGTGCCCATCTTCACCTGGCGCATCTCCTGGATGATGCGGTCGGCGGCGGCGATGTTGGGGCGGCGATAGAGGATCGCGGTATCCAGCTTGTGGGCGACGGCGGCGAGCGCGGGCATTTCCCAGTTGGCGAGATGGCTCGCAAAGATCAGCGCCGGCTTGCCGTCGAGGCGGAGCTGATGGAACAGCTCGTGCGTCCGCGGCGTCAGCTCGATGCGGCTGCGCTCAGGATGCTCCTCGTCGTAGTCCCAGATCTTGTCGAGATGCGCGAACTCGGCGCCGACGCGGCCGAGATTGTCCCAGACGCCGGCGAGAATATGCTCGATCTCCTCGGGCGATTTCTCCGGGAAAGCCTTGGTGAGATTGTCGCGGCCGATGCGCTGCTCGCGCAAGCGGGGGCCGATCCACTGCGCGATGCGCGCGAAGCGGTCGGCCGTCTTCTGCGGATCGAAATAGCGCGTGGTCTTGAGCATGCCGACCGTCAGCGCGCCGACGGCGGAAGACCCGAGCGACTTCACCTTCTGGCGGATGACGAGCTTGGTCCGGAGCGGAATGAGACTCATCGATGCCGACAGGCCGATCAGGCCGGTTCGCGGGTCAGGATCAGCGAAGCGTTCTGGCCGCCGAAGCCGAACGAGTTTGACATCACGGCCGTGACGCGCGCCTCGCGGGCCTTGTTGCCGACGACATCGAACAGGATCGCGGGATCCGGAATGTCGTAGTTGATGGTCGGCGGGATCAGCTGATGCTCGAGCGTGAGCAGCGAGATGATCGCCTCGACCGCGCCGGCCGCCGAGATGGTGTGACCGACCATCGACTTGTTGGACGAGACCGGGATCTTGCCGGTGTGCTCGCCGAACACGGCGGAGACGCCGACATATTCCATCTTGTCGTTCTCGGGCGTCGCGGTGCCGTGGGCGTTGATATGGTCGATCTGCTCGGGCGCCATGCCGGCGTCGGCCAGCGCCTTGCGGATGCAGCCGATGATCGGCTTGCCGTCCGGCGAGGAGCGGGTGCGGTGGAACGAGTCCGTCAGCTCGCCGCAGCCAGCGACGACGCCGAGGATCTTGGCGCCGCGCGCCACGGCCGCGTCGTAGCTCTCCAGCACCAGCGCGCCGGCGCCCTCGGCCATGACGAAGCCGTCTCGGTTCTTGGAGAACGGCTTGGAGGCGGCTTGCGGCGGATCGTTCTGCGTGGACAGCGCCGACAGCAGCGAGAAGCGCACCAGGCCTTCCGGATTGACCGAGCCTTCAGTCGCCGCGCACAGCGCGACGTCGGTCTCGCCGCGGCGGATCGCCTCGACGCCGAGCTGGATCGCGGTGGCGCCGGAGGCGCAGGCGGTCGACAGCGAGATCGGTGAGCCCTTGGTGCCGAAGGTGTCCGACAGCGAATCCGCCACCGAGCCGAACAGGAAGCGGTGGTGATAGTTGACGAACTTGCCGCCGCCGCAGACCTTCAGCAGGTCGTCATAGGTGAAGTGCGTGCCGCCGACCTCGTGCGCGAGCTCGAGCCGCTGCGGCCACTCGATCTCGACAGGAGCAACCGCGAGAAACAGCGGGCCGGGGAAGTCGCCCTTGGAGCCGATGCCGGCCTGCGCGATTGCTTCCTCGACGGCCATGTGGCCGAGCCGCTCGGAGAGGCCGGTCGACGTGAACGGCGCCACCGGCACGAAGTCCACCGTGCCGGCCATCGTCGTCTTCAGCCCGTCGATCGGGAAGCGCGTGATGGTGCGGATGCCGGACTCGCCGGCCACCAGCTTGGTCCAATTGTCGGACTTGCCGGCCCCGAGCGAGGTGACGATGCCCATGCCCGTCACGACCACGACGGGGCGTCCAAACTTGTCGCGTACACTCATGATGTCCCCCGTCGCGTCGTCTTCAGCCGCGCGCCGCGTTCACTTGACAGCTTCGACCAAGGCCATGCCTTCGCCGCGGTAATGGCCGGCACCGACCACCACGATCTGGGTCGGAGCCTGCTTCATCTCGCTCTCGACGCCGGACGTGTCGCCGGGCGCGAACAGCGCGCCGCGCGAGATCGACAGCGCGGCGAGCGCGAGATCGAGCGCGAAATGCGCCTCCATCGTGTGGCCGAAGCGGGTGCCGCTCGAGCGCACGGCGAAAGACTTGTGATGGTCGAGGAACGCGCGCTCCTCCGACGTCACGGGCTCGGCGCCGGTGGCGCCGGTGATGATCGCGCCCGCGGCGTCGTGCACGTCGAGCGCCGACCACAGCCGGTCGAGCGTGCCGGTGACGGCACCAGCCTCCTTGCGGCGGGCGCGATCGGCGACGACCTTGCTCAGCCGCGCCAGCGGCTTGGCGCCGCGCGCCTCGGCATGCGGCTTCGATTCGAGCACCAGGAACGCGCCGGCCGAGCCGAGCGCGAAGCCCGGATGCTCCTTGCGCGCCCACACCGGCTTGAACTCGTTCTTGAGATTGTAGTCGCCGAACTCGTAGAGCACGAGCAGGTCCTTGCGCTCGCCATTATGCGAGCCGCCGACCAGCGCGATGTCGCTCTGTCCGCCGGCGATGCGGGCCAGGGCGATCTTGAACGCGTCGACGCCCGCGACTTCCTCGCCCATGAAGGTGCGCGAGGTGCCGCAGACGCCGTGCGAGATCGCGATATTGCCGGCAAGCAGGTTCGAGAGCTGCGCCAGAAACAGCGTCGGGCGCAGATCGCTCATCAGCCGGTCGTTGAGGAAGCCCGGCGTGCAGTTGCCCTCGGCTTCCGCGTTGAGAATCGCGGTGTCGACCGAGATGTCGCGCTCGCCGCCGCCGGCAGCGACGATCATGTCCATCCGGGACAGGATGTCCTTGTTGCCCTTGAGGCCGGCGGAATCCAGCGCGAGCCCCGCGGCATAGGTGCCGATGCGCTGCCACGCCTCCATCTGGCGCTGTTCCTTCTTCGGGATCTGCGCCTCGAGATTCACCTTGGCCCAGGGATGCACGATGTAAGGGGCAAAGCCCTTCTCATCGACATTGATCTGGCCGGCGTTGAGAGCCTCCCAGTTCGCATCGAGGCCCTCGCCAAGCGAGGTCGCAAGGCCGATGCCGGTGATCCAGACTTCGACGGGGGCTGATGTCACGGAAGGCGTCTCACTCATCGCTGCAGGATCTGTTGCGGAAAGCCGACGCGCTCGGCGACGGCGTCCATGTGTCCGCGCAGCTCCGGATTGGGGAAGGGGACGTGGCTGAACGTGATCGTCGCGTTCGAGCGCAGCTTGCCGCCGACCTTCACGCGCGCCTCGGTGATGGCGTAGCCGGAGCCCTCATGCAGCACGTTGGCCTCGACGGTCAGCACCTCGCCCGGCTGCACGAAGCCACGCATCTTGGCTTCCTTCACGGCGGCAAGGAACGGCATCCGCTCGAACTTCATCAGCGCGAGCAGCAGCCAGCCGGAGGTCTGCGCCATCGACTCGATCAGCAGCACGCCGGGCATGATCGGATAGCCCGGGAAGTGGCCTTCGAAGATCGTGCTCTCGGTGGGAACCTTGGCTTCGACGGTGATGGTCTTCTCGTCCAGCTTGAGGTCGAGAATGCGGTCGATCAGCAGGAAGTATTCGATCTGCATGGCGGGCGCTCAGGCGCCCTTGGCGGCGACCAGCTCGTCGATGCGGGCGCACAGGTTCTTGAGCACGAAATACTGCTCGGTGCTGGCTTTGCCGTCGTTGACTTCCTGCGTCCACTTCTCGAGCGGCAGCTTGATGCCGAAGGCCTTGTCGATCGCGAAAGCGATGTCGAGGAAATCGAGGCTGTCGATGCCCAGATCGTCGATGGCGTGGCTATCCGGCGTGATCGTGTCGCGCGGGATGTCGCAGGTTTCAGCGATGATCGTGGCGACCTGATCGAATGTTGAGGACATCACTAAGCCTTTGAATTTTGAAGCTAATCCGGTAGGTGGCGACGAGAGGACACCGCGCCCCCGAAAGGCGTCTGATGCGAGCCCTGATACCCCCGTCGCCCGGGAGTCGTGTGCCCGTATATCGGAGCGCCGCCGTGAGTTCAATGGAGCCGGACAGGGCGGTTGTGGCGGGATTGTGATGCCCTGTCAGGGAGGCCAGGCGCCCCGTCAGGGCGTGTAGGTCTCGGTGATGATGCGGGCGCAGTCGCGCCGTCCGGTCAGCAGGCAGTCCTGGGTCTTGCGCAGATCGGCGATGCTCATCGCCAGCCAGATGCCGATCGCGGTCAGCGCGATGGTGAAGGCGATGGCGGCGATGTTGGCCAGGATACGGTGGCGGAAATCGTCGGGCTCCTCGCGCGGCTGCTCGTAGCGGGAGAGGTCGAGGGACACCGGCTCGGGACGCCGTAGCGGCACAGGGGGATTGACGTTCGGACTGCCGCCTTCGGCGACGCGCCGCACCGGACCATTGCGCGGCCGGAACGGCACCACGCGATGCTCGTCCTCCGCTGCGATGGGGCGCTGGGTCTTCATGCCTCGACTCCGATGCTCTTTCTTAGCACGCGGGCCTAAGCTCCCACAAAGAAACTTTGCTGCTATTGAGCTGCATCAGACGAGCGTCTCGCCCTGCGGATGTGTCGTCGCCACTGCATCTGGTGTATCGATGGAACCCGCGTGCTGCCGGCGCCGATCTCGCCGGAGCTGTTGACGACGTCCATTGGAGCCGACCCATGGCCAATTTACGCGAGCCGCTGTTGCATCCGATCCCGATCCTGTCGCTGCGTCCGACGCAGATGACGGTGGGCATGCGCGAGGTGAAGGAGAAGCGCGCGCGTTTTCGCGAGCACAAGGCTAAGAAGAAGGCCGAGCTGCTCGGCAAGCACATGATCCCGGTCGTGCTCGGACCGGACAAGCGGCACTACGTGGTCGACCACCATCACCTGGCGCGGGCGCTGCACGACGAGGGCGTCAAGGACGTGCTGGTCACGGTGATCGGCGATCTCTCGATGGTCGATCCCGACGGCTTCTGGAACGTGATGGACAACAAGCGCTGGGTGTATCCCTACGACGCCAAGGGCGAGCGGCGGCACTTCAAGGACCTGCCGAAGAGCGTCGCTGACCTGAAGGACGATCCGTTCCGGAGCCTGGCCGGCGAGCTGCGCCGCGCCGGCGGCTTCGCCAAGGACACCACGCCATTCAGCGAGTTCCTGTGGGCTGATTTCCTGCGCCGCAAGGTCAAGCGCAAGACGGTCGAGACGCATTTCGCCGCGGCCATGGAGCACGCGCTGGCGCTCGCCAAGGGCCATGACGCCGTCTATCTGCCCGGCTGGTGCGGCCCGGCGTCGGACGACTGATCAGCGCTTACTTCGCCTTTGGCAGCCGCCCCATCAGATAGAACTCGTCATTGGGCCGCATGCCCGTGACGTTGGCCATCCGGTTCGACAGCGCGAAGAAGGCCGCGATTGCGGCAATGTCCCAGATATCGTCGTCGCTGAAGCCGTGGCCGGTCAGCGTCTTGAAGTCGGCATCGCCGACGGTCTGCGCCTCCAGCGCGACCTTCATCGCGAAGTCGAGCATGGCGCGGTGGCGCGGGGTGATATCGGCCTTGCGGTAGTTGATCGCGATCTGGTCGGCGATCAGGGGATTCTTGGCGCGGATGCGCAGGATCGCGCCGTGGGCGATGACGCAATACTGGCACTGGTTGGCGCTCGAGGTCGCCACCACGATCATCTCGCGCTCGGCCTTGGTCAGCCCGCCATCCTTGTCCATCAGCGCATCATGATAGGCAAAGAAGGCGCGGAACTCGTCGGGCCGGTGCGCCAAGGTGAGGAAGACGTTGGGCACGAAGCCGCTCTTCTCCTGCACCCCTAACAGGCGCGTGCGGATGTCGTCCGGCAGCGCGTCGATCGCGGGGACGGGGAAGCGGCTGATGGCGGGCTGGGTCATGGCAACGGGTCCGGCGTGGCGTGTGGGGAGCGAACCTTAGTCGATCGGAGAGGAGGCGCAACGGTTCGGCGTCAGTTCATCACCTCGACCGTGGCCGAGCGGCCGGCGACCAGCTCGCGGCGCTCCGGCACCTGGTCCAGCGCAATGCGCACCGGAATGCGCTGCGCCAGCCGCACCCAGTTGAAGGTCGGGTTGACGTTGGCGAGCAGGCTCGCGCCCTCGGCGCGGTCGCGGTCCTCGATGCCCGCGGCAATGCTCTCGACATGGCCGGTCAGCACCTCGCCGGTGCCCATCAGGCGGATACGCACGGGCGCGCCGACGCGGATGCGCGGCAGCTTGGTCTCCTCGAAATAACCCTCGACGTGCAGCGTGTCGGTGTCGACCAGGGCCATCACGCCCTTGCCGGCGCTGACGTAAGTGCCGGGACGCAGATCCATGTTGGTGATCACGCCGTTGACCGGGGCGTGCACCTCGCTGCGCTCGAGATTGAGTTTCGCCACCGCCTCGTCGGCTAGCGCCTGGTCGTAGGACGCCTGCGCCTGCTGCTGGGTGGCGAGCACCTGCTCCTGCTTCTGCTGCGACACGGCCTCGGTGGTCAGCGACTGATAGCGATTGAGATCGGCATTGGCCTGGTTGAGGGTGGCCAGGCGTCCGGCGACGACGGCGTCGGCCTGCTGCAGCGCGAGCTTGAAGCGGGCGCGATCGATCCGGAAGATCACGTCGCCCTGATGCACCGGCTGGTTGTCGCGCACCAGCACCTCGGTGACGAAGCCGGAGACGTCGGGCGCGATCTGGACGATATCGGCGCGGACGCGGCCGTCGCGGGTCCACGGCGCCTTCATGTAGTAGCCCCACAGGTAGCTGCCGACCAGGACTGCTGCGGCGACGGCGGCCGCGGTGACCGCAACGCGGCCGAGCAGGGCGAAGGTGCTTTTCACGACAGGAGCTCCGAAGCGAGATAGACGATGCCGCCGAGCGCGCAGACGTACAGCGCGAAGTCGAACAAGGCGGGGTGCCAGACCAGGCGGTAGACGCCGAGGCGGCGCATGAGGACGCGCAGCAATGCGATGCAGCCGTAGGCCACGACGAGCCAGAGCAGCAGCGAGGGCACCAGCACGCCGGCGATGTCGATGTCATGTCTCATGCGACGAGGCTCCGCAGACCGGTCGCGTCGGCGTGATACGCCGGCGCGTCCGGGAACAGTCCGGTGCGGATGCCGACCAGTCCGATCAGCGCGTCCTCCTTGGCTGCTGCGGCCGGCTCGGCGAGCGTCTTCAACAGCGCGACGTCGATCGCGGCGAGCAGATCGGTCGGCATCGCATCGGCACCGGTCCCGCGGCTGCGGCACGCGGCGGCGAGATAGTCGAGCATGGTGTCGATGGCGCCGAGCGTCGCCGCCGTCAGCCCGTGACGGGCGCGGCGGAGATCGATGATGTTGAGGCCGACGCGCAGCTGACTGAGGCTGTCGAGCTCGCGGCGGTCGTCCTCGGGGATGGCCGCGAAGCGCTGCGCCAGCAGGCCGAGGCGGTCGAGCATCAGGCCGACAAAGGCGGCGCGGTCGTGATGGCCACGGCGCTCGGCGGTCAGGGCCAAGGTCTCCCAGCTGGTGCGCAACAGCCGCTGCGCGATCCATTCGGCGCGGACTGAGCGCACCAGGCGGGTCAGCACCACGGCCGCGGCCATGCCCACCATGAAGGCAATCGCCGAATTGGCATAGCCCTGGAAATCCGCGCTGTAGGTCGACTGCAGCGCCAGCAGCGTGGCGCCATTGGCGCCGAGCGCCATGCCGATCGGCGTGGTCTGCGGGCGGGCGATCAACACGCCGAACAGCAGGAAGGCCGGCGCCAGCGCGGCGATCAAGAGCTCCACATCGGAGATCGCCGGGATGATTGCAAACAGGTAGACCGCGTCGATCACGATCGCGACCAGCGACCACGCGGCGAAGCGGACGATGCTGGGGGCGGGGTCGTCCTGCGCGGCGAAGAACGAGCAGGCGACCGCCGCCATCATCGGTGCCGAGGCGCCGTCGGTCCAGCCGGTGGCGATCCAGAACGCGCAGCAGACCAGGATGGCGAAGACGACGCCGGCGGCCGACCACAGCGCCAGCGCGTGGTCGCGATGCCGGGCCGGCGCGATCCCCTGCTCGGTGCGGAAGGCGAGCGGCACCTTGGCCGTCTCCTCGCTCGCTGCAATCGCCGCGTTCAGCGCCCGGCAGTCCTCGGCGATGTCGACCAGCTCGCGCAGGCGGATCAGGAGGCTCGCGATCATGATCTGGTCCCAGGACGCGTTGTCCTCCAGGGAGGGGCGGAGCGCGTCGATCGCGGCACGCAGGCGATCGGCCGGCTCGCGGTCGTCGGCTGCGATGACCCAATCGGCCAGGCGTTGCAGCAGCTCGTTCAGCTCGCGCCCGATATGACCTTGGAGCGCCGCCAGCCGGTCATGGACCGAGCCGAGCAGCGGGAGCAGCAGTTGCATGTGCAGCCGCAGCGACCGCAGGCCCTCGACGGCGTCGTGGTCGGCCTGCCGGTCGAAGGCGAGGTGGGTCGCGAGCGTGTCGATCTCCAGCGCTTCGGCTGCCAGCCGCAGCCGGTGGGCGCGGTCGTCAGCGCTGCCGCCGCCACCGAGCAGCACGTCGCGGCTCAGCCGGCGTGCCTCATCGAGCCAGCGCTCGACCTTGCCGGCGACCGCCGGCGCGACGCTGCGCGGCAGCACGATGGTCGAGACCAGC
Source organism: Bradyrhizobium sp. ORS 375 (assembly GCF_000239775.1). Lineage (GTDB taxonomy): Bacteria > Pseudomonadota > Alphaproteobacteria > Rhizobiales > Xanthobacteraceae > Bradyrhizobium. The sequence continues at coordinate 15,229 of NZ_CAFI01000199.1, forward strand.
GTGGCACAGACGATGCCCAGCGTGATCTCCTGGGCGCGCGCCACGGCGACGTCGAAGATGCCGCCGGGATCGGTCACGGCGGGAAATCCGATCAGGGCCAGCGTGTAGCCGGCCAGCATGAAGAAATAGCTGCGCGGCGTGCGGTCGAGCAGCGAGACATAGAGGCAGGCGCCGGTCCACAGCGCAATGGCGAGGCTGAGCAGCTCGGGCGAATTGACGAAGCTCGGCACGATCGCCACCGACGCCGCGGCTCCCGCGAGCGTTCCGAGCACGCGGTAGAGCGCCTTGGAGGCGGTGGCGCCGGCCAGTGGCTGCGAGGTGATGTAGACGGTGGCCATCGCCCAATACGGTCGCGGCAGGTCGATCCACAGCGCGATCAGGAGCGCCAGCATCGCGGCTCCGAACGTCTTCACCGAGAATGCGAGGTCCGCGCCGCGCACCGGAAAGGTCATCGTGTTTCGCATCAGAGGCCCGGGTCGGACGATACGGTGTCGTGCAGGCGCGTCATGCGCTGCGCGATGCGATGCAAAACGTCGGAGGCAACCGCGAGGTCCTCAGGCGAGATGTCCTGAAGCAGAAAGGTTCGCACGCGCCCGAGCACGGCCTCGATTTCCGTAGCCTTGGCTTCGCCGCTGGCGGTCAAATGCAGCGTCTTGGCGCGGCGGTCAGTGGGGTCCTCGCGCCGCTCGACGAGCTTCTCGGTCTGCAACAGGTCGATCAAGCGGACGAGAGAGGGGCCCTCGATGCCGACCTCCTCGGCCAGCGCGCCCTGGCGAATGCCGCCGTTTGCGTCCTTGCCGCGACGTGCCAACGCCCGCAGCGGGTGGGCCGTGGCCTGCGACAGGCCGTGATCGGCCAGGGCCTGGTCGGCCTCGCGCCGCCACAGCCGGGCGACGCGGGCGATCAGCAGGCCGATCTCCGATTGGGCTTTGGTCGGACTGGACATCGTGAGATTTAGATAGGATCAGAATTGATAGGATGCAATCAATTCGAACGAACGTCTTCGTGATGGGCCCGGGAGCTGGCTGGAGATCACCAGGCTCCGGCTCTGGCCACGAAGGACTGTGGTCCTCAGCTCAGCGCAGCGGCTTCTTCAGCAGGGAGAAGCGGTCGGGGTCGAGACCGAGCGAGGGCTGCAGCATGGGCGCGTCCAGCGAGGTGGCAAGCCCGCCGCCGCGATCGCCAGCGCTGTTCATGACGCTCATGCCGCCATCGCCGTTGGAGGCCTCGCGGCTCGAGGTCGCGCCGCGCCAGCGCTCCAGCACGGCGCTGACGAAGTGCATGTCGTGACCGGCATTGACCGAGCGCACGGTGGCGATGGTTGCCTCGCTGCGCGGCAGCTGATGCAGCGGCACCTCCTTGAAGCGCAGCCGGGTCGGCAGCGCCACGCCTTCGCCGAACGCCAGCACCTCGCGGGTGCCGAGCGAGGGGACAAAGGAGAGCAGGTTGGCGGCGGCGTCGGAGACCGCCGAGCGCAGCAGCGATTGGTCGCGCTCGTTGGCGAGGCGCATCGTGAACAGCGTGTTGCACTGGGAGATGATGGTGGCGTCGAGCTCGGCCGGGCGCTGCGTGACGAGACCGAGATAGACGCCGTATTTACGGCCTTCCTTGGCAATGCGCGAAATCGCCTTGCGGGTCGGGCCGAATCCGATCGAGCGGTCGGCGGAGGCGTAGCGATGCGCTTCCTCGCAGACGAACAGCAGCGGTGAGACGCCATCGCTCCACAGGCCGAAATCGAACGCCATGCGGCACACGACCGAGACCACGGAATCGACCACCTCGGCGGGGAAGCCGGCGAGCTGCATCACCGTCATCGGCCGGCCGTTGGCGGGCAGGCGGAACAGATGGCTGATGACCTCCGCCATGGTGTCGCCGCCGACATTGGCGTTGTCGAACATGAAGGCGTAGCGCGGGTCGTTGCGCACCGTCTCGATACGCGAGATCAGCTTGTGATAGATGATGCGCGAGGAGCGGTTCTCGAGCTTGCCCATGCGCTCGTCGATCAGGTTGATCAGGTCGACGAGGCGGTAGGGTACGGGCGTATCGACGGTGTAGCCGATCGTCTTCGGGTCGATGCGCTTCAGACCGATGCGGTCGGAGTTCTGGTACTGGGTGTAGATGCCCTTCGCCAGCGGGATCACCTCGGCGAGGATGTCGAGCTCTTCCGGCACGCCGGGCCGGCCGCCGAACAGGACGTCGACGATCTCCTCGAAGTTGAACAGCCAGAACGGCAGCTTGAGATTGCGCGGGTTCAGCACCAGCGCCTTCTCGCCGAAGCAGCGGCCATATTCGTTGTGGACGTCGAGCAGGAAGATGCGCAGGTTCGGCCGCGCTTTCAGGATTTCGTTGAGCAAGAGCGACACGCCGGTGGACTTACCGACGCCGGTCGAGCCGAGCACCGCGAAATGCTTCGACAGCATCTCCTCGACGTTGACGCAGGCGCGCACGGACGTGTCCTGCTGCAGCGCGCCGATGTCGATGTGGTCGCCCGCGGTGGGCGTATAGATCGTGCGCAGCTCCTGGCTGGTGATCATGTCGACGGCGTCGCCGATGGTCGGGTAGTGGGTGACGCCGCGTTGGAACTTGGGCCGATCGGCGGGGCCGAGGATCTCGCCGAGCAGGTCGACCGACGCGGTGGCGACATATTCGGTCGATTTCGACAGGTCTTCGCTGGTGACCTCGGTAATGATGGCAACGATCGTGGCGCTGGGGCAGCGAATGCTGATGAAGCGGCCGACTGTCGCGCGGATTTCGGAAACGCTCATCTGCTTGGCATGCAGAAGAATGCCGACTCGGGCCTGAGAGCCCCGAACCGAGATCACACGTCCGAAGGATGTCACGGTCATGAAACCTGTGGTGAATTGTTGAGCCGACACCTTCGCCGGAGGGACTGGAGAATTTGTTAAGCGGGTTACATTTCTGGCCGCCCGGGCTCCCGGTGGTGCGGTTGTGGCACACATTTCGAGGTTGCGAGGGAGCCTCCTTAAAGCAGTCTAACGCATTGGGTGATAAGGCTTTCTGCACTCTGCGCTAAACCGATGTCACAGCCGCCGCGATTTACGCGCGGTTTACCATGTCGATCGGCTGGTTCGGCCGGCATCCACGCGTCCAGAGGGCACGAGGGCAACGCCGAACAGAGGATCGTCGGGACTTCGTTTTCGCGCGGCGCGACCGCGCCGAGATTTGATCACGATCAATCTGGCACGCGGGGCGGGCCGGTATATTTCTGCCGAAGCGCGAGGAGGCGGAGACCGGCCGATCTCATTGAGCGCGACGGCCGTTCCATGCCGCTTGAGAGCCGATCCTCGCGTGAAGCAGGAGGATGAAGTCATGGCTGAACCCACCAAGCTGCCTGTCAATACCGAGAAAGCCAATGCGCCGTCCGTGCAGGGATGGCGACCGTTCGACAATCTGCGCCGCGAGATCGATCGCGTGTTCGAGGACTTCCACGGCGGACTCTGGCGCACGCCGTCGCTGTTCGACCAGCTGCCGGGTCTTGCCCGCGCGCGGTCGTTCGCCCTGGCGCCTGCGGTCGACGTCGCCGAGCACGACAACGCCTATGAGGTGACCGCGGAGCTGCCCGGGCTCGACGAGAAGAACGTCGAGGTGAAGGTCGCGAGCGGCGTGCTGTCGATCAAGGGCGAGAAGCAGGAGGACAAGGAGGAGACGAAGAAGGACTATTACGTCCGCGAGCGCAGCTTCGGCTCGTTCGAGCGCTCCTTCCAGATTCCGGACGGCGTCGACACCGACAAGATCGAGGCGGTGTTCAAGCAGGGCGTGCTGAAGGTCACCTTGCCGAAAAAGCCGGAGGTGCAGAAGGCCGCCAAGACCATCGACATCAAGGCGGCGTGATCGCGCCAAGCGCGCTTGCGCCCGCATCTCGTGTCCCATGATCATGGGACAAGGAATGCTTCGATGCCGACCAAGGGCCGCTGTCGCGGCCCTTTTTTTCGCGGGCGCGCCCGGCTAATCTGCGTCCCAACAAGGGGTCCGCGCTGCCGGACTGGGAAACGACCGGAAGGAGACGAGGCGATGGGCAAGCTCGCACTGGCGGCCAAGATCACGCATGTGCCGTCGATGTATCTCAGCGAGCTCGATGGCCCGGCCAAGGGCAAGCGGCAGTCCGCGATCGACGGCCACATCGAGATCGGCCGGCGCTGCCGCGAGGCCGGCGTCGACACCATCGTCGTGTTCGACACGCACTGGCTGGTCAATGCCGGCTATCACATCAACTGCGCGCCCCACTTCCAGGGGCTCTACACCTCGAACGAGCTGCCGCACTTCATCGCCAACATGACCTATGAGTACGATGGCAATCCGGAGCTCGGTCACATCCTGGCCAAGGGTGCCAACGCGCAGGGTATTGCCACCATGGCGCATGACGCGACCTCGCTGGCGCTCGAATACGGCACGTTGGTTCCGATGCGCTACATGAACCCCGATCGCCACTTCAAGGTGGTGTCGGTGTCGGCGCTGTGCACCTCTCACTATCTGGCCGACAGCGCCAAGCTCGGCTGGGCTTTCCGCCGGGCCGTGGAGGACCACTACGACGGCACGGTCGCGTTCTTCGCATCGGGCTCGCTGAGCCACCGCTTCGCTCAGAACGGCACCGCCGACGAATATCGCGACAAGATGTTCAGCCCGTTCCTGGAGCGGCTCGACCACGAGGTGATCCAGATGTGGGAGCAGGGCGAGTGGCCGGATTTCTGTGACATGCTGCCGGAATACGCCAGCAAGGGCCATGGCGAAGGCTTCATGCACGACACCGCGATGCTGCTCGGGGCGCTCGGCTGGAATCATTACGACCGTGGCGTCGAGGTGGTCACGCCGTTTTTCCCGTCCTCCGGCACCGGGCAGATCAATGCGGTGTTCCCGGTCACGCCGATGCCGCCTGTGCTGGACGATGTCGGTCGGCCGCGCGCCGCCGCGCTCGCCGGCGGGCGGCTCTGAGCGGCGACCGCCTCACCAGACGCCGGCTCGCCTCAGCATCTCGAGGATATCCTCAGGAAAGACCTGATCGGTGGTGGCCGCGAGCTCGGCTGGCCGCCACCAGCGCTGCGCCGCGATCGCGGCGCGCTCCAGCTCGGTCCAGTGTCGCGATGAGACGTCGGCGCTTCCCACCCGGACCAGGAAGTAGCGCTCGTCCGAGCTGACCTGTTCGCCGTCGACCATCGTGAAGTTTACGCTTCTGCGCGCGATCTGCAGCCCGGGATGGTCGATCCGCACTCCGGTCTCCTCGAACATCTCCCGGCACGCCGCCGCCTCATAGCTCTCTCCGGGATCGAGCCCGCCGCCCGGCGTCGCCCAGAACTGCTGCCCCGTCAGCGCGCCGGCGATGTGAACAAACTTGAACAGCAGCAGCCGGTCATCGGGATCGACGACCAGCAGGCGGGAGGAGGGACGTGCGCGCATGTGACGAAGCTTTCGGCTGATGCGCATGTCATAGCGCTCTCGCAAGGCTGCTCTACCGCCATTGTCGGACTCCGTGCCACTGGAATCGGAGCGTCTGGCCGATTGGAGGCCATGAATGACCCGGGCGCGATTGTGGAGCGGAGCAGGAGTCTCCATGACATCGCCCATCTGATATGACCTTGCACGAGTGGCACGCTGCGTTCCATCGATTGAACTTCGGGGCGCCGGTGGCGACCAATCCGGAGCTTGGTCAGGATTGGTCGTTTTGATGATGTGCATGATATTTTGGCTCGTTGTGCTCCTCGTCGTCCCCGGCATCGCCGCGGCTCAGGGGACCGGGCGTGAGGCGTGTGACGTCGCCGTCGACATCACCGATCGCGATCCGCATGGCGCCAATGTGCGCGCCGCTCCCGGCGGCAGCGTGGTCACGGCGCTGAAGAATCCGACCAGCGATGGCTGGATCGTCGTGCATCTCACCGCGCAGCAGGGCGACTGGTTCGAGATCGACCGGGCCACGCTGATCGATGTCGATCAGGACCGCGAAAGAGTCATCTTCCAGGGGCGGGGCTTTCTGCACCGGAGCGTCGTCGGTGCCGGCGGGCTGCAGAACGGCGCTGTCATCTACCGCGATCGTGATACGGCGAGCGCGAAGCTCGATCCGCATGCGGACGGCGATCAGGCCGTCGAGCTGCTCGGCTGCTCCGGCGCGTTCGCCAAGGTCCGCGTCAAGAAGGGGATCGGCTGGACCCGGCAGCTCTGCACCAACATGGTCACGACCTGCTCCTGACCGCATGCGTCGACTGGCCCGAAGCCGAGGCCGGCCTGCGATAGCGGCGCGGCTGGCCCGACCGGTCGTCAGGCCGCGCGGCGCCGCTGCTGCGACAGCCTTTCGCGCTGGCGCCGGCACTCGGCCGCGAACTGGCGCAGGCGCTCGATCGTCAGCGTGTCGGTGATGCTCCGCTCGAGCCGCTCGGCCCGCTCAATCTGGTCTTCGAGATCCGTCAGCTTGGTCATGTCCCGTCTCCCTCATCCGGACAAGTTGAAGCAAATTGCATCGTTCCGGCCGGACGAGCGTCATGGTGAATGGCGGGTTAATTGCGTGATCCAGGCCACGTCGGCCGCGGTCCGGTGCGCCGGCCGCTGACGTGGCGCGCCGCGGTTGTGAGCGAGCATCCCGTTCGTTAGCATGGCCCGATCAAGCCGATGAGGAAGCTCTCCATGCGTCGCGGGCCGGCCGATCCCGACGAAGTCATCGTCGTTGCTCCCCGGCAGCGCTCGCCTGAGGCTGCGCAATTGCTCACCAGGATGCTGTCGCTCGACGGCGAATTCTGTGCGCGGCCGGTGCTGGACGTCGATCGATTGCTCGACCTCGCGCAAGAACGCCTCGGTCCGCTGACGTTCGGCGCCGACAATGCGCTGGATCTGGAGGGCATCAGGCGTCTCGCCGAGTCGATCGCGCGCGATCCCGGCTATGACGATCTCGGCCGCTACATGGCCGGCTACTATGTCTATGGCTGGATCGAGCGCTATGTCCAGTTCGCCCAGGATCTGGCCGAGGTCCCTGAGATCGTCGACGTGCCCGTCGCAAGGCCGCTGTTCCTCATCGGCTTCGGCCGCACCGGAAGCACGTTCCTGCATCACCTGCTGGCGCTCGATCCGCAGGCTCGCGCGCCGCGGCTCTGGGAGTTGCAGGAGCCGTCACCGCCGCCGCGGCCGGAGACCTATGCGACCGATCCACGCATCGGCCGGATGCGCGCGCAGTCCGAGTTTCGCGCGGCCGTCATGCCGGACCTGCACAAGATCCACGAATTCGATGTCGAGGCGCCCGAGGAGTGCCAGCTGATGATGTGGCACGGCCCGCAGCACATGATCCTCGGGCTGAGATCGCCCGAGTATTGGCATTGGTTCCGGACGCTCGACCTGCCGCAGCTCGATGCGCTCTGTGCAGGTTACAAGCGCCAGGTTCAGCATCTGCAGCTGTTTCATCGCGGCGGGCACTGGCTCAGCAAGTCGCTGGCGCATGCCCACTTCCTGCCGGTGCTGTTCAGAAGCTTCCCCGATGCGCGGATCGTCCGGCTGCATCGCGATCCCTGCCAGATCATTCCGGCGCTGGCGAGCCTGATCGCGCAGCTGCAGATCTCCTACACACCGCGCATCGATTTCCATGATCTCGGACGACGGACGCTGGAGCTGTTCGAGCACACCACGGAGCGGATGATGCAGGCCGACGAGCAGGCGAGCTCGACGCGCGTCGTCGATGTCGTGTTCGACGAGCTCATCAAGGATCCCCTGGCAACCATCCGCCGGATCCATGCGGCGTTCGGCGACGATCTCGCACCGGCGTTCGAGAGCCGCCTGCGGCAACGGCTGCAGATGGAAACGCCCAGCCGCCGATTCAAGCACGTCTACACGCTCGAGCAGTTCGGATTGACGCGTGCGCAGGTGATGGCCCGCACAGAGCACTACCTGTCATGGGTCGAACGACGCACCGGCGCGCGGTTGTGTCGATCGTGATCTCCGCGCCTGCCTGGCGACTGCGCTAGCGGATCGGCGCCTGCAGGCAATAGTCCTGCCAGAATCTCCGGTAGGCTTTCTCGACGTGCTGCGTGTACAGCGCGTTGTTTCCCGCTGCCGAATTCGAGACCATCGCCGGCAGCTCGGCGCGAAGCGCGGCAAGCTCGGCGGGCCGGGAGCAGAAATTCAGCGCGGTCGCGAGATAGCCCTCGTCGTCTTCGGCGACCCACTCGTCGAGGCCGAGCGCCTTGACGATCGCACCGCCCGCGCGGGCGGAAGGGCCGCTGCCGAGCTTGGTGACCACGGGCACGCCCATCTGCAGCGACTCCCAGGTCGAGATGCCGCCATTTTGCGGGAACGGATCGAGCGAGATGTCGATCTCGGCAAACATCGCGAGATGCTGCTGCCGCGTCGTCTTCCCTTCACAGCGGATGCGGTCCGCGGCAATGCCGTGCGCGACGAAGCGAGCGATCAATCGGTCACGCAGCAGGGCATCGCCCATCGAGTGGTTCTTGACGACGATGATCGAGCCGGGCGTTGCAGCCATCAGCTTCGACCAGAGTCCGATCGCAGGCTCGGACATCTTGTCGATGCGATTGAACGCGCCGAAGGTGACGTGGCCGTTCTGAAGCATCGGCAGCGGCGAGGGCGGAATCGTGGGCGGCGGTTCGATCGTGATCAGCGACGGCAGGTCGTAGATCTTTTCGGCGAACAGATGCCGGACCTCAGCCGGAATCGTCACCGCATCGGCCAGCAGATAATCCATCACGGGCAGGCCCGTGCCGGTGACGCTGCCGACGGCCGAGACCTGGATCGGGGCAGGCTTGTGCGCAAACATCGTGAGCCGGTGGCCCGCGGAATGCCCCGAGAGATCGACGAGGATGTCGACCTTGTCGGCCTGGATCTGGTCGGCGAGCCTGTCATCGCCCCACAGCGAGGCGTCGACCCAGCGATCGACCAGCGAGCGGCAGAGCTCGGTCTTGGCATCCTTCAACGGCGAGCAGGAATACGCCACGATCTCGAACTTGGCGCGATCATGATGGCGCAGGATGGGGAGGAAGGCGAAGGCCGCCGAATGGTCGCGGAAATCGGACGAGACGTACCCCACGACAAGGCGCCGGTCGGGGTCGATGTTTCGCACGCCGAGCGAGCGGCGCTCCAATCGCGAGCCGATCGCCTCCCACCAATATCTCCGTGCTTCCTGGAGACGTTCCACCCCGGTGTCGGGCAGGAAATCCAGCGCAAAGATCTTTTTGGTGATCGCGTCCTCATGGTTCGGTCGGATCGCCAGCGCGCGGTCGTAATGGTCGATCGCGGCGGCGGTGTCGCCCTGCGCCGCCGCGCAGACGCCGAGCAGGGTCCAGGCGATCTCCGAGTTCGGATTCTGTTCCAGCACCTTGTTGATGACGGAGATCGCCGGCGCGATGTTGCCGTTGACGAGAGTGACCGCGGCCTTGCCGCAAAGTGCTTCTTCCAGACGCGGTTCGAGGGCGAGCGCGGCATCGAAATCGGCCTCGGCCTCGGCGAACCTGCCCAACTCCTGATACGCCCGCCCGCGTTGGGCGATCACGGCCGCCGCTTTCGGATTGATCGCCAGCGCCGCATTCAGCGCGGCCAGCGCCGCGTCGAAATCCCGCAGGTTCATGCTGGCCACGCCCTTGCCGAACAGCGCCGTCAGCAGCCGCGGCTGCAGCGACAGTGCGCGATCGAAGTTCTGAGCGGCCTCGCCGTTGCGGCTCGTGAACATCAGCGCCATGCCGCGATTGGCGTAGGCTTCGGCGTGGTCGGGCTTCAGCGCAATGGCGCGGTCGTGAGCCGCGATCGCCTCCTCGAAACGGAACAGGCTCATCAGCGCGTTGCCGAGATGCGTGAGCGCGGCCGGGAAGTTCGGCTTGAGCGCAATGGCGCGCTCGAAGCGGGCTCGCGCGTCCTCGTGACGGCCGAGCCGGGACAGCGACACGCCGAGATCGGATTGGGCGTCGGCCGCGCGCGGGTCGATGTCGACCGCCCGCGTCAGCAGGAGCACGGCCTGGTCGAACCGGCCGCAATCCCGTTCGGACACGCCGAGCAGATGCAGGGCGCCGACATGCTGCGGCAGGTCCTGCAGGATCTGCCGGCACAGCGACTGGGTCTCCTGATGCCGCCCCTCGCGATAGGCTTTCACGGCCGCCGGCAGCAGCACGTCGGCCTGCTTCTTGGCCCGCTTCTGGAGCCGTGCATTCTGAAAAGCCCGCGACCCGACGCTGCTTTGCAAGTGGAATCCTCCGCCCAGGCGTTCCGTTGCTCGGAATGGTTGTTCCGTTCTCGTCGATTCGCAATGAACAGAGGTTAACGAGGGGCTGAGCGTCGAAGGGCCGGTGCGTGCGGGGGCGGTGGTTCAGGTCGCAAGGAGGACGGCGTCACGCTTGAGGCGGTCGCGGCAGAGATCAAGCTGGCTGGGGAACCTGGATTCGAACCAAGACAAACAGAGTCAGAGTCTGTTGTGCTACCGTTACACCATTCCCCAGCGGAATGCCGAGCAGTTTCAACCATTTGGTGGACTGTCTGGCACCGTTCTGCGAACCGGCCCGCGAAGCAGGCCGGCGGCGGCGACGCGTCCTTCTACCCGCATGTCCGCGGCTTTGGCAAGCCGCTGGATGACGGATTTCCAACCTGTTTGGCAACCGTCGCCCTGTCGGGCGGCCGCTAGCGCTTGCCAGGGCGGCCACGCGGCTCGTGCGGTGCGCCGTCCGGCCCGGCGCGCAGCAGCAAGACGAGGCAGGCGCCAAGGCGATCGGCGATCTCGTCGTCGTCGATCGACAGCGGGCCGGGGTCGTTGAGGATGGCGTTCACGAGGGTGCCGAGCACGACCTGCACGCCGAACGCCACCGTCTTGCGCTCCTCCGCCGTCGCGGCCGGCTTGCGCCGGCGCGTGCTGCCTCCGGGAGCCGGCGACCGCAGCAGCAGCGCCGCGCGCTGCGACAGCACCTGCGCCAATTCCTTGAAGCCGGTCCAGTTGTTGGGGCCGTCCTCGCTGCGCATGAGAGCCGCGCGGAGCACGCCCCTGTGGCGGCGCATCCACAGAACGGTGCCGCGGACCAGCAGACGGCATTGCGCGTCCAGCTCACCAGGCTGCACCGAACCCACGGGCGGCAGCCTCAGCAGCTGCTCGCGGCCGTCCTGCAGGGTGAGCGCGAGAAGGGCGTTGAAATAGGCCTCCTTGCTGTCGAAGCGGCTGTAGAAGGCGCCGACCGTGGCACCGATGTCGGCGCAGAGCTCGCTGATCGAGAGCTCCGCGAGGCTGCGCGTGCGCAACAGCTCCGCGCCGGCCGTCAACAAGGCCAGGGTGGTCTCACGGCTGCGCTGCTGCCGCGACGGCGTGACGCCGGGCAGGTCGACCTGGGCAATCCGTGGCGGCATCGAGACCTCCGTCTAGAATAATAACGATAATTATGATTATCATGCCAAGCAAGCGAGCTCTGCCACCCATGGAGGCCGATCGCTGCAACCAGAACAACGCCGCTTCGCAAGGCCGGTTGTGCCGCGATGCGAGCGACAGGGAGGACGAGGCATGAGCGAGCCCGCATTCGGAGGCACGATCGACAGGACCATCGCCGGCTCGAAGCCGTGGTGGCCGGCGCCGCCGCAGCCGCCCAAGGGCGCACCGAACATCCTGATCGTGCTGTTCGACGACGTCGGCTTCTCCGATTTCGGTTGCTACGGCTCGCCGATCCGGACGCCCGCGATCGATGCGCTGGCAGCGCAGGGGCTGCGCTATTCGGGCTTCCACACCACGGCGATGTGCTCGACGACGCGGGCGGCGCTGCTCACGGGTCGCAACCATCATTCGGTCGGCGTCGGCTGCCTCGCCAATTTCGATTCCGGCTATCCGGGCTATCGCGGCAAGATTGCGCGCGAGGCGGGGACCTTGGCCGAGATGCTGCGGGTCCACGCCTATCGCAACTACATGGTCGGCAAGTGGCACGTCACGCCGCTGACCGAGAGCGGCGCGACCGGGCCGTTCGACGGCTGGCCGCTCGGCCGCGGCTTCGATCGCTTCTACGGCTTCCTCGACGCCGAGACTGATCAATATGCGCCCGAGCTCGTGCTCGACAATACGCACATCCCGCCGCCCGGCAGCTACGCCGACGGCTATCACCTGACCGCCGACCTCATCGATCAGGCGATCCGCTTCATCGCCGACCATACCGCCGACCGGCCCGAACTGCCATGGCTCACCTGGCTCGCGCTCGGCGCCTGCCATGCCCCGCACCAGGCGCCTGATGACATCATCAAGAGCTACGATGCCGTCTTCGCCCATGGCTGGGACGTTGAGCGTGCCGAGCGCCTGGCACGGCAGAAGGCGATGGGGCTGGTGCCCGCGACGACGGACCTGCCGCCGCGGAATGACGGCGTGAAGGCCTGGGAGACGCATTCCGACGACGAGCGCCGCGTCTTCACCCGGCTGCAATCGGCCTTCGCCGGCATGCTCGACCATGCCGACCAGCATCTGGCGCGGCTGCTTGCCTTCCTCGACAAGACCGGCCAGCGCGACAACACGCTGGTGATCGTGATGTCCGACAATGGCGCGAGCCAGGAGGGCGGGCCGCTCGGCTTCGTCAATGCGATGGGGCCGTTCAACTTCAAGCCGGAGCCGATCGCGGAGAAGCTCGCGCGGATCGACGACATCGGCGGCCCCGATACGCACTCCAACTTCCCGCATGGCTGGGCGATGGCGTCGAACACGCCGCTGAGGCGCTACAAGCAGAACACGCATGGCGGCGGCATTCGCGATCCCTTCATCCTGTCTTGGCCGAAAACGATTTCGGCTGGTGGCGAGATCCGTCATCAGTTCGTCCATGCCTGCGATCTCGTGCCGACCCTGCTCGACCTGATCGGCATCGCTGCGCCTGATACGATCGCGGGTGTGCCGCAGATGCCGCTCGAGGGCGTGAGCTTCGCCAGGTCCATTACGGATCCGAATGCGCCGTCCAAGCAGGTCGCGCAATATTTCGAGATGTTCGGCCATCGCGGCCTCTGGCACGACGGCTGGAAGGCGGTGGCGTTTCATCCTACCGGCACGCCGTTCGACAACGACAAATGGGAGCTGTTCCACCTCGCGCAGGATTTCTCCGAGACCCATGATCTCGCCGCCGCCGAGCCGGAGCGGCTCGCCGCGCTGGTGAAGCTGTGGTGGGAGCAGGCGGAGGCGCACCAGGTGCTGCCGCTCGACGACCGTTTCGGCCCGCGCTTCGCCGAGAACGCCGCGCGCTTCCACGGCGCGCGCACCCGCTTCACCTTCCACGCCGGCATGGGCCACGTGCCGACCGACGTCGCGCCCGACGTACGCAGCCGCGACTATCTGATCGAGGCGCATGTCGAGATCGATGAAGGCGCGAGCGGCGTGCTGATCGCACATGGCGACGCCACCTCGGGCTACAGCCTCTATGTCAAGGATGGCCATCTTGTGCACGATCTCAATATCGGCGGCCGCCACGAGATCGTACGTTCAGTTCGCCCCGTGCCGGCTGGACCGCATCGCCTCGGCCTTCGCGTCGAGCGTCTTCGGCGACAGACCGAGCCGGCCAAGGGCGCGCGCACCGGCATGAGCCAATATACGCTGCTGATCGACGGCGAGGAGGCCGGTAGGCTGACGACGCAACTCGCCTTCCACACTCTGATCTCTTGGTCGGGCCTCGACATCGGCCACGACCGCGGCAGCCCGGTCTCGGACTACACGGCGCCGTTTGCGTTCACCGGGCGGCTGTCGCACGTGACGGTGACGATGCAGACCGAGCAGAGTCTGGATGGCGAGAGCGTGGGGCAGGCCGAGATGGCGCGGCAATAGTCGGCGGCGGACGGAGACGGGAAAACGAGACGAGACTTCGCGGCAGCGGTCGATCGTCTCTGGTGCGCTTGCCGTTGCAACAGCTGTCACGCTCCGCGAAGGCGCAGCATCCAGTGCTCCGCAGCAAAAGATGTTGAACCGAGATGTCACGGATGGCGGACGATGACAGCTGGGTCTGCATGTCCAGCACGATGTAACGAGGACGGTGAAACGGTCGTCCGGCTACTGTTTGCAGTCAGTCCGGGTTCAAGGCCTGCGGCCTTGCCCCGGACTGACGTCGGTCACGATGCCGCAGGATTATTCCGCTGCTTCCTTCACCGGCCCTGACGCCGCCGTCTCGGTCTCGTGGTCGATATGCGTGCGGCCCCAGCGCGCGAAGGCGTTGTTGACCTTGTCGAGATAGAGATAGATCACAGGCGTCGTGAACAGCGTCAGCATCTGGCTGACGATCAGGCCGCCGACCATGGCGTAGCCGAGCGGCTGGCGGATTTCCGAGCCGGTGCCGTTGCCGAGCATCAAGGGCACGCCGCCGAGCAGGGCGGCCATCGTGGTCATCATGATCGGGCGGAAGCGGAGCAGAGCGGCCTGGCGGATCGACTGCTCGGGCGCCAGATGCTGGTCGCGCTCGGCGGCGATGGCGAAGTCGACCATCATGATGCCGTTCTTCTTCACGATGCCGATCAGCAGGATGACACCAATAAGAGCAATCAGGCTGAACTCGTAGCCAAACGCCATCAGGATCGCGAGCGCGCCGACGCCGGCCGAGGGCAGCGTCGAGAGAATCGTGATCGGGTGGATGTAGCTCTCGTAGAGAATACCGAGGATCAGATAGACCACGACGAGCGCCGCGAGGATCAGCAGCGGCACGGTCGACAGCGACTGCTGGAACGCTTGCGCGGTGCCCTGGAAGCTCGAATTCAGCGTGGCCGGAGCACCGAGCTCGACCATCGCGCGCTGCACGGCGTCGGTGGCCTGGCCGAGTGCGACGCCCTGGGCGAGGTTGAAGCTGATCGTGATCGACGGGAACTGGCCCTGGTGGCTGATCGACAGCGGCTTGACCGGCACCGTGGTCCAGTTGGCGAAGGTCGACAGCGGCACCTGGTCGCCAGTGGTCGGCGACTTCACATAGAGCTTGTTCAGCGTGTCGAGGTTGCCTTGCAACTCCGGCAGAATCTCCAGGATCACGCGATAGGAGTTGAGCTGGGTGAAGTACTGCGCGACCTGGCGCTGACCGAAGGCGTCATACAGCGTGTCGTCGATCAGCTGCGGCGTGATGCCGTAGCGCGAGGCGGTGTCGCGGTTGATCGTGAGCTGCACGGTGGTGCCGTCGGCCTGCTGGTCGGTGGCGACGTCGCGCAGCTGCGGCAGCGAGCGCATCTTCTCCAGGATCTTCGGCGCCCAGTCGTTGAGCTCGGAGAGGTTCGGATCCTGCAGGGTGAACTCGAACTGGGTGCGGGAGGGGCGGCCGCCGAGCCGGATGTCCTGCGCCGCCTGCATGTACAGCCGCGCGCCCTCGACCTTCTCGAGCTGCGGCCGGAGCCGGGTGATGATCTGCTGCGCCGTCGCCTCGCGCTCCTCGCGCGGCTTCAGGGTGATGAACATGTTGCCGTTGTTGCCGGCGCGGCCCGAGCCGCCGATCGCCATGGCGACGCTGGCGACATCATGATCGGCCATCACGATCTTGGCCAGCGCCTCCTGGCGCGACTGCATCGCCTTGAACGAGATGTCCTGCGAGGCTTCCGACGTGGCAGTGATCAGGCCGACGTCCTGCTGCGGGAAGAAGCCCTTCGGGATCAGGATGAACAGGTAGACGGAGAGGCCCAGCGTGGCGAAGAACACCATGAGGGTGGCGAAGCGCCAGCGCAGCGCGAGATCGAGGCCCTTCTCATAGGCGCGCAGCATCGCGTCGAAAGCGGCCTCGCTCCACTGGTAGAACTTGCCGTGCTGGGTGGCGTGCTCATTGCGCAGGAAGCGCGACGCCATCATCGGGGTCAGCGTCAGCGACACGAACATCGAGACGAAGATGGTCATCGCCAGCACGACCGCGAACTCGCGGAACAGCCGGCCGATGATGCCGCCCATCAGGAGCAGCGGGATCAGCACCGCGACCAGCGAGATCGAGATCGAGACGATGGTGAAGCCGATCTCCTTGGCGCCCTTGTAGGCGGCGGCCATCGGCGATTCGCCTTCCTCGACATAGCGCGAGATGTTCTCGAGCATGACGATGGCGTCGTCGACCACGAAGCCGACCGCGATGGTCAAAGCCATCAGGGAGAGGTTGTCGAGCGTGTAGCCGACGCCCCACATCATCGCGCAGGCGCCGAGCAGCGCCAGCGGCACGGTGATCGTCGGGATCACCGTGGCCCAGAAGCTGCGCAGGAAGATGAAGATCACCATCACGACCAGGAAGATCGTGAGGATGAGCGTGAACTGGACGTCCTCGACGGCGGCGCGGATGGTGGTTGTGCGGTCGGAGATGACGTCGATCTTGATCGCCGGCGGGATCGCCGCGACCAGACGCGGCAGCAGCCCCTTGATGCGATCGACGGTCTCGATGACGTTGGCGCCAGGCTGCTTGAAGATCACCAGGAACACGCCGCGCTTGCCATTGGCCCAGGCCGCCTGCTTGGAATCCTCCGCCGCGGTCACGGCCTTGCCGATGTCGCGGATGCGCAGGGGACCGCCATTGCGGTAGGCGATGATGACGTCGTTCCAGTCCTTCGAGTCGGTCAGCTGGTCGTTGGCGTAGATCGTGTAGGCGCGCCGCTCGCCGTCGATGTTGCCCTTGGGGGCGTCGACGGTGGTGATCGCGATCTGACTGCGCACATCCTCCATCGACAGGCCCTTGGCAACGAGCTTGGCCGGATCGATCTGGATGCGGATGGACGGCTTCTGCTGGCCGCCGATGATGACCTGGGCAACGCCCGAGATCTGGCTGATCTGCTGGGCGAGACCGGCGTCGACCGCGTCGCTGACCGTGGTCAGCGGCAGCGTCTCGGAGGTGGCCGACAGCAGCAGGATCGGGGAGTCGGCCGGGTTGACCTTGCGATAGGTCGGCGGCGACGGCAGGCTCTTCGGCAGCTGGCCCGAGGCGGCGTTGATCGCGCCCTGGACGTCGTTGGCGGCGCCGTCGATGCTGCGGTTGAGATCGAACTGGATCGTGACGGAAGCGGTGCCCAGGTAGCTGGTCGAGGTCATCTGGGCGATGCCGGGGATCTGCGCGAACTGCCGCTCCAGCGGCTGGGCGACCGATGTCGCCATCGTCTCGGGGCTCGCGCCCGGCAGGTTGGCGGTCACCTGGATGGTGGGGAAGTCGACCTGGGGCAGCGGCGCGACGGGCAGCAGCGGGTAGGCGACCAGACCGATGAAGAGAATGCCCGCCATCAGCAGCGAGGTGCCGATGGGGTATTTGATGAAGGGTGCCGAGATGCCGCCGCCGTTCATTCCTGCCGGACCTTCGCTGCCGCCGGCTCCGTGCTGGCGACCGCTGTCGTCACGAGGGAGCCGGGCTGTACCTTGAACTGACCGCCGGTGATCACCTGCTGGCCCGGGGTGAGACCCTCTTCAATGACCGTGCGGCCATCGATCGAGGCGCCCACCTTCACCTTGCGCAGCTCGGCCTTGCTCTCCGGGCTGACGGTGTAAGAGTAGAGCCCATTGGTCGAATGCTGGACCGCGTCGTCGGGAACCACCGTGGCGTCCTTGAGCGTCCGCACCAGGAGACGCGTCGAGACCGACTGGCCCGGCCACAGCACGTGCTCCTTGTTGTCGAACACCGCCTTGAGCCGGATTGTTCCGCTCGACGTGTCGACCTGGTTGTTCACAACCATCAGCTTGCCTTCGGCGAGCTGCTTCTTGCCGTCGGTGGTGAATGCGATGACCTTCAACTGGGCAGACTTCTGCGCCTCGTTGATGTAGGGCAGTTGCTCCTCCGGCGCGGTGAAGATCACCGAGATCGGCTCGATCTGCGCGATCGACACGATGCCGGTCTGGGTCGAGGCATTGACGATGTTGCCGACATCGACCTGGCGCAGGCCGGCGACGCCGGAGATCGGCGCCTTGACCTGGGTGTAGCTGAGCTGGGTCTGGGCATTGGCGATCGCGGCGTCGTCGGCGGCGATCTGCGCCGTCAGCTGCGCGACGGTGGCGCGCTGGGTGTCCTGCTGCTGCCGCGTCGCGAACTCGCCGAGCTTGGTGGTGCGCTGCAGATCGAGATTGGCGTTGTTGAGATTGGCCTCGTCCTGGGCCCGCTTGGCCTTGGCCTGGTCGAGCGCCGCCTGGAACGGCCGTGGATCGATCTCGACCAGGAGATCGCCTTCCTTCACCAGCTGGCCTTCGGTGAAGGCGATCTTGTCGATCTGGCCGTCGACGCGGGTGCGAACCTGGACGGTATTGAAGCCCTGCACGGTGCCGAGCCCGGTCAGAAAGACGGGAAAATCGGTCTTCTCGACCGCGACGGTCGATACCCGAACCGCCGCCGGCCGGGACGATTTCTGCGCGGCCGTCTTCTTCGCGGCCTCGCCGCTCTCATAGCGCTGCCAACCGTAGTAGCCGGCGCCGCCGAGAGCCGCGGCCAGCAGGATCCAAGTGATGGTTCGTGATGTCTTCATGCTGGCCCACATGCTGGGACGGACAGGATAACCGGTCTTTAAAGCCTTTCCCAGCGGCCCAGATATAGTACGCACGCAATTAATGTGTAAACACACGAGCGCTTGCGCCAACCTAAACAATTGGCAAGCTTCGCAGTGCGATCAAAAGACTTCACGGGAGGTCACAGCCATGTCGCTGGACGACAGACGTCAGCTGATCGCGCAGCTTGTCGAAAGCTCGCGCATTCTCCGCAACTATATTGATCATCGTGCCAAGCAGTGTGGCACCACCCGCGCGCAATGGGTGGTGCTGTATCGGCTGCGCGCGCAGGAGGGGTTGTCGCAGGTCGATCTCGCAGATGTGCTGGAACTGCAGCCGATTTCGCTGGTGCGGCTGCTCGATCGCCTGGTGGAGCAGGGCCTGTTGGAGCGCCGGCACGATCCGAGGGATCGGCGCGCGAATCGACTCTACCTCACCGAGGCCGGCCGCAAGGTGGTCGACGAATTCGACGAGGTCCGGGACACGATCGTCGCCGACGTGCTGCAAGACACTCCGGATGCGGCGGTGGCGACCAGCCTCGCCACGCTGCGCGCGCTGAAGGAGCGGATCAAGACGCTGTCCGAGACCAAGGCGGACATGGTGGCCAAATAGCCGGCGCAGCGGCGGGCCCGCTTCTCCGATCTTGAGTTGCGTCGATGAGTGAAAACATCCTCCGTGAGAAATCTCTGGCGCGTTGCACGAGCCAATCACGGACGCGCGCCATCGCTTGCTCCGGCTCGCCCCGCCTTCGGCAAACCGAGGGCGTGCCGGGCCTCGCGATCCGCTCGGCGGAACATCGATGGTCTGCGGCGCGACGCAAGGCGGTCCTCGGCCGACCTAATATCGCCGTCTTGTCGCGCCCGATGAGAGCTGATTAGAAGCGGATGATTTCGACGGCCGCGGATGCTGTCGGGGTAATCGGCATGAATCCAACCAGAGCAGGACTGCGTCGGCCGGTTGCGGCGACGATGCGCCATGCGACGACAACGAGATGGGAAGCTTTCGATGGAAGAACTGAACGGCAAGATGCTCGCGTGCCAGATCCTGGTGACCGGCCTGATCGCGCGCGTCGCCAACGAGCAGCGCGATCCGCTGCGCTTCCTCACCGATTTCCGCGATGAGATCAGGGCCGTGGTCAACGGGGTGCGCATCGCGGGCATCGAGGATTCCGAGCGTGTGCGCAAGATCGCGGTGCAGACGGTGGACGAGCTGTTCTCACTGATGAAGCCGCCGAGCAGCGACGAGCCGGCCGGCTCGTCGACCTGAGAGCTCATGGAGCTGAGATGTGAGGTGTCTCGACAACAGCGCGAGTCAAATCGCGCTGTTTAGAACGATTTCAAGTTCCACATTGTTATTAGTTGAGCGTTTTTAGAATTGTTTTGATCTGGAACTATTCAAGGCCAAATTAGGGCTCCTCAAATTGACCCCCTGAAACACGCCCGATACCAACGACACATCGCCGCACTGCGAATGATCCGCGGAAGCGATGTGGAATGAAAAATCTGGGGCGCGTGAAATTCAAATGGGACAGGTGAGAGCACCGCGTTCGCTGCGCGAGGGCGCAGCGATGAAGTTTTCTGATGGACGAGGCGAGGGGCCCCTCGTCACCAAGGTGTCGGCGGTCGCCGGACTGATGGCCGTGGCATCGCTGTCGTCGGCCGAGGCGCAACCCGCCTCCGATCTGCCGCCCGTCAACGTCGATGCGCCGGTCGCGCGCGCCAAGCCGACATCCTCCAAGCCGACCCCCGAGCAGGTCCGCGCGCGCAATGCCCTGCGCCGCGCCGCCCGCCAGCAGGGCGCCCAGCAGGCCGCGGTGGCGTTCCCGAACGCCGGCGGGCTGTCCGCGCCCGATGCCAACCCCTATGCCGATGCGGCCGAGCCGTACAAGGTCAACCGCGTGCAGGCCTCGGGCAAGTTTCCCGAGCCGCTGCTGAACACGCCGAAGACGATCACCGTCATGAGCAAGGAGGTGCTGGCCGACAAGCACGTCACCGCGCTCAAGGAGATCGGCCGCTCGACCGCCGGCGTCACGCTTGGCTCGGGCGAGGGCGGCAACGCGTTCGGCGATCGCTTCTTCATCCGCGGCTTCGACGCCCGCAACGACGTCTTCATCGACGGCATCCGCGATCCCGCGGTCTCGATCCGCGAGAACTTCTTCACCGAGCAGATCGAGATCCTGCGCGGTCCGGCCTCGTCCTATGCGGGCCGCGGCACCGCCGGCGGCGCCATCAACATCGTCACCAAGCAGGCCGGCGACACCAACTTCAAGCGGATGGACACCGAGTTCGGCACCGACCAGCAGAAGCGCGTCACGCTGGACGTTAACCAGGTGATCTCGCCGACGGTCTCGGTGCGCACCGGCGGCGTGTTCCAGGACTCCAACGTCGCGGGACGCAACTTCGTCACCGACGACCGCTGGGGCGCGTTCCTCTCGACCAAATGGACGCCGACCGAGGACCTCAAGTTCACGACCAACTACGTCCACACCGATCTGTCCGGCTATCCGGATTTCGGCGTGCCCTACTACAAGCAGGGCAATGTTCCGGTGACCTCGGCGGGCATTCCGCGCGAGACATGGTACGGCTTCCTCAACCGCGACTTCCAGGCCGCGCGGCAGGATTTCGGCACCGGGACGATGGAATACAAGGTCAACGAGGCGATCACGCTGACCAGCAAGTTCCGCGGCGAGCATTCGGAGCTGAACTACATCGGCACGCTGCCGCAGAACCCGATTACGACCAGCCCGAATCCACTGCTCTGGACCACGACGGCCAGCACGCAGAGCCGCTTTCAGACCGTCGACGTCTGGGCCAACCAGAACGACGCCACCTTCAAGCTCGATATCTGGGGCGTGAAGCACACCGCGGTGGTCGGTACGGAGTTTTCCAACGAGAACATCTCGATCGACCGCTACACCGGCCTGGCGGCGGAGCTGTTCGGCGCCGGCTCGACCAGCACTAGCGCGCAGACCGGCGTCAATCTCTATTCGCCGCAATACACCTACAGGCAGTACACGACGCTGCCGTCGCTGACGGGTAATCCGACGCGCTACGGCGTCAACACCAACAGCGTCTACCTGATGGACACAGCCAATTGGCGGGACATCATCATCCTGAATGGCGGCGTGCGATACGACGGCTATAACATGAGCTCGTCGACCAACTCGCCGAAATACCTCAAGATGAATGCAGACCTGGTCAACTACAATGTCGGACTGGTCTACAAGCCGATGCCGATCGGCAGCATCTATGCGGCCTATGCGACCTCGGCCAACCCGTTCGGCTCCGAGCTCGACGCCACCGCCACCGATTACGGCGGCGTGCCCGCCAACACCGCCGTCCTGCTCGGGCCGGAGCGCAACAAGGCAGCCGAGCTGGGCACCAAATGGGAGCTGGTCGATCGTCATCTGCTGGTGTCCGGTGCGCTGTTCCAGACCACCAAGGACAATGCCCGCGAGACGGTCAACAGCGTCCTCACGTCAGGCGCGGCGTACCGTATTCAGGGCATTGACATCGAAGCGGAAGGCAAGCTCACCGACCGCTGGAGCATCTTCGGCGGCCTGGTGCTGATGCAGTCCAAGGTGACGCAGAGCGGCATTCCTTCAAACGTCGGCCTGCAGCTTGCCAACATCGCGCACCAGTCCTTCAGCATGCTGTCGAAATACAAGTTCGACAATGGCTGGGAGCTCGGCGGCACGGCGGTGTACCGCTCCAAGGTCTATGGCGGCACCTTCGCCGCCAACACCGGCAACGAGCTGCCGAGCTACTGGCGATTCGACGCCTTCGTCGAGAAGAAGATCGACAAGAACTGGACGATGAAGGTTTACGCGCAGAACCTGACCAACAAGCTCTATTACGACACGCTGTATCGGAGCGCGGTGCCGTTCGTCGCCGTCGCCCCGGGCCGCGCCTTCTACATCATCACCACTGCGAAGTTCTGATCATGCTGATCTGCATCCCGGACGTTCTGTCCAAAGACGAGGTCGCCGATGTCCGCCGCATCATGGATGCGGCGGAGTGGGAGGACGGCCGCTCGACGGCCGGGGCGCAGTCGGCGATGGTCAAGCGCAACGAGCAGCTGCCGCCGGACGGCGAGGCGGCGCGGGTGCTGGGCCAGCGCATCATCACCGCGCTGACGAAGAACCCGCGCTTCCTGTCGGCGGCGATCCCGCTGCAGATCTTTCCGCCTTTGTTCAATCGCTATACTGCCTCGCGCGGCGACCATTTCGGCATCCATGTCGACAATGCCGTGCGCGGCGATCCGTTGACAGGGCTTCGCATCCGCACCGACCTGTCGATGACGTTGTTCCTGGCTGAACCGGACACGTATGACGGTGGCGAGCTTGTGATCGAGGACACTTACGGCTCGCACGAAGTCAAGTTGCCCGCGGGGCATGCGGTGCTGTATCCGTCGTCGAGCCTTCACATGGTCACGCCGGTCACGCGCGGCGCCCGGGTCGCCTCTTTTTTCTGGATGCAGAGCATGATACGGGATGCTCACGTCCGGAGCATGATCTTCGATCTGGACACGGCGATCCAGAGCCTGGCGGACCGCCTCGGGAGGGACGATCCCGATGCGGTCAAGCTGACCGGCATCTATCACAATCTGATCCGGCAATGGGCCGAGGTCTAATGGGCCGAATATGATGACATCGTTCCTCGCAAGGTTTGCAATCGTCCTGTCATGCCTGACTGTGTCGGCCACGGCGCCCGCTGGCGCTCAGCAGGTCGGCCAGCCGATGCCGGCGGCCCCGGCGATCTCGATGGACGTCTCGACGCAGCCGGCCACACAGCCAGCCGCAGCTCAGCCGCCGGCAGGGCAGGCGTCGGCGACCGCGGAGAGCGGGGCGCGGACCGGCAAGACGATTGCCACCGGACTGGACGAGCTGTCGCCGCTCGGCATGTTCCTCAAGGCCGACATCGTCGTCAAAGCGGTCATGATCGCGCTGGCACTCGCCTCGGTTGCGAGCTGGACCATCCTGATCGCCAAGAGCGTCGAGTTCTCGATGCTGCGCCGCCGGCTCGCCGGCGCGCTGCGCAAGCTGACAGCGGCGAAATCGCTCGCCGAGGCGCAACTCGCGCTCGGCCAGGGCGGGAAGCAAGCCCGCAACGTTGCAGCGGTGCTGCTGCAGGCCGCGATCGCGGAGGCGCGGCTGTCGGCCGGACTGAACAGCGATGACGGCATCAAGGAGCGCGCGGCCTCGAGCTTCACCGAGATCGTGCGCGCCGAGGCGCGCCGCGTCCGCGTCGGCATGGGCCTGCTCGCGACCGTCGGCGCGATCTCGCCCTTCGTCGGCCTGTTCGGCACCGTCTGGGGCATCATGAACAGCTTCATCGGCATCTCCAAATCGCAGACCACCAACCTCGCGGTGGTCGCGCCGGGCATTGCCGAAGCGCTGCTGGCGACGGCGATCGGACTGGCCGCCGCGATCCCCGCGGTGATCATCTACAATCACTTCTCGCGCGTCACGAAGGGCTATCTCGAGCTGGTCAACCGCGCCTCCGGCGCAGTCGGCCGGCTGCTGTCGCGCGATCTCGACCGCAGCCACCTCAGCGTCCACGCGCGCGCGGCGGAGTAGCAGGCGATGGCCGTCTCGCTCTCCGAAGGGGATCTCGACGATGATCTCGACGAGACCCACGACATCAACGTGACGCCGTTCATCGACGTCATCCTGGTGCTGCTGATCATCTTCATGGTGGCGGCGCCGCTGTCGACCGTGGACCTGCCGATCGATCTGCCGTCCTCCAGCGCCACGCCGCAGAAGAAGCCGGACAAGCCGACCTACGTGTCGATCAAGCCGGATCTGTCGCTCGCGATCGGTGAGACCCCGGTGAAGCGGGTCGATCTGCTGACGGAGCTGAACAAGGCGATGGCCGACCACGCTGCCGATGACCGAACGGTGTTCCTGCGCGGCGATCGCGCGGCGCCTTATGGCGAGGTGATGGAGGTGCTGGAGCTGCTGCGCGGGGCCGGCTACAAGTTCAAGCTGGTGGCGCTGGAACGTGTGCCGGGCGCCGCCGGCGACGCCGCTCCGGCGGCCCAACCCTGACCCGTGTGTCCGGCATGAGCGACCTCGACAGCATCCACACCGGCTCTCGCGCGGCCTGGTTCGTCGCCGCGCTGGTGGCGATCGTGCTGCACGCTGGCGGCGTGGCTGTTGCCTTGACCAAGGCTGCCGTGGACGATGACAGCGGCGGCCTCGGCACCGCTGCTGATGTGATCGACGTCGAGATTGCAGCACCGAAGGTCGAAGAAACGGACTTGCCGAAGGGCGTGGAGTCGGTCGCCGACACCGCCTCGGTGGCGACGCCCGAGCAGAAGGCCGAGACCGAGCAGGCGGAGCTGCAGAAGGGCGTACCGACCACCACGGAGGAAGCTGACCAGCGGGTGTCGCCGACAGAGGTCAAGAAGCCGACCGAGGAGGAAAAGGTCGCCGCCGTTGCCACCAATGCGTCCGAGGCGCACCAGGCCTCCGTGGACAGCGCGCAGGACTCGTTCGACGCCAAGGTTCCCGAAGCCCCCGTGAAAAAGGCGCTCGACACCAAAGGCAAGGGCAAGGACGTCGATCCGCTGACGGCGAGTTGGCAGCGAGAACTCAGCCTGATCGTGAAGAAGCATCAACGGTACCCGCGCGGCAAGGTCAAGGGCGGCAGCGTCCGGGTGACCTTCACGCTCAACCGGCGTGGCAACGTGCTCTCGG
>NZ_CAFI01000198.1 GCF_000239775.1 Bradyrhizobium sp. ORS 375
ATTCCCTGCGCGGTGGTTTTCACGCTTACTTCGCGCTCTCCCCGGTGCCCGGCTTGTTGGCCACCGTCGCCGACGGGATCATCATGCCCGCCAGCTTGACATCGGCTTCGGGATGCCAGAACCACGCGACTTGACGTCCACAAGCTGCCGTTCGTCCGCGCGCCATCGAGCACGCTGCGACATCCTGCGGCCACCGCATCCCGCGCTCCACGGTCCGTGACGATCGCGAAGCGCCCCTCCTGTCGAGCACGGGACCAAATCAACATAGCACGGCATTCGGAAAAGGAGAAGTACATTTCTCTAGCGCACCGGCGGTGAGGGATCTGCTTTCCTCAGCGCCCGAATCAAAAAATATAGAACTCTATTGACTTTGCTACCAGAGGGCGAAACGATGGCGATGTTGCCTGAGGAAACCCATACCAAGCCCTGTATTGCGGTGGGACCGTCACTTCGTGACTTCGACGCAGCGCCCCCTGATCCGCCTATCACATTGCCCTACTTCGTCTATCGGCAGCTATGCTCAGAGCAGAATTTCTTTCCTTCCAAGCTGGGGCCAACGATGCGCTTCTCCTTCCTGGTGACCTCCATTATTGTTCTGCTATGCACTGCAAATTCAGTTTCGGCTCAAACCCAGGAAACTACTTTGCCGGCACCCGGGACGATCTCGGTTGACGTGCGACCACCGCAAAAGCCGTCCGCCGAACAGATCACCCGATACAAAGAAAAAGCACGTCTTCTGGAAGAGCACGACGTGCCGGTTCAGACACTCGCCGCAGCCATTCCATTCTCATCACGATTGTCCAACAACAGGGTGGCAACGATAAAGCCGCGGCCTCAATCGCTGTTCTCTGACGGCATCAACGTGAAGGATCAGATCGACACGACGAAGCTCGCAGGCATGGACTACCATTACGTGTCAACGGTAGCGGAGCCGTCAGCAGCCGTTGCTGGTGATAAGATCCTTATCGCGTTCAACTGGGGAGCCGTTTGGTCTACCGACAGGGGCAAGTCTTTCCAACAACTCGATCCATTTTCGCTATTCGATCAGCCGCACGCCGTCGTAGGCCGCGGATTCTGCTGCGATCAGCTTGTCTTCTACGACAAGCCGCGCGATCTGTTGATATGGCTTCTGCAAGGATCGGACGGAGGTGATGGAAACACGGTCCGCTTGCTGTTTGCCAAATCGACTGATCTCACTCCCGGGAAGCAACTCCAGTGGCATGTGTACGATCTCAGTCCCGCTACGATTGGAGGGTGGACAGGCGAATGGTTTGATTTCCCGGACATGACCACGACCAATCAAAACCTGATCATCAGTTTCAATCTATTCTCAAGCGCCGATGATCCTCCCGAGTTTCGACGATCCGCGATACTTCGCTTGTCATTGGACGAGCTTGCGAACTATGGACCGACACGACTGACCTTCCAACAAGATGAATGCAAATGCGCGTTCTCTCCTCGGCTGACTCAGGGCAACGCGAGCACGGTGTATTGGGCCACGCACGAGGACACTGCAACTCTTCTGGTGCGTTCTTGGAGCGACGGCGAGACGTCGGCGAAGGCTCGCCAGCGGGTGAAGATCGAGCCTTATCAGTATCCATCCGGCGGCGCCGAGGGACCAAACGGGAAGCCATGGCTCGCGAGATTAGATGATCGAATCACGGCTGGCTGGATAGCTGACGGGCACATCGGCTTCGCGTGGAACTCGGGCCCCATTGGAGACGGCTCGGGAGTGGCGCGCTACCCCCTGCCGCACATACGCGTGGCGATCATCGACGCCTCAAACTTGACCAGCGGCTCGCCGATGATCCACCTCTCTGAGAGCTCTCAACCTCACATCTGGAGTTCTGCCTACGCTTTCGCTTATGCGACAGCAGCCCCGAGCCAGAGCGGCGATATCGGCGTCGGCCTGTATTTTGGCGGCAGAACCAAGTACCCGAGCGCCGCCGTCGGCTTCCTGCGATCTGTAGCCGGCGAGTGGAAAGTCACACTTACTGTCGCCGTCGAAGGACAGAACACACCGAGGTGCCCAGACTCCTCCGGGATCGACAATCGTTGTGGTAAATGGGGAGACTATCTGGCGATCAAATCTGATCCGAGCACGTCGAACGGCTGGTATCTCGCAGTAGCAACGGAGCGTGATACCGATCCAAATCAACAACCTCAGATAGCGGTCTCGTTCATACCGTTCCGATCCACTCCGCAGTCAGCGATAGCTAGCCCTCAGGGCAGATAGGATTTGCCGAACAGCTTCCAAATCAATCCGCGGCGAAGATAGCTGGTAGCTTATCCGTTGAATTGCCGCCTGGTTATCGTCTTCGACGACCGCCTGCTTCTGAGGCCGGCTCGGAGTGGGGACATAGGTATGAGTCTTGCCGAGCCTTTCGTACAACTCTGCCGGCGACGGTCGTTGCGGCGACGCCGGTCCAGATGGTGTCACGCCCGTGACCCCAGGCTGAGACAGCTCAACCTGCCCGTTTTGACATTGTAGACCGGCCTGCAAAGCCGCCTTGAGCAGGGTCAGCCCTGACCTGATTTCCGCGTCCGACACGCTTTCGGCCAGCGCTCGTTCAACCCTGACCATCTGCGACGCAACGTTCGACCGCGCGGCGGTGCAGTGTTCGCTTGCAGCGGCCGCAACAGAAATCAAGCTCGCGTCGAAGCACGCGCTTCCGCCGAGCAGCAAGATCAGCGTCCACCTCAATCCGCAGGGTCCATCGCTGTTAGCTCTTCGTCGAAGTGGGCTGCGGTCAGGTTTTTTCAATACCCTGAGCGCAAAACCTTCAGGGATAATCGATCGCCTTGCCCCAAGACGTTGAGGATCTCCGTCGTGCAGCCGTTGCTGTCGGTTGGCTTCTGCTGCGACGCTGGTGTCGCCAACGCGGCGAACAAGGATCGCGCAGTGCTATTTCGATTGCAGCAATCATTGAACGCCGCGTAACATGACTTGATGAGCCGCATCGATCCTGAAGTCGTTTGCCTGCGCGACCGGCCGGACCTCATCCCGCGCGTGTTCGCGCCGGAGCTCGACGCGGTCTGGCCGGAGTTCATGCGGCAGGATCGGACAGCGATGCTGTATTACGGCGAAGCTGCGTTCGAGCACTACGCGGATTGCGCCTTTGCAGCGCTCGAGGACGACAAGGTGGTCGGGCGCGCGTTTGCCATTCCATTCGCGTTCGGCATCGAGGACCGCCGCACGCTGCCCGACGCCGGTTGGGACGAAGTCATCCGATGGGGCCATGAGGACCGGATTCTTGGGCGGCCGCCGACGACCATGAGCGCGCTCGAGATCGCGCTGCTGCCGAAGGCGCGTGCGCCGGGCAGCTCACTGGCCATGCTGAACGCATTGAAGCGCTGCGCCCGAACCAAAGGCTTCGGTGAACTGTACGCGCCGGTGCGGCCGAACCAGAAGCATCTGACGCCGCAGACGCCGATGAGCGCCTATCTCGAGCAGCGGCGGGAAGATGGTCAGCTCGGGGATTCCTGGCTGCGCACGCACCTCGGCATCGGTGGCGAGATCGTCAAGCTTGCGCCGTGCTCGATGACCATCGTCGGCACCCTCGCGGAGTGGTCGCAGTGGACAGGCGTGCCGTTCGAACAGTCCGGCGAGATCGAGATTCCCGGCGCGCTGGTGCCGGTGGTCGTCTCGGCCGAGCACGGCTACGCGGTCTATGTCGAACCCAACGTGTGGATCCGGCACCGGACGTGAGAATTGCGGCGACTTGCCCAGCCGGTGCCTCAGCGGCCCTGTCCGTCGCACGGCGTGGACGGCGCCTTCGGGCTAGGCGTCGCCTTGCGCCAGCAGGTCCGCGGTTTCGCGTCGGGAGGTGGCGTGACGGCCGTGTCTGCCCCAGTAGGCGATGGCTTCGTAGAGGCGATCCGGCCGGATCGGCTTGGTCAGGAAATCGTCCATGCCGGCGGCGACGCACAGCGCGCGCTGGTTGGCCAGGGCGTTTGCCGTCAGCGCGATCACCGGCACGTCGGCAGCCTGGTTGCCGAGATCGCGGATCATCCGCGTGGCGGTGACGCCATCCATCTTCGGCATCTGCATGTCCATCAGGACAAGATCGTAGCGCTTGCGCTGAACGGCCTCGACCGCGTCCCGCCCGTTGTCGACCATGTCGGCGCGATAGCCCCGCCTGGCAAGCAGCCTCGCGATCAGATTACGGTTGATGTCGTTGTCCTCGGCGACGAGGATCTCGAGCGCTTCGTTGTCGTCGGGCAAATCGGGCGCGAGCGGCGCGATCTCCACCGTCTCCAGCGAAGCCAGCCCGCAGCGAACGGTGACGCAGAACCGGCTCCCTTGCCCTTCGACGCTGTCGAAGCCGATCGTGCCTCCCATGATCTCGGCCAAGCGCTTGCAGATCGCCAGTCCGAGACCGGTCCCGCCATAACGGCGCGAGACCGAGGTGTCGGCCTGGCTGAACGGCTGGAACAGCAGCTCCTGCGACTCACGCGCGATGCCGATGCCCGTATCGGTGACAGTGATGCTGAGCTCGACCTGATCATCCGAAAGCCATTCATGGGACGCCGTGATCACGACCGAGCCGCGCTCGGTGAATTTGAGCGCGTTGCCGACCAGGTTCAGCAGGATCTGGGAGATACGGTGGGGATCGCCGCGGAGCCGGCGCGGCGTTTCCTCCGCGAGCGATGCCTGCAGCGCGAGCCCCCGGTCTCGTGCTTTTGCTCCCATGAGCGCCATGACGCTGCCGACGACGTTATCGAGGTCGAAATCGATCGCTTCCGGGGTCACCTGCCCGGCTTCGAGCTTCGAGAAATCCAGGATGTCGTTGACGACGGTCAGCAGATTGCGAGCAGAGAGCTGGGCGATGTCCGCAAGCTCCTTCTGCTCGTGATCGAGCCTGGTGTCGGCCAGCAACCCGATCATGCCGATCATGCCGGTCATCGGCGTGCGGATCTCATGGCTCATGATCGCCAGGAAGTCCGACTTGGCGCGGCTGGCCGCCTCCGCCGCGTCCTTGGCGGCCGAGAGCGCCTCGCTCGTCGCGATCAACTCATTGCGCTGCTCTTCGAGGCGGTTTCGCGTCTGCGTCAGCTCCGCCAGCCGCTCGTCGAGCATCTCCGCCGCACGGACGCGCTCCGTGATGTCCTCGTGGATCGAGACCCAGCCTCCATCGGGCGTTGCGGCGCGCCTCACGGCGACGATGCGATCCTCTTCAAGCCGGATCGTATCCGTGCTGGCGGTCAGATCGAACTCGATGCCGCGCTCGGCGGACAGCGCCGCGAAACGGCTGAGCGGTGTGCCCGGACCGTAATCCTCGCGCTCGAAACCATAGAGCTCGGCAACCCTGCGGTTGGAGAGCACGAGCCTCTGATCCGCGCCGAAGACGCTGAGACCGTCCGGCATTGCATCGATGGCGATCTCGAAACGGTCGCGGGCCTCGCGCAGCTCGGCTGCCTGGTCGGCGAGTTTCCGTGTCGTGCGCCAGACGAGGGTGCCCAGCAGGATCATGATGGCAACGATGGCCCCCGCCTCGCCGACGCGGCGAAAGGTCGATTTCCACCAGGGCGCCAGCATCTGGTCCACATCGTGGGCCACGGCGACGACGATCGGATAGGTGTGGCCCTGCTCGTAGCTGTTGAAGCGGCGTACCCCGTCCGTGGACGAGGTGATCTCGAGGGTCCCCACTGGCGCGCGCTTGAGCTCGCGGAAAATGCCGCTGTGGCTCATGTCGCGGCCGACATTGGTGTCGGCAAACGGGCGTCGCACCAGCAGCGGACCATTGAGTGACGCCAACAGGATGGCGCCATTCTGCCCGATGTCCAGGCGCTCATAGAAGTCTTGAAAGTATTGCGTGCCGACGGCGGCGACGACCACGCCGCCAAAGCTGCCATCCGGGTGATTGAAGCGTCGCGTCAGCGGGATCAGCCATTGGTTGCTGGTCCGCCCGCGCACCGGCGCGCTCAGGCGCATGTCACGGTCGTCGTGATCACGGTGATAGATGAAGAACTCGCGGTCCGCGTAGTTCGCCGCGCCCTCCTCCGCCGCCGAGCTGACGAGGAGCGTCCCGGTCTCGTCCATGATGACCAGGCTGACGAGCTGCGGCATCCGCTGCAGTTCGTCGATGAACCAGGTCTTGAGCCGTTTGCGGCCGTCGCGATCCGGCACGCGATACCCGAGAACGGATACGGCTGCCACGAGGAGCGTGTCGGCCGTACGGAACGTCGACTCCGCGTGCTGCAGCAGGGAGCTCGTCAGATTGACGGTGTTCTTCTTGCCTTCGGCGAAGATTTCCGCGCGCCGATTGATCGCGCGCGACGCCTCTACGGCAGCGAAGGAGATGCACGCCAGCGCAATCAACGCAGCAGTCAGCAGCGGGGTCGATGCCCAGCCGGATCGAGCTCGACTAGACGCTCGGGGCATTCACTAACAATTCCTGATCTCAAATAACCTATGTTGCAAAAGGCAACGTCTTTGAAATTCGTTCTCAAAAACTGAAGAGACGCGAAAACACGCGGCTACCCCGTAGCACTGCGGTGTTCACCCGCCGGGCCGCTGCGCAGCGCGGCTGTCAGGAAGGGCGCGTCGCGGAACAGCGCGTCCGCGGAGGGCCGCGACGGCCTGAGATCGCGGCCAGGACGGGCCCTCCGGCGCTCCAGGCAGGGAGCTTAGTCCTTGGCCCGGCGGGTCGTGTTGGCTAGAAGGCAAGTCGTTCGACTCGTCCGCCCGTCCAAGGGAACTCCGATGGCCTTGATGCCGGTATCCGATGCGTTATCTGCGGTGCTCGCCGGCGCCGCGCCTCTGGCCGAGGAGATGGTCACGCTGGACGAGGCGCATCACCGCGTGCTGGCGCGCGACCTGGCTGCCTTGCGGACGCAGCCCCCGGAGGCGATGTCGGCCATGGATGGCTACGCGCTGCGCGCCGCCGATGCCGCGACCGCCGGGGCGCGCCTGAAGGTCATCGGCGAGGTCGCGGCGGGACGTCCGTTCGATCGCGTTGTGCGTCCCGGCGAGGCGGCGCGCATCTTCACCGGCGGCGTCGTGCCTGAGGGCGCCGATGCGGTCGTGATCCAGGAGGACACGCGCGCGGACGACGGCCATGTCGTGATCAACGAGGCGGCGATCAAGGGCCGGCACATCCGCCCCGCGGGCGTGGACTTTCGCCGGGGCGCGGTGCTGCTGCAGGCCGGCCGCCTCCTGAGCGACCGCGACCTGTCGCTCGCTGCCAGCATGAACCATCCGCTGCTGCCGGTTCGGCGCCGGCCGAAGGTGGCGCTGCTCGCGACCGGTGACGAGCTGGTGATGCCGGGCTCGACGCCCGGTCCCGGTCAGATCGTCTATTCCAATGGATACGGCCTGCGCGCGCTGGTGCGGAGCGAGGGAGCGGACGCGATCGACCTCGGCATCGCCGCCGATACGCTCGACGCGACGGTCGCCGGCATCCGCCGGGCGCGCGACGCGGAGGCCGACATCCTGGTGACGACCGGCGGCGCCTCGGTCGGCGATCACGACCTGGTCAAGCAGGCGCTCGACGCCGAAGGCGTCGAGATGGCGTTCTGGAAGATCGCGATGCGCCCGGGCAAGCCGATGATGCACGGCCGGCTCGGAAGCATGCGCGTGATCGGCCTGCCCGGCAATCCGGTGTCGTCCTATGTCTGCGCGATGCTGTTCCTGGTCCCGCTGATTCGCAGCCTGCTCGGTCGCGAGGCGCAGCTGCCGCGCGAGACCGCCCTGCTCGGCCGCGAGCTCGGGGCCAACGATTCGCGCGAGGACTATCTGCGCGCGCGGCTCGAAAAGCGCGCCGACGGCACGCTGGTCGCAACGCCCGTGACGCAGCAGGATTCCTCGCTGCTCGGCAATCTCGCGCTGTCGCAGGCGCTGGTCATCCGTCCGGCGTTCGCGCCGAAAGCCCCGGCCGGCAGCCCTTGCGAGATCCTGCGCCTGCCGCTCTGAGCGGATTTCCCCGGCAAACCCCGGTCCGTTCACCGTATTTTTAGGATTGCGGAACACACATCGAACATATAGTGTCCGTTCATGATTTGTTTTTAGTATGTTGCGGGCGAACGCGATCGTCCGACTCTCCACCGCTCTTCAGTGCCGGGCTTCAACGCTGGTTTGAGAGCATCGTGTGGGACTTGGGCGACACCAACCGGGGACAAGGTCGAGATGCTGACGCGCAAACAGTACGAACTTCTGCGGTTCATTAACGAGCGGCTCAAGGAAGCCGGCGTACCGCCGTCCTTCGACGAGATGAAGGATGCGCTCGATCTGCGCTCGAAATCCGGCATCCACCGCCTCATCACCGCGTTGGAAGAACGCGGCTTCATCCGCCGGCTGCCGAACCGCGCCCGCGCCATCGAGGTGATCAAGTTGCCCGAGCTGTCGCAGGCGGCCGGCAATCGCCGCGGCTTCACGCCGTCGGTGATCGAAGGCAATCTCGGCAAGGTCCGCACCTCGACGCCGGCGCTGGAGGATGGCGAGCGTCCGGTCGCGGTGCCGGTGATGGGCCGCATCGCCGCGGGTACGCCGATCGAGGCGCTGCAGACGCGCAGCCACACCATCAGCGTGCCGGCCGACATGCTCGGCAATGGCGATCACTACGCGCTCGAGGTGCGCGGCGACTCGATGGTCGATGCCGGCATCCTCGATGGCGACATGGCGCTGATCCAGCGCAACGAGACCGCCGACACCGGCGACATCGTGGTGGCGCTGATCGACGATGAGGAGGCGACGTTGAAGCGCTTCCGTCGCCGCGGCGCCTCGATCGCGCTGGAGCCGGCAAACACCGCCTATGAGGTGCGCATCCTGCCGCCCAACCGGGTGAAGATCCAGGGCAAGCTGGTCGGACTGTATCGCAAGTACTGAGAGCGCAGGCTCAAGCCGTCGCGGTCATGCACTGCGACTTGCATTGCGAGATGCAATAGCAACCGGCGGCGCGAAGACGCGCGTCGCTCAAAAAAACTGCGCAGCATCGCGCGCCGCTTAAAATCAGGTCACGCGCGAGCGCAGCTCATGATGTGCAGCGCGGCATGCTCAAACGCTTGTGATCGCAGGCAGGCTCGCGTGATGCAGATCAGCGCAGAATTGCCGCGAAGCGCGCGCTAACATCGCTCCCGATGTCCACTCTGATAGAGGCCTGCGCCTGTCCGGGGGGAGCGTGGGTCGGCTATCTCTGAACGAGGAGCGATCCGATGTGTGACTACAGCCTCCATGCCGTTGCCTCGCGTCCCGCCAAGGTCGGCGAGACGCTGATCTCGACGACCTTCCGCGGCACCGCGACCCGCGGCTTCGCGCTCGAAAGCGAGCCGACCGTTGCGGTGTGCATGCTCCCCGGCACCGAACTCGCCTTCGCCGAGGACGTCCGCTACGACAGCCGCTGGCTGTGGACCCGGACGATCCGTGAGCGCGTCGCCAAGTTCAACACCATCGAGAAGCACATCTCCGACCGTCATCACGACGCGATCGAGTTCGCCGACGGCCGCCATGTGCTGGTGACGCAGCTCTGCGAAGGCCAGCGCGTCACCGTGCTGCAATTGCCGGTCAGCAAGCAGCCGGGCGAGCGCCGCCCCGAGATCGCGACGGAGACGCCGGCACAGCAGCCGACGCCGATCCGCCGCATCAGCATCACCTGAGGCGCTGGTCGAAAGCCTGGTCGTCGCCTCGGATCGCGCGCTGACGCTGCAATTCCGGCCGGCAGTTGCCGCGCCGTGGGTTGCGGCGTCGGTGTCGTGTCCGGCCGTCCGAGGACAGCTGACGCACCTTGATGGACCTCGTTTTGATGGACCTCGTTGGAGCTGACCGACGCGAACTGATTAGTCCTCCCCGTGATTAGTCCTCCCCGGTTTGCTCGGTCTCCGGCGGGGTCGCGTCCTGAGCACGCGGCGTCGGCGCGCGCGGCGTCAGGGTCGCGTCGAACTCGCCGGCGTCGGCGGGAGCCGGCCACCACGGACGGTTGGTGCCGTCGGCACGCACGGGTGTGACGGCAAACCCCTTGTCACGCTGCACCAGCATCAAGGCGCCCTGCTGCTGCAGGCGCGGACGGTCGACGACGGCGGCCGCGCAGGACGACGGCGCGGCGCGCGCCGTCACGACGAGCGCGGCGCGGGCGCAATCATCGGCGAGCGCATCCGCTCGCACTGTCAGCGCGACGAGGCGGCCGTCGGCCATCCCCAGCACGCAGCCGGAGTCATCGCAGGACACGCCCTCGCCGAGAGACGAATCGGCCGGCAGCCGCGCATCGGCATCGGCCGCGAGCCACTCGCGGGTCACGAACACGTCCTTGCCGGTGCGCATCACATGCAGAAGCCCGTCGCGGCCGCGCACCGCGACCGCGCGGCCATCGCCGGAGATCAGGATGTCGGGCTGCGGCGTCGTGGCCGCCCATGCGGTCGCCGCGACGAGCCCGATCGCGCCCGACCAGCGCAGCGGCGTCCTGAGCAGACCGATCAGGATCAGGCCGAGACTGGCCACGATCAGCGGCCCGATGCCGAACGCATTGATGCGCCCGACGGCGCCGGGCAGCGCCGCGACCCAGCGCGTCACCGCGATCATCCAGTCGATGCCCCAGCCCATCAGCGTCCAGCAGGGACCGTCGAGGCCGAACGGCGCGGCCAGCAGGCCGAGCAGCCCGGCTGGCATCACCAGCACCGAGACCACCGGCATCGCCGCGAGATTGGCGAGCAGGCCGTAGGGCGTGATGCGATGAAAATGGAAGGCGGCATAAGGCGTGGTGGCGAGCCCTGCGATCAGCGACGCCAGCAGCAGCATCGAGAGCTCACGGCCGCCCCACAGCGCGATGCGCTGCGTCGTCGATGAGTCCGGCGTCGCAAACAGTTTCGGCAGACCGAACTGCACCAGCGCGACGAGGCCGAGCGTCGCCGCGAACGACATCTGGAAGCTCGGATGCACCAGCGCCTCGGGCGCGGCGATCAGCACGATCATCGCGGCGACCGCAAGGGTACGGAAGGTGACCGCGCGGCGGTCGACCATGACGGCGATCAGCACGACCGCCGTCATGAAGAAGGATCTTTGGGTGGCGACCTCCGCGCCCGACAGCAGGAGATAGAACGCCGCCGCGACCAGCGCCGCGGCCGCCGCCCATTTCTTGATGGGATGGCTCACCGTGAGACCTGGTATCAGCGCGAGCAGCGCGCGCACCGCGAAGAACACGACGCCGGCGACGACCGCCATGTGATAGCCGGAGATCGACAGCACATGGCCGAGGCCGGAAATGAACATCGCGTCGTTGACATCGGGGGTGATGGCGTCGCGCCGGCCGGTCAAGAGCGCGGTTGCGATCGCACGCTCATCGCCCGTGAGACGCGCGCGGATGCGCGCATCGATCGCGTCGCGCAGGCCCTGCATGGCCGCCGCGTAGCGCAGGCCGAAGCCGGCCGCCTGTGGCGGCATCACCGTTGATATCGCGCCCATCACGAAGCCGGAGGCGCCGATGCCCTGGAAGAACATGTCGCGGGCGAAGTCGTAAGAGCCGGGCCGCACCGGCGCGAGCGGTGGCAACAGCCGCGCCTTGAGCTGCACGAAGCTGCCGACATCGGGCGCGGTCCCCTTGCGCACTGCGAGCCGGACGCGGGCGATGGTCACGCTGCTGCGCTGGCTCTCCATCGACGTCACGCGCAGCACGATCCGGTCGCTGCGCTCGCGGATGTCGCGCATCTCGACGAATCCTGAGAGCGACACCGAATACAACGGCCTCGCCAGCACCGGATGAGCGACGCGCGCGGTCTTCACGGTGGCGACGGCAAATCCGGACGCTGCAGCTGCGATCATCACCGCCATTGGAAACAGCGGATGCCGGCGCAGCAGCACGGCGACGACGCCCAGCAGTGCCGCTGCACCGACGCTGATCCACAACACGGGCTCGTGATCGGCGGAGAAGTACAGCGCGATGCCCGCGCCGAACGCGACCGGCACCCAGGGCAGCAAACGGCCGGCGCCCGCCTCCTCCTGCGCCCAGCTCTTGAGCTTGGTCGCGAAGGACGGCCATGCGCCGGCACCGATCACAGGCCAGCCGCCGGCCAGCGCGCCGCGCGGCGGCCAGACATCGGCCATCACGCCCGCGATCCCGCGACGCCACCCCGGCGGCCGTACCGGCTCCGCCATGCCCACACCACCCGCTACCGCACAGGAGCAATCAGGCTACCCAAAGCTGCGCGAGCGCGCCTAGCAGAACGGAACGGGAATCCTGGGATTCTGCACGGTCGGCTGCGCTGGAACCTTTTGCATCGCACCCGCTTATCGGGACATGGACGCCCACGACATCGACGATCCCTTCGCCGACCTTGGTCTCGAAAAGGCCATCCAGCTGCGCTGGACGCTGCGGGACATCAAGGCGAACCGGCTCACCCTCTCGCCTGTCTCCGACGAGGACCTCGCGCTGCTGACCGAGCGCGGCCTCGTCGAACTCAGCGATGGCGTACCGACGCTGACGGATATCGGGCAGGACGCGATCGCGTAGAGCTCATGCGGCCGCCAGTCGGACGGCGCGCGCGGGGCTTGCAGCCGCATCTACCAGGGCGGCCTCCGGAACCGACACGCACATCAAGGTCGGAGAATTGCCGGCCGACAGCGTTGCCACGCTGCAGGCGCGCGCCGGAGACATTCGCCAAGGCCGAGCGCAGCTTCGCGGTCAACAACGCCATGGCCAAGTACACGGTCATGCCGCCTCGGATGGTATGACCGTGGTTTGGCTCAACCCTTCGCGACCTCCTTCGCGAAGGTGTCGCGCAGGCCGATAGTGCGGTTGAACACCAGCTTGTCGGGCGTGGAGTCCGCATCGCGCACGAAGTAGCCCTGGCGCTCGAACTGCATCGGCTCGGCCGAGTTGCTTTCGGCAATCGCCGGCTCGATCCGCGCGTCGGTCAGCACTTCCAGCGAGTTCGGGTTGAGGTCGGCGGTGAAGTCGGCCGCGTTCGGGCTCGGATTGGCGAACAGCTGGTTGTAGAGCCGGATCTCGGCTTTGAGCGACTGCGCGGCGGGCAGCCAGTGCATCGTCGCCTTGACCTTGCGTCCGTCCGGCGCGTTGCCGCCCTTGGTTTCGGGATCGTACGTGCAGCGCAGCTCGACGATCTCGCCGGCGTCGTTCTTGATGACCTCGCGGCACTTGATGAAATAGGCGTAGCGCAGCCGCACCTCGTTGCCGGGCGACAGGCGGAAAAACTTCTTGGGCGGGTTCTCCATGAAGTCGTCCTGCTCGATGTAGAGCTCGCGACCGAAGGCGATCTTGCGCGTGCCGGCCGAGGGGTCGTCAGGATGATTGATAGCCTCGAGCTCCTCGACCTGGCCTTCAGGATAGTTCTCGATCACCACCTTCAGCGGACGCAGCACCGCCATGCGGCGCTGTGCCGTGCGGTTCAGCTCCTCACGGATGCAGAATTCGAGCATGCCGACATCGACGATGCTGTTGGCCTTGGCGATGCCGATGCGCTTGGTGAACTCGCGCACCGCCGCCGGCGGCACGCCGCGGCGCTTCAACCCGGCGATGGTCGGCATGCGCGGATCGTTCCAGCCGGAGACGTGGCCCTCCTGCACCAGCCGCGTCAGCACGCGCTTCGACAGCAGCGTATAGGTCAGGTTGAGGCGTGCGAACTCGTACTGCCGCGGCTGCGACGGCACCGGCAGCTTGTCCAAGAGCCATTCGTAGAGCGGCCGGTGATCCTCGAATTCGAGCGTGCAGATCGAATGCGTGACACCCTCGATCGCATCCGACTGGCCGTGAGCGTAGTCGTAGCTCGGATAGATCTTCCAGGTGTCCCCGGTGCGCGGGTGATGGGCGTGCAGGATCCGGTACAGCACGGGGTCGCGCAGGTTGATGTTGCCCGCGGCCATGTCGATCTTGGCGCGGAGCACGCGCGCCCCGTTCGGGAATTCACCCGCCTTCATGCGCCGGAACAGGTCGAGATTCTCCTCGACCGAGCGGTCGCGGAAGGGGCTGTTCTTGCCGGGCTCGGTGAGCGTGCCGCGCGACAGCCGGATCTCCTCCTGGGTCTGGTCGTCGACATAGGCGAGGCCGGCCTTGATCAGCCCTTCCGCCCATTCGTAGAGCCGCCCGAAATAATCCGAGGCGTAGAACAGGTTGTCGCCCCAATCGTAGCCGAGCCAGCGCACGTCGGCCTGGATGGAATCGATGTATTCCTGCTCTTCCTTGGTCGGATTGGTGTCGTCGAAACGAAGATTGCAGCGGCCGCCGAACTCCCGGGCGATACCGAAGTTGAGACCGATCGACTTGGCATGGCCGATATGCAGATAGCCGTTCGGCTCCGGCGGGAACCGGGTGACGACGGTCTTGTGCTTGCCGCTGTCGAGATCGGCCTGGACGATGTCGCGGATGAAGTCGCGCCCTGCCTCTGCCGTCACTGCCGTGTCTGTCGTCGTGGTCATCAAGAATGTCCTGCTCCGGAATTTGCCAGCCTATCTGCCAAATCCGCCTCCCCCAAGGAAGGCTTTAGTTATGCGATAGGCCTGCTATACACCCCCCGCCCGCTTGAGCCCCTGCCTGGATTTCGTGCTGCCGCCCATGACCTCCCCGATCGTTACGCGCTTTGCCCCCTCCCCGACCGGCTTTCTCCACATCGGAGGCGCCCGGACGGCCCTGTTCAACTGGCTTTATGCGCGCGGTCGCGGCGGCAAGATGCTGCTCAGAATCGAGGACACCGACCGCGAGCGCTCGACCGATGCGGCCATCACGGCCATCCTCGACGGGCTGAAATGGCTCGAGCTCGATTGGGACGGCGAGGTCATCTACCAATATAGCCGCGCTGCCCGGCATCGCGAGGTCGCCGAGCAGCTGCTCGCCAGCGGCATGGCGTATCGCTGCTATGCCACGGCCGAGGAACTGGCAGCCATGCGCGAGAAGGCGCGCGCGGAAGGCCGCACCCGGCTCTACGACGGCATG
The DNA here is from genome assembly GCF_000239775.1 of Bradyrhizobium sp. ORS 375. Taxonomy (GTDB): domain Bacteria; phylum Pseudomonadota; class Alphaproteobacteria; order Rhizobiales; family Xanthobacteraceae; genus Bradyrhizobium. Next base: position 14,874 of record NZ_CAFI01000198.1, read on the forward strand.
TGGCGCGACCGCGATCCCAGGGAGGCGCCCGAGGGCGTCAAGCCGACTATCCGGCTGCGCGCGCCGCTGACCGGCGAGACCGTGATCGAGGACCAGGTGCAGGGCCGCGTGGTCTGGCAAAACGAGAACCTTGACGACCTCGTGCTGCTGCGAGGCGATGGCAATCCGACCTACATGCTGGCGGTGGTGGTCGACGACTACGACATGGGCGTCACCCACGTCATTCGCGGCGACGACCATCTGATCAACGCCGCGCGCCAGAAGCAGATCTACGATGCGCTGGGCTGGACGGTGCCGTCGATGTCGCACATTCCGTTGATTCACGGGCCCGACGGATCGAAGCTGTCGAAGCGCCATGGCGCGCTCGGCGTCGATGCCTACCGCGCCATGGGATATCTGCCGTCCGCGCTGCGCAATTATCTGGTGCGGCTCGGCTGGAGCCATGGTGACCAGGAGATCTTCTCGACCGAGGAGATGATTGCGGCGTTCGACCTGCCGGCCATCGGCCGCTCGGCGGCGCGTTTCGACTTCGCCAAGCTGGAAAACCTCAACGGCCACTATATCCGCCACAGCGACGATGCGGCGCTGGTGCGCCAGTTCGAGGACGTGCTGAATTACGTGCCGAACGGCGCCTCGCTGAAAGCGAAGCTCAACGACGCCACGCGGGCGCAGCTGAAGCAGGCGATGCCCAGCCTCAAGGAGCGCGCCAAGACCTTGCTGGAGCTGATCGACGGCGCCGCCTTCATCTTTGCCGACCGGCCGCTGCCGATCGACGCCAAGGCAGCCGCGCTGCTGACGCCGGAGAGCCGCGCCTTGATCGGCCGGCTGCACGAGGCGCTGGCCGCGGTCGAAACGTGGAGCGGACCGGCCACGGAAGCCGCGCTGCGTGCGTTTGCCGAGGCCAACAATCTCAAGCTGGGCGCGGTGGCTCAGCCGCTGCGCGCCGCGCTGACCGGACGGACCACCTCGCCCGGGATTTTCGACGTTCTGGCCATTCTGGGGCGTGATGAATCCCTGGGCCGCCTGCAGGACCAGACCACCGCATAAGGTCTCATTAACCCCCATCTTGCAGCGCACATGGCAATACGATACGCAGTTCTGCGGCACAAATTGGTATCCCGAGGCTTTGACAATCGTCACACGTTGCGGCGGGCGCGTTTGCGAAAGTGAAAGCCGAAGGACACTAGTAAGTATAAGATTCCAGTGCGGTTTCGGATTTGACCTTCGCTTAAGATGTTCGCGGCAACAGTGCCTCGGACGACGCCGACGGCAATGTCAGAGCCACCGCACTAGATAAAGTCCACCCGCCCTGCGATCTCTCACAAAGAACAAGGGCCAGCCTAACGATCAAGCCTAACGATCTCATCGGGGACCAACGATGGACGCAAAATCCGCAAGCAAGACCGCGACCCTCACCGTCGGCAACAAGAATTTCGATCTTCCGATCCTGAGCGGCACGGTGGGCCCCGACGTCATCGACATCGGCAAGCTCTACGCCCAGACCGGGATGTTCACCTATGACCCCGGCTTTACCTCGACCGGCAGCTGCCAGTCGAAGATCACCTATATCGACGGCGACGCTGGCGTGCTGGAATACCGCGGCTACCCGATCGAGCAGCTCGCCGAGAAGGGCGACTTCCTGGAGACCTGCTATCTCCTGCTGTACGGGGAGCTCCCGACCGCCGCACAGAAGAAGGACTTCGATTATCGCGTGACCCATCACACGATGGTGCACGAGCAGATGTCGCGCTTCTTCCACGGCTTCCGCCGCGACGCCCATCCGATGGCGGTCATGGTGGCCTCGGTCGGCGCGCTCGCCGCGTTCTATCACGACTCGACCGACATCAACGATCCGAAGCAGCGGATGATCGCGTCGATGCGGATGATCGCCAAGATCCCGACGCTCGCGGCGATGGCCTACAAATACACCATCGGCCAGCCCTTCGTTTATCCGAAGAACTCGCTGTCCTTCGCCGAGAACTTCCTGCACATGTGCTTCGCCGTGCCGTGCGAGGACTACAAGCCGAACCCGGTCCTCGCCGACGCGCTCGACAAGATCTTCATCCTGCACGCCGACCACGAGCAGAATGCCTCGACCTCGACGGTGCGCATCGCCGGCTCCTCGGGCGCCAACCCGTTCGCCTGCATCGCCGCCGGCATCGCCTGCCTGTGGGGCCCGGCCCATGGCGGCGCCAACGAGGCCGCGCTCAACATGCTGGCCGAGATCGGCACCGTCGACAAGATTCCCGAATTCATCGCCAAGGTGAAGGACAAGAACAGCGACGTGCGCCTGATGGGCTTCGGCCATCGCGTCTACAAGAACTACGATCCGCGCGCCAAGATCATGCAGAAGATGTGTCACGCGGTGCTCAAGGAGACGGGCCACGCCGACGATCAGATGCTCAAGGTCGCGCTCGAGCTCGAGAAGATCGCGCTCAGCGACCAGTACTTCATCGACCGCAAGCTCTACCCGAACGTCGATTTCTACTCGGGCATCACGCTGAAGGCGATGGGCTTCCCGGTCTCCATGTTCACCGTGTTGTTCGCGGTTGCCCGCACCGTCGGCTGGATCAGCCAGTGGAGCGAGATGATCGAGGACCCGCAGCAGAAGATCGGCCGCCCGCGCCAGCTCTACACCGGCGTCACCACGCGCAACTACGTCGAGCTCGACAAGCGCGGCTGATCGCGACGCGCGAGATGAATAATAAAGGCCCGTCCAGCACGCTGGGCGGGCCTCTTCATTTGCAGTGAACGTGGTGGCTTTGATCGTGCGCCGCTGAGCTGCTCGCATAGCCCGGATGAGCGAAGCGGCATCCGGATTCATCAGGACTGCCAGGGGAGACCCCGGATGCCGCTTCGCTCATCCGGGCTTCGAACTGGATGGTTGTTTTGTTGCGGCTAGCCGCGCTTGCGATCAAGCTGGCAAGCTGCCGTAGGGTGAGCGAGGCGGCCGCCGCCCACCGTCGATCGGCGAATTGAGCAGCAAGACGATCGGCACGATGCCATTGCAATTTCGCAAGGGGGGAGAGCACGGCTGCGCCTTCGCTCCACCCTACCACTCGTCGCCATCGACTCCCGGATCCTCAAAATGATCGAGACGATCCTGAGCCGCGGGCCTCGCGCGATCTCCGATCATCATCAATTTCGCGGATAGAGCTGCAGCTCGATGGTGCGTCCGGCCTGCTCGATCCGAACCCCCGAGGGATCGATCATCTTGACCTGCCAGCCTTGATAGGACTCGTTTTTTGTCACCCAGGAGCCGCCGCCGGGTCCGGACTTGCTCTGCAGATAGGCCTTGCTCACCCCACCGTGGATCATGACGCCACCCACCATGAGGCCGGGATCGGCCGCGACCAACGACGCGACCACTGGGGCAGGAAGAGGCCGCGGCGGCGGCGGTGGAGGGGCGACGAATGGCTCGCGCGAGCGGTAGAACACGGGATGAGCGGTGATCTCGGCATAAGCGTCGACGGGCGGTCGTCCGGCAAGGCTTGCGACCGATCGCGGCAGCGCCGCTTCCCAGGCCGCGCGCGGCAGACCGACCGTCTCGTCTCCAAACGCCAGCATCGACAGCTTTGCTCCCAGCATCAGATTGACCGTGCCGAGGACCGCCAGCACGCCAAGCCGCGGAGACCCGCGCCATCTCGCCCGCAGTCTCATTGAACCGCTCCATAGACGTCGAGCTGCGCCTGCAGAACTGGCTCCTCTATTTGCCCCTGGCGCAAGGCGGCCCCGCTCTTCAGGCTGGCGCTGGACACGAACAAATAGGGCTTTGCACTCTCGATCGCATGCACCACGCGCATCATCGCCGGTAACGGACCCGAACAGTCGAGCCGCACACCGCTGTACCTGATCTGATCGACCGTCCGGCCCGGCAGGGACTGAACCGCGCGCGCCTGGGCGCCGGCATTGCCAAGGATCGCCTTCAGACGAGTCTGGAGATCAGCCGCGATCACGTTGTCATTGGCGCCGGCGAGAAATTCTCCGCTCTGAAATTGCGTCTCCGTCTCGGACGCGAGAGCCTCGATGCGCGGGGCCTGCGCGGCAACCGCTTTCAGACGAGCCAGCAGCCGCTGCTGGTCCTGAATGCGCGCATCGCGCTCGGCGAAGACAGCGACGACGGGCATCACACACGCCCAGGCGAGCAGTCCCAAGACGGCCAAGTTTGCGAGAACGAACAGGCTCGGGCGCACGAGCTGCGCATCGAACCGAAACCAGCCCTTCATTGTGTCGCCTCCTTGGCTGCATCGGGCATACGGACTCGGGTCTGCAGCGAGAAGCGCTCCCGCCCCTCGATCGGATCCATCGCGACGGGGGAGGTCAATGCGGCATCGACGAACAGCTTCGATCCGTCGAAAATGCCGACGAGACTTGGCGCCGCCGTCGAAAATCCCGTCAGCGTAACCGAGACACTGCGCGCATTGGCGCCCTCCGTCAGTCTGAGCTCGGTCAACCAGGAATGCGCCGGCAGAAGGCGTGTGACTTCATCCCAGACGTCGATCAGCCCCGGCTGCTCGTGACGCTGGAGACGAAGCCGGGCAAGCGCAGTCCTGCGCTCGCGCAACTGCTCCATGGTCGCGCGCACCCGCTCCGCGCTGCGGCGCGCGACCGCGATATCGGACTCGAGCCGGTCGAGCGCGGCCTGTTGCCGAACATAGGTCAGGCCGGCCACCATGCCGGCAAGAAGCACAGCGCTGCAGCACAGCGCTGCGAGCGCAACCCTGTAGGGCTGGCGTCCCTCCGCCTCGCGCGCAAGACGGATCGTCGGCGCGGCGTCACCGAAGACAACAAAGCGGATCTGCTCGAGCGACATGCCGACTTGGTCGGCCGCCTCCTTCACGTGCTGGCGCCGCGTCACCCACTGCTGAACCGCGATCCGGCCGTCCGCCGCGGTGCTGGCGGCATGATCTGAATAGATGTCGTCCGCCTTGAACGGTGTCCTGCGCAGCAGGTCCTGCGGCACGATGGAATCGACCGCGCCCCGCGCCTCGGGCGGGAGCAAGATGTCGCGACGGTACACGCTCGTCTCAGGCAGGCGCAGCCCGAGCGCGACCTCATGCCGATCGAGTCCATGACGCGTCAGCAGCGCGCTGATCGCCGCCTCCGGCTCCATCGACGACGTCTCCGAGGTGTCCAGTCCCGCTCTCGGATCGGTCAGCCTGAGGCTGACCCCACCGTCACGGCGCACCAGGACGAGCCGAGGCCGTCCGGCTACGAACAAAACGGCAGCAAGCCGCGACGGCAGCAGATTGATGAACTCCGCGCGCCACCAGCCGGCAATCCGTTGGATGAGCTCACCCGGACGCGCCGCCCGCGTCGCCGTCAGCAATGCTCCCATCATCCCGTTCCCCCGTCATGCTCGCGGCCGCGCCGTCACCCCATGCGCGTCGCACGCAGCACTTCATCGATGGTCGTCTCGCCCTGCCAGACCTTTCGTACGCCAACATCGTACATGCTCTGCATGCCACGCTCGCGGGCGGCCCGTTCGATCGCGGTGTCCGCCGCCTTTGCCAGGATCAGCCTCTGGCCATCGTCGTCGACCACCAGCATCTCTGCGATGGTGGAGCGGCCGGCAAAGCCCGTATGGCCGCAATCCGCGCAGCCCTGCGGCTGGCGAATGTCGGCAGCACCACGCGAGCGGAGACCGGGAGCGGATCGTTCGAAACTCTCGGCCCAGAATGACGCCTGCGGGTGGCGACCTGCGCAGGCCGTACAGAGCTTGCGAACCAGACGCTGCGCGATCACTCCCTTCAGCGTCGACGCCAGCAGATAGTTCTCGACGCCGATGTCGATCAGGCGCGTGATGGCGGACGCGGCATTGTTGGTGTGGAGCGTCGACAGCACGAGATGTCCCGTCAACGACGCCTGGATGGCGATGCGCGCCGTCTCGAGATCGCGGATCTCGCCAATCATGATGATGTCCGGATCCTGCCGGAGCATCGCGCGCAGCGCGTGGGGAAACGTCAGGCCGATGTCCGACTGCACCTGGACCTGATTGATCCCGGGCATCTGGTACTCGATCGGATCCTCGACCGTGAAGATCTTGCGCTCGGCGTTGTTCAGCGCCTTCAGCGCCGTATACAGCGTCGTGGTCTTGCCGCTGCCGGTCGGCCCTGTGACCAGGATGATTCCGTTGGGCTGCTGCAGCAGCGACCGCAGCGTCGCGATGTGCTCCTCGGAGAAGCCGAGCTCGGCAAAGTCGAGGCTGACGCGGTTGCGGTCGAGGACGCGCAGCACGACGCTTTCGCCGAACGCGGTCGGGATGGTCGAGACGCGGAAGTCAATGTCGATGCCGCGTACCGCGATCTTGATGCGCCCGTCCTGCGGCAGTCTGCGCTCGGCAATGTCGAGCTTCGACATGATCTTTACACGTGAGGTGATCGCCGCGCGCAGATCTGCCGCGAGCGCCTGCACCGTCCGCAGCACGCCGTCGATACGATAGCGAACCAGCACCTGGTCGACGTTCGGCTCGATGTGAATGTCGGATGCACGCGCTTCCACCGCGTTGGCGATCACCTGGTTGACCAGCCGGATGATCGGCGCCTCGCTGGCGAGATCGCGCAACCGCTGAACGTCCGCCTCGTTGGCCTCGGCGCCGCCGCTTAGCCGGCTGTCGTCATGACTCGCGTTGATCGGGTACAGCGCGCCGCAGGCCTTGTCGAAATCGGCCGCCGTGAACAGGCGCATGTCGACGGCCAGTCCTGTCAGGAAGGCCAGCGCCCGGACCGGGTCGTGGTTGAACGGATCGGTCACACCGACCGACAGCCGGCCGTCTCTGCGACCGAGCGGCAGCACCCGGTTGTGACGCACGAATGCAGCCTCGACCAGCTCCGGCAGGACGGGTTCGATCGGAACCTCGTTCATCCGCACCAGGTCGAGCGCCAGATATTTCGACAGCGCGGTGACGAGGCCCACCTCGGACACGAGCCCCAGCTTGGTCAGCACCATGTCCAGCCGGTCGCCCGTGGTCAGCGACGCTCGCCTGGCCCGATCGAGGCTCATGCGATCGAGGATGCTCTCCGCCAGCAGGAAGTCGCCAAATCCGTGCAGCAGCTCAGCGCGGTCGAGGCCACCCATGGCGGACAGAGCGCCAGCGATGGCAGCGGGCGTGCGGTGGGCCATCATGGCGTGATCGCTCATCTCATGCTCCAGCTCAGCACCCAATAGGGTTGCTGCGGATTTTCCGTCAGTCGAACCGCGACGTCGCCGACGACCGTACGAGATGCGTCGGAGAACTCCGTCCTGATGGTGAAGGCACGCCCGCGCAGCGCTGTCAGCGGATTCCCTTCGATCGGCCCTGCCCTGCTGTCCACGCTTGCACGCGCAGCAGCTGCTGCTTCTGCACTCTGCGCGGTCATCCCCGGCAGGACGCGCAGCACCTCAAGGGGCGCAAGCTGCGGATCGACGAACTGTCGCCCCGAATGCACCGTGAGCGCCGGCGCGACGCGCGCGAAGATCTCGGGCGTCATGCCCATCACCAAGCGCAATTCGTCGACGCTCTGGAACGGACCGTTGCGCGGCCGATAGGCGGCATCGCGCGCGGCGTAGTCGCGGTCCTTGGCGCCGTTGAGATGCTTCAGAGCCGTTGCGGTTCGCCAATCGACGATCTTGTCGGTCAGGCGCGCGGCGGCCTGCGCGTCCAGCCCCGCCGACTGCAGCAGGCTGCTCAGCATGGCCTCGTCGGTCTGGTTGAGGTCGATCCTGCCGAGCTCGTCCTGGAGCCGGATCGAAAGCTGCGTCCCGTTGAAATCGAGCCGGTAGGGCCGGCCGTCGGCACGCCAGCGGCGCTCCGCTCGCGGCTCCAGCAGGCCATCGATGGCGGCGTTGACGCCGGCTTCGACCAGAGCATTGAAGCCGGCTTGCGCGATCGTGTTGTGCGCCAGGCTGTAAGAGACGCTGCTCGACCATGACAGCGACAGCGCCACCACCATCAGCAGTGCAACTCCCCAGAGAACAGACATCACCGGCATGTCGCCCTCCCCGCTAACGTCCGCGACAGCGCATGGTGAGCGCGTCATAAACGCAGGCCACGTCGGCCTGCAGACGCGGCACGATCACGAACTCCGGCCAGTTGCGCCCGTCGCCGGGAGCCATGACAACGCGCAGCCGGATCAGGCCCGGCGGCTCGATCTGCTGCTGCCAGGTCGTGCTGAAATCTGCCTGGCCGGTCGACGCGCCCCTTGGGGCATAGCTGAATTCGACACGGTCGATGCCCGACACCAGGAGCGTGCGCTCCGGCTGCTGTTGGACCGCCAGCTCCGGAACGGCCTGCAGCACGAGGTCGACGCGGTTGCGCCGATGATCGGCGAAGAGCTTGAAGCGGAACCGGCCAGCGCCGCCCGAGACTGCCGGCGCATCGCTCAGGAATTCGAGGCTCTCGGCCTGGCCGTCGAAATCGATCCGGCGCTGCGCGGTGCCCTCGCCGAGCATCATCGGATAGAGATTGCCGATCAGCCGCCGCAGCACATCCTGGGCCGCAAGCTCGCGCTGAAACGCCTCGGCGCGTGCGCTGCCGCTGCGCCAAGCCTGCAAGCCGAACCGCAGGCCGTCGAACAGCACGACGGCGAGCAGGCTGAACAGCGCAAGCGCCACCAGCGCCTCGACCAGCGTGAAGCCGGCCTCCTCGTCGTCGCGTTCGACGGATTGCGGCGACGTGATCCGCATCGCTCACCTCGACGCGGATTGCGACGGCGTCACTCTGGGACCGAGACGCAGAGTCGACAGCACGTAGGAGCGCGTGTCCTGACCTTCGCGCCAGCCCACCACGACGGAGACCTGATACAGCTCGATCGGCCGCGCCTGTTCTGCCGGACCCGCGCGATACGGCTGGATCGCGAGCTGCCAGCGATAGCCGCTCGGCTCCGTGCCCTCGCGCGTCTCGATCCGAAGCGGACTGACGGCCTGCGCCAGCACCGATTGCGCCAGCGAGACGGCGCCGGCCAGCCGCTCGGCCATCCCTGTTCGCGCCAGCCCCGTGGACAACAGGCTCATCACAATCGTCAGGCCGAGCGACAGCATGCCGAGCGCGACGATGACCTCGACCAGCGTGAAGCCAGCCTCATCCGCGTCTGCAGAGCGCGTCATCGCCGCGACGGGGGTCATGGCTGCCAGCTCGTCACATTGGCATTGGCCGTGGTCTCGTCCTCGCGCCCGTCGGGGCCGAGCGAGACGATGTCATAGGCGCCGTGCTGGCCTGGGAATTTGT
>NZ_CAFI01000197.1 GCF_000239775.1 Bradyrhizobium sp. ORS 375
TTCCCTGCGCCCTCCGTTTCGAGGAGGGTGAACGAGAGCAGCATCACTCGGGCATGTCATGCCGCGAGAACGAATTTGCATGATTGTGCGCCTGCAATTGGAAGCACCGCTCTTGCGCCACCCCCACTGTCGTCCCTGCGAACGCAGGGACCCATAACCCCCGGGAGATGTTGTTGCGCACGATGCCGGACCAGCCTCGCGTCCCAACAGGCGCCCGGGATTATGGTCCCTGCGTTCGCAGGGACGACAGCGAGGTTTTGGCTTGGTCGCGGGCCACGAACGCACCGGTGGCAGCAGGGCGGCCATGACAAGTCATGGCCAGGCACAATCAGACGCCCAACGCAGCCATCGCCGCCGCAATATCTTCCGTGGAGCGCACCAGCACCGCCTGCAGCCCGCTGGCACGCGCGCCCGCAATGTTTTCCGCGAGATCATCAAAGAACACGATCCGCTCCGCAGGCACGCCGATCGCCTTCACCACGTGTCCGTAGGCCTCGGCGTCCGGCTTGCGGAGGCCGATCGATGACGACAGGAAGGTCTCGCGGAAGTGACTGAGCAGGTCGGCGTAGCGGGGCGAGAAGTGATCGATATGCGGCTGGTTGGTGTTGGAGAATGCGTACAGCGGCAGCGTTGCGGCCGCGCGTGCGAGCAGCGGGGCGATGCCGGGCATCGGGCCGACGAAGATCGCGTTCCAGCCCTCCAGGAACTGGGCGTCGCTGATGTCGATGCCGAGCTGGCTGCGCAGATTGGCGAAGAACGCGGCGTCGGAGACCGTGCCGCGCTCATGGCCGTGATAGATCTCGTCGCGCACGAAGCGCGGCGCGATGTCGTCCGGCGCGCAACCGGCGTGAGCCGCCCAGCAGGCCATCACCTGTCCGAAATCGATGTCGATGACGACGCGGCCGAGATCAAACAGCAGCGCATCGGCTGCGCCGGGGCGGAGATCGGAAGGGAGCATCGCGACGCGCGTTCTTGCCAGAGAGGGAGCCGGTGGAGGGCCCCCTCAATAGCGGTAGGGCTCGATCTCGGCCAGTGGAAACGCGCTGAACACGCTCGGCATGTTGGTGGCGATCGCCTTGTGCAGATAAGACGCGTTCAACTCGCCGAAGGAGGTCACGCCGAGCAGGCCGAGGGCGCGGATGACCTCGTCCTCCAACAGTTCCAGCATGCGCAGGATGCCGTCCTCGCCGGCGGCCGCGAGTGCCCAGCATTGCAGCCGGCCGATGCCGACCATGTCGGCGCCGGACGCGATGGCCTTGACGATGTCGGTGCCGCGGCAGAAGCCGCCATCGACCATGATCTTGGCGCGGCCCTTCACCGCTCCGACGATCTCCGGCAGCACATGCATGGCCCCGCGACCATGGTCGAGCTGGCGGCCGCCATGGTTGGAGACATAGATCCAGTCGACGCCGTGATCGAGGGCGATCTCGGCATCCTCGGCGGTGGCGATGCCCTTGATGATCAGCGGCAGCTTGAACCTGTCCTTGATCAGCTTCACCGTGTGCCAGCTCAGCGCCTTCTGGTGGTCGCCGCCGGTGGCGCGCAGCCGGCTCTCGCGCACGTAACGCTTGGCGATATCGCGCTCGCGCCGGCTGTAATGGGCGGTGTCGACGGTCAGGCAGAACGCCGCGTATCTGTTGGCAACGGCACGGCTGACATAGTCCTCGACGAAGGCGTCGTCACCGCGCACATAGAGCTGAAAGATGCGCAGGGCGTCGGGTGCCGCTTCGGCGGTCCTTTCCAGGCCCGGCTCCGACACCGAGCTCAGCATGTGCGCGGCCCCGAACCGGCCGGCGCCGCGCGCGACGCTGGCGGCCCCGGCGGGATCGAAGATCTCGAGCGCGCCCACCGGCGCCATCACGACCGGCAGGCGCAGCCTGCGTCCGAACAGTTCGACCGAAGCATCGACGCGGGAGACGTCGCGCAGCACGCGCGGACGGAACGCGATCTCGTCGAGAGCCATCCGGTTCCTGCGCAGCGTCGTCTCCGTCTCGGCACCGCCGATGATGTAATCCCAGGCGTTCTGGTTGAGCTGGGTTCGAGCCTTGCGGATGAACTCGTGCAGGTTCTGGAACTTTTCGTCGCTGGCGCCAAGCTCGACGTTGCGCCACCCGGCCTCGATCGGGGTCTGTTGGGTCATGCCTGCCTCCCAGCGCAGATTATCATTTGTTATCCAGCATCGCTCATCCGGCGGGCCATGTGCAAGCCATTCCGAGCTGCGCGGGGCCCGGTGCCCGTCGCGCCGATTCGCCCTCGTGGACACGGCTCTTTGAGTTGTGATCATGGGACAACCGTGAAAGACCGGATGCAGGCGACCGGTTGCGATCCCGGCGTGGTCCCGATCTTGATTTCGGTCGGTGAACGTCCATTTCGGTTGAGTTCGCCGGATGGGGAGCCGGCGCGACCCTCCGGCGGCCCGGGTGGCATATCGGCCTTGAAGAAACCGGAAATGTGGTGTGAGTTCGTGGACTAAGCCGCCGGCATCGCGTTCGGTTCATGCGAACAGCCGGTCACCAAACAAACGCTCGGGAAGCAAAGCAATGCGCAAAAACTGGCTGTTCTTGGCGGGCACGATGACCGGCGTCTGTCTGACCCTGATGGTGTCCGGACCCGAGGGAGCGCACCTGATCGCCCGGGCCAAAGCAGCGGCCGGCATGGGCGATACCTATTCTCAGCTCAACCTGTTTGGCGCGGTGTTCGAGCGCGTGCGCGCCGACTATGTCGAGAAGCCCAGCGATCCCGCGCTGATCGAAGGCGCCATCAACGGCATGGTGTCGTCGCTCGATCCGCACTCGCGCTACATGAACGACAAGTCCTGGCGCGACATGCAGGAGACGACGTCGGGTGAGTTCGGCGGCCTCGGCATCGAGGTCACCATGGAAGACGGGCTCGTCAAGGTCGTCGCGCCGATCGACGAAACGCCGGCCTCGAAGGCCGGCATCCTGTCCGGCGATCTCATCGCCAAGATCGACGGCGACAGCGTGCAAGGCCTCACGCTCGAGCAGGCGGTCGCCAAGATGAAGGGCGGGGTCAATACAAAGACCAAGCTCACCATCATCCGCAAGGGCAAGGAGGCGCCGCTCGAGCTCACCTTGACGCGCGAGATCATCCGGGTGCGCCCGGTGCGCTACCATACCGAGGGCGGCGATATCGGCTACATCCGCATCACCTCGTTCAACGAGCAGACCACCGAGACCCTGCGCAAGGCGATCGCCAGCATCGGCCGGGACATTCCGCAGGAGAAGCTCGCGGGATACGTCATCGACCTGCGCAACAATCCGGGCGGCCTGCTCGATCAGGCGGTGTCGGTCTCCAGCACCTTCCTGCCGCGTGGCGAGGTGGTCTCGACCCGTGGCCGCAATCCCGAGGAGACGCAGCGCTTCACGGCGCGCGGCGGCGATCTCACCAAGGGCAAGCCGATCGTTGTCCTGATCAATGGCGGTTCGGCGTCGGCCTCGGAGATCGTGGCGGGCGCGCTGCATGATCACAAGCGCGCGACGCTGGTCGGCACGCGGTCGTTCGGCAAGGGCTCGGTGCAGACCATCATCCCGCTCGGCGCCGGCAACGGCGCGCTGGCGCTGACCACCGCGCGCTACTACACGCCGTCGGGCCGCTCGATCCAGGCGCAGGGCATCGCGCCCGACATCGAGGTCAAGCAGGACGTGCCGGACGAGCTGAAGGATCGCACCGAGCTCAAGGGCGAGGCGGGGATGCGCGGCCATCTGTCGGCGGCCGACGGCACCGAGCAGACCGGATCGCAGTCCTATGTTCCGCCGGACGAGAAGGACGACAAGGCGCTGCACGCGGCGTTCAACGTGCTGCGCGGCGTCACCGTGAATGCGGATGTCCGGGCCAAGGCGGCGGTGCCGAACTGAACGGCCCACGAGGCCGGCTTGGTGCCGCGCTCGTGATGATTTCGCCCGGCGGGGCGGCCTTGCGGCCGTCCCGTCGTGGTTTTCGACCAGCGTGTACGGGCGGACATGGAGTGTGCCCGTCACGACAGGTCAGTTCGTGCGGCGGCGTTCGCGTTCAAGCGTCGTGCGGTGCGATCGGGTGTTATGGTTGAGATCGGTTTGCGAAGATGTTTCAACTTTCGCTGATCTCGTGGCAGCGGCCGCTCCGGCCTCAGGCCGCATCGGAGCGTGGGCGGGTCTTGGATGAGCCGTCGGCGCGGTGCGCGGCAAACAGGCCTCGCACGTCGGCGGCCGGCTTGGGAGGGCTGAACAGATAGCCCTGCATCTCCGAGCAGCCGAGCCGCTTCAGCACCTGGCGCTGCGCCTCGGTCTCGACGCCTTCCGCAGTCGTCGACATCTTGCGGATCGCGGCGATGTTGACGACGGCCTGGACGATGGCGGCGGAACCTTCGCTTTCGGTGATGTCTTTGACGAAGCAGCGGTCGATCTTGATCTTGTCGAACGGGATCCGCTGCAGATAGCTGAGGCTGGAATAGCCGGTGCCGAAATCGTCGAGCGCGATGCGCACGCCGAGCGCGCGCAGCTCGTGCAGGGTATCGAGCGCGTCGTCGTCGCGGATCAGCACCGCTTCGGTGATCTCGAGCTCGAGCCGGCGTGGCGACAGGCCGGAGGCCGCGAGCGCCTTGGCGACCTTGAGCGCGAGCGTGCCGCTCTTGAACTGCACCGGCGAGACGTTGACCGCCAGCCGGATGTCGTCGGGCCAGGTCGCGGCCTCGGCGCAGGCGACGTTGAGGACGCGCTCGCCGAGCCGGTTGATGAGGCCGGTGTCCTCGGCGATCGGAATGAACTCGGCGGGGGAGACGTAGCCGCGGGTCGGATGCTTCCAGCGCACCAGCGCCTCGCAGCCGACGATGCGGTCGTCCTGCAGGCTGAGGCAGGGCTGGTAGTAGACCTCGAGCTGATCGTCGACCATGGCCTGCCGCAGGTCGACCTCGAGCTGATGCCGCGCCTTGACCTGGGCGTCCATCTCCGGCTCGAAGAACCGCCAGGTGCGACGTCCCGCAGCCTTAGCGGCGTACATCGCCAGATCGGCGTTCTTCATGATCTGGTCGAGATCGGTGCCGTGCTGCGGAATCAGAGCCACGCCGATCGAGGCGTCGGCCGTCAATTGATGGCCGAGGCAGTCGCGCGGGGCGCGGATGGCGGCGAGCATGTCGTCGATCAGACAGCTGACGTCCTCGCGGCTCTTGATCGTGGTCTGTACCACCGCAAACTCGTCGCCGCCCAGCCGCGCGACGAAGCCTGCGGTGCCGACGCACGCCTGCAGGCTGCGCGCGACCGACTTGAGCAGCTCGTCGCCGATGAGATGGCCAAGCGAATCGTTGACGCCCTTGAATTCGTCGATGTCGATGTAGTGCAGCGCGAGCTGCCGCCCTTCGGCAACGCCCGCCATTTCCCCCTTCAGCCGCTCGTGGAACAGCGTGCGGTTCGGCAGCTCGGTCAGCGCATCATAATGCGCCAGATGCGTGATCTGCTGCTCAGCGCGCCTGCGCTCGGTGATGTCCTCATGGGTCGCGAGCCAGCCGCCGCCGACGATCGGCTCGTTCACGATCTGGATCGAGCGGCCGTCCGGCGTCTCGATGATCTGCGATTTCTTGCGGCCGACGTCACGCAGCACGGCGCTGGCATATTCGCGGTCGTCACCGACGAGCGAGCCGGACGCCTTGCGGTGTGCGATCAGCTCGCGGAAGGTGCAGCCGGGCTTCACGACGTCGGTGGACAGGCCGTACATGTCGATGTAGCGCTGATTGCTGATGACCAGGCGCTCCGAGGCGTCGAACAGCAGGAGCCCCTGGGTCATGTTGTTGACGGCCTTGTCGAGGCGCTCCTTCTCCAGCATCAGTCGCCGGCTCGACGCGTCGTGGTCGCGGATCAGCCGCCGCACGACGACCGTCAGCATGCCGGCGATCAGCAGCACCGAGGTCACGCCGACGCCGATCAGGAAACGCATCTGCTCGCGCCAGTCGGCCAGCGCCGCCGACACCGTCGTCGTGGCGGTGACGATCAACGGGTAGCTCGTCAGCCGGTGCGAGGCGCCAATGCGATGCACGCGATCGACCGGGCTGTTGAAGATGCCCGTCGTATTGCCGTCACCGGAGAGGATCTGCCGGAAGATTGGCGCATCCTTGTAGTTCTGGCCGGTCATCCCGTCATGCCGCGGATAGCGGGCGAGCAGAGTGCCATCGAAATGCATCATCGAGATCGCGGCTTCGGGACCGAGTGCCACGGAGGCGAAGAACCGCTCGACATTGAGAGGTTCGAGACTGCGGCTGATGACGCCGAGGAACTCGCCTTTGGGACTGGTCAGCTTCAGCGCGATGACCGCGACATAGCTGCCGGTGATCCGACCCACCACAGGCGCGATCAGCAATTGCGGCGCGGTCGGATCGGCCTTCAATCGCGCGAAGAAGGTACGATCGGCGATGTTGACGGGCGGCAGCGGCCAGGACGCCGCGGAGTTGATCAGGTTGCCGTCGGAATCGAAGATGTTCACACCGCCGACATAGGACGTCGCGCTCAGCTTGCCCTTCAGCATGGCGTTGACGGCGGCGCTTCCCATCTGCTCCTTGAACCGCGCATCGGTGTCGATGCCGTTCTGCCGCACGTAGTTGGCGAGGTCGCGCTGGATCGCGCCGAGATCCTCCATCTGCTGGTCGAAATGGCGCGACAGCAGCAGCACGGTGTTTTCCAGCTCGCGCGTCGCGCTGTTCAGCGCGCGCTCCCGGAAGCTGTCGGCCATGATGGTCGCGCCGATGGCAATCGCCGCAATCAGCACGAGGCCTCCGCCGACCAGCCAGCGGATCGGTCCGCTGCTGTCAGCCGAAGCTTTGAGGGCACTTCCTGGACTGGTATTGGTCGTCATCGGTCCCGAATACGCGTGCGAAAGGCGTTTGAGGATGGACCGCCACAACGACCCTTCCACAGCAATGGCTACAGGCCCGCAATGGAAGTGAGGTTAGCAAGATGAGTTAGCGAACAATTAATTTGAAGTTGTAGTGGGCTTCCAGATACCGTCAGGCGCGATAATGCCCGGACTTGCCGCCGATCTTCTCAGTCAGGTGGATGCCTTCGATGCGCACGCCGCGCTCGGCGGCCTTGATCATGTCGTAGATGGTCAGGCAGGCGACCGATACCGCCGTGAGCGCCTCCATCTCGACACCGGTCGGGCCGGTGACCTTGACGGTCGCCGAGACGACGCAGCCGGGCAGGGCGGCATCGGTTGTGATGTCCACCGTCACCTTCGAGAGCGCCAGCGGGTGGCACAGCGGAATCAGCTCGGATGTCCGTTTCGCGGCCATGATGCCGGCAATGCGCGCGGTGCCCAGCACGTCGCCCTTCTTGGCATTGCCGGACACGATCAGTTCCAGCGTCGCCGGGCTCATGACAACGCGGCCCTCGGCAGTGGCGGTTCGTTCCGTTGCGGCCTTCTCGGACACGTCGACCATGCGGGCCTCGCCGCGCGCGTCGATGTGGGTGAGGGAGGGCTTGTCAGTCATGAGCGGCTACTCAGCCGCGCTCGCGGAGGCGCTACCTCGCGCGAGCAGGGCGCGCGTCGCGGCGGTCACGTCCGCCTGCCGCATCAGGCTTTCGCCGACCAGGAAGGTCTGGATGTCGACGCGCGCGAGCCGCGACAGGTCCGCCGGCGTGAAGATGCCGCTCTCGCCGACCAGCAGCCGCTCGCGGGGCACCAGCGGCGCCAGCGTCTCGGAGGTCGCCAGTGTGGTCTCAAAGGTGCGCAAGTTGCGATTGTTGATGCCGATCATCGGCGAGCACAGCTTCAGCGCGCGATCGAGCTCGGCGCGGTCGTGGATCTCGATCAGCACGTCCATCGCATGAGCGAGCGCCGCCGCCTCGATATCGGCCGCCGCCGCGTCATCGAGCGCCGCCATGATGATGAGGATGCAGTCCGCGCCATGCGCCCGCGCCTCGACCACCTGGTAGGTGTCGAACATGAAGTCCTTGCGCAGCACGGGCAGGGCCGTCGCGGCGCGCGCGGCGACCATGTAGTCGAGATGGCCCTGGAACGACGGCGTATCGGTCAGCACGGAGAGACACGCGGCGCCGCCGGCCTCATAGGCCTTGGCGAGAACCGGCGGATCGAAATCTGCGCGGATCAGGCCCTTGGACGGCGAGGCCTTCTTCACCTCGGCGATCAGCGCATAGTCGCCGTTCGCGTGCTTGCTGCGGATGGCCTTGACGAAACCCCGTGGTGGGGAAGCGTGCCGTGCACGCGACTCGAGCTCCGACAGAGGGCACGCCTGCTTCGCGGCCGCGATCTCCTCGCGCTTATAGGCTTCGATCTTGGCCAGGATGTCCGACATGGCCCGCTCCTGATATCAGCTGTTGGAGACGGCGATCAGCTGCTTCAGCCGTGCCGCTGCCGCGCCGCTGTCGAGCGAGTCCTGGCCGATTGCGACGCCCTCCTTCAGCGACTTGGCGCGGCCGGCGACGACGAGAGCCGCCGCTGCGTTCAGCAGGGCGACATCGCGGTAAGGGCTCGGCAGGCCGTCCAGCACGCTCTGCAGCGCCACGGCGTTGGCTGCGGCGTCACCGCCCTTGAGCCCCTCGCTGCCGCACAGGCCGAGCCCGGCCTCTTGAGGCGAGATTTCGAAGGTTCTGATATGGCCGTTCTCCAGCGCCGCCACGAAGGTGGGTCCGGTGAGCGTGATCTCGTCGAGGCCATCGGAGCCGTGCACGACCCAGGCGGCGTCCGAACCGAGGTTCTTCAGCACCTGCGCCAAAGGCTCGACCCATTGCCGCGAGAACACGCCGACCATCTGGCGCTTGACGCCGGCAGGGTTCGACAGCGGACCGAGCAGGTTGAAGATGGTGCGGGTGGCGAGCTCGACCCGGGTTGGGCCGACGTTCTTCATCGCCGGATGATGCGCCGGCGCGAACATGAAGCCGATGCCCGCCTCGCGCACGCAACGCCCGACCTGTTCCGGCTTCAGATCGATCTTGACGCCGAGCGCGGCGAGCACGTCAGCCGCGCCGGAGCGCGACGACAGCGCGCGGTTGCCATGCTTGGCCACCGGCACGCCGGCGCCCGCCACGATGAAGGAGGCGCAGGTCGAGACATTGACCGAGCCGGAGCCGTCACCGCCGGTGCCGACGATATCGACGGCGTTCGCCGGCGCCTCGACGCGGAGCATCTTGGCCCGCATCACACTGACGGCGCCGGTGATCTCCTCGACGGTCTCGCCACGCACGCGCAGCGCCATCAGCAGCGCGCCCATTTGCGAGGGCGTCGCCTCGCCCGACATCATGCTGTCGAAGGCGGACGCAGCCTGCTCGCGGGACAGCGGCGCACCGGTCGCCACCTTGCCAATGATCGACTTCAGATCGTCCATCACGCGTCCCCTCGCGAGCCGTCACTGATTGCTGCCGCCGCCGACCACCTGGGCCACGGCCGCTTCGTTGATCGTGGTCCCGATGTCCTTCTCGAGCTTCAGGACGTACGACGTGCCCTGCTCATCAGCGAGCGCGCGCTGCAACTGGTCCTTCAGCTTCTTGACGTCTTCGGACGCCAAGTCGACTTTGGGATCGACGATGTCGGTCACGCGGAACACGATCCACTGCCGGCCGCCATCCGCCTCTGTCTGGCCGACGCCGTCCTTGGCGGTGCGGAAGGCAGCAGTGATCGCGCCGGTGGGCACGCCGGGCAGGCTGGCATCGCGCTTGAAAGCGCTGGCGGTCTCGAGCTTGACACCGAGCGAGGCCGCCTCGTCCGCGAGCTTGCCGCCTTCATTCAGCTTCTTGACGAGCTCGGTGGCCTTGGCGCGCAGCCGCTTGGCCACCTCGTCGTCGCGCCACTTGGCTGCGACCTGGTCCTTGACCTCGTCGAGCGTGCGGTCGCGCGGCGGGGTGATGCCGAGCACCTCGAACCAGACATAGCCGCCGCGGAACGAGATCGGCTCGTTGTCGACGCCGACATCGCTGTTGAAGGCCTGGGAGACGACGTCGAGGCCGAGCGGAATATTCGGCACCGGCTGGCCGTTGGGCTGCTTGCCGGAGCGGTCGACCGCCTCGACCGTCACCGCATTCAGACCAAGCTTCTTGGCCGCCTCGGCAACGCTCGCGCCGCCGCCGCGCTCGTCTTCCATCTTGTCGCGCAGAGTGGCGACCTCCGACTTGGCGCGCTCGGCGGCGATCTCCTTCTTGATGTCGGCAGCGACGCTCTCATAGGCCGGCTCCTGGCCCGGCTGGATCGCGCTCACCTTCACCAGCGCGACGTTGAAGGCGCCCTTGACCGGCTGGCTGACCTCACCGGTCGGAAGCGAGAACGCCATGTCGGCGACGGCAGGATCGAGAATGGCGGATTTCGTCACCAGTCCGAGATCGAGATCGGCCGGGTTCAGGTTGCGCTCCTTGGCGAGCTCGTCGAACGTCACCTCACCCGATGCGATGCGCGCGCGTGCCGCCTGCGCCTCTTCCATGCTCGGGAACGTCATCTGCAGGACCTGCCGCTTCTCCGGCGTGCCCATCAGCGCCTTGCGCTGATCGAACAGTTTGCGGGCATCCTCGTCGGACACGGTGGTCCACTTGCCGAGTTCTTCCGGCGTCACCAGCACGAACGAGATCTTGCGATATTCCGGCGCCTTGAACTGCGCCTTGTGCTCGTCGAAATAGGTCGCGAGCACCTCGGGCGCCGGCGTCTCGATGGTGCCGGCCTGCACCGCGTCGAGCTTGATGTAGTCGATCGAGCGCTGCTCGTTCTGGAAGCGGCTGAGTGCGTCGAGCATCGTGTTGGACGGCTCCAGTCCGGCCGCGATGGTGCCGGTGATCTGCCGCCGCAGCGATTGCCGGCGCTGATCGGCCAGATAGCGCTGCTCGGTGAAGCCGAAATTGCGGATGATGGCCTGGAAGCGCTGCGGGTCGAAGGCGCCATTCGGACCCTTGAAGTTGGGATCGCTCAGGATCACCCGCATGGTCTCGGCGTCCGACTGGCCGAGGCCGAGTCGGCGGGCCTGCTCGTCAAGTGCGGCTTCCGCAATCGTCTGCTGCAGCACGGAGCGGTCGAGCCCGAACATGCGGGCCTGCTCGGTGGTCAGCGGACGGCCGATCTGGCGGCCGATCTGCTGCAGCCGGTCCGTATAGATCTGCCGGAACTCGTTGATCGAGATCTCGGTGCGGCCGACGGTGGCCGCCGTCGATTGCCCGAAGCCGCGGAAGATGTCGGCGATGCCCCAGATGCCGAAGCTGACGATCAAAACGCCCATGACCACGGCCATGATGGTCTTGCCGAGCCAGTTTGATGAGGCCTTGCGTAATCCTCGAAGCATGGGTCCAGTCTGTCTGCAGGAAAAAGGATGAAGGGGCCGCGCCTTAGAGCGGATTCCGCGAAAGGGCGTCACCGAGTTGAAACGGCTTATAAAGAGGCAGCCGCCCGGTCGCAACCTCGCGCCTGAGGCGGATTGAAGCGGTGGGAAGACGGTTCGCGCTCTGGTACTCCTGCAGGGGCTCTGCTAGCCGATCCCCTGTCACAACGTTTGCTGGAATCCCGCCATGACCGACCGCATCCGCCCCTTGATCGCGGGCAACTGGAAAATGAACGGCCTGAAGGCGTCGGCCGCCGAGTTCGAGGCCATGCTGGCGGGGGCGGCCGATGTCACCGCCAAGGCCGACCTTCTGGTGTGCCCGCCGGCGACGCTGCTGGCCGCCTTCGCCGAAAAGGCGCGCGGGGCCACCTCGATCGCGGTCGGAGCGCAGGATTGCCACGCCAAGGCATCGGGCGCCCACACCGGCGATATCTCCGCTGAGATGCTGGCGGATGCCGGCGCCAGCGCGATCATCGTCGGGCATTCGGAGCGGCGGGCCGATCATGGCGAAAGCGACGTGGTCGTGCACCAGAAGGCGGAGGCGGCCTGGCGCGCCGGGCTGGTCGCGATCGTCTGCGTCGGCGAGACCCAGCAGCAGCGCGACGCCGGGCTGACGCTGGACATTCTGAGTGGGCAGCTCACGCTCAGCTTGCCGGAGGGCTCGCGGGCCGACAATCTGATCGTGGCCTATGAGCCGGTCTGGGCGATCGGCACCGGGCTGACGCCGACCGCCGGGGATGTCGAGCAGATTCATGCCTTTATTCGGCAATTGCTGATCGATCGGTTCAAGGAGCAGGGGGCGCGGATGCGCATCCTCTACGGTGGCTCGGTCAAGCCCTCCAATGCCGCCGAGCTGATGGCTGTCGCCAACGTCAACGGGGCGCTGGTCGGCGGCGCCAGCCTGAAAGCGGCAGACTTTCTCGCAATTGCGAAGGGCTGTTGAGAGCCGAGGTGAGCGGGCGGGCTGATGCGCCTCAGGCCGCTTCTCCAATCCGCTTCCAATAGATCATCGTGCCGGTGAGGCCGCCATGCGGCTTCACGGCATAGTCCGGGATGATGCCGGTCAGCTGGAAGCCGACACCTTCGTAGAGTGATGAGGCGCCGCCATCTTCGGCGGTGTCGAGCACCAGCATTGTGCGGCCCCGCGACCTCGCGAGGTTCTCCGCCGCTTGCAGCAGGGCGCGCGCGACGCCGCGCTTGCGGTGGCTGACGCGGGTCATCATCTTGGCGATCTCGGCGCGATGCGGCTGGTTCGGCGGCAGCTTCAGCTGTAGCGTCACCGTCCCGATCAGGTCCTGCTCGTCAAAAGCCCCCAGCACGATTCGCTCGCCGCGCCCCGCGGCCGCGAGCGACTCCTGCCAGAATGCATCGGCATCGTCAGGGCTGAGTGGATGCATGAAGCTGACAGAGCCGCCATGGGCCACTGTTTCGATCAGCATCGCGCTGAGCCCGGCGCGAATGGTCGGCGTGTCGGACAAGGCTACGATTCGCGGCGGCAACATGCTCAGCTCCTGGCAAGGGCGACGACATAGACGCAAGGCGCGTCAGTCTCGTTGGCGAAGGTGGTGTCGATCGGCGGGCCGAAGCCCAGGCAGTCGCCGGCGCCGAGCTCGTGCCGCTCCGCGCCCTCGGTGATCGCCAGGCGGCCGCTCTGCACCCAGACGAGCTGGCGGATATGGATGTAGGAGGAGGCCGGCAGCGTCACGCTGCGGCGGGCGGGCATCTCGACCGTCACCAGTTCGATCGGGTGATCCGGCCTGAGAAAGATCTGGCGCCGGATATAGCCGGTGTCGGGATCGCGCCAGACCGGCTGCTCCGACGCTTTCGACAGCCGCTCCGATTGGGCTTCCGCGCGCAGCATCAGGCCGGCAAGGGTGAGATCGAACGCACTGGCGAGCTTCACCAGCACCACAGCCGTTGGACTGACCTCGGCGCGCTCGATCTTGCTGATCGTCGCCTTGGAGACGCCCGAACGCTCGGCGAGGTCGGCCAGCGACCAGCCGCGGCTGTCGCGTTCGAGCTGCAGGCGCCGGGCGAGACGCTGGCTGAAATCGTCTATAATTTGATCCATTCGTCTCCAATAATAGAAGTTGGCACTGTGGGCAAGTGGCTCGGGCCGGGACTTCAATCGCGCTTGTGCGAAGCGCCGCTGCGATTATCTGCGGGGTGGCGTTGCCCGACATGATCGTGTAACACCGCGCAAATTTCCGAATAGCCCGCGAAGCTCTCGCGATCCCGGCCTCCGGTCGGGGCCTGCGAGGGCTTGTGACGGAAGGTCACCATGCAGACTGTCTTGATCGTCATCCACCTCATGATCGTCGCCGTCCTGATCGGCGCGGTGCTCCTGCAGAAGTCCGAAGGCGGCGGCCTCGGTATGGGCGGTGGGGCCGGCTTCATGTCGAGCCGCGGCACCGCGAACCTGCTGACCCGGACCACGGCGGTGCTGGCGGTCGGCTTCTTCATCACCAGCCTGCTGCTGACTTGGCTGGCCGGCTTTGACCGCAAGCCGAGCTCGATCCTCGGCAACATGCCTGGGCAGACGCAATCCGGCGGCACGACGCCGGTGGCACCGGGCAGCGGCGGCGTGCTCGACCAGTTGAAGAAGGCCGACGAGCAGCAGGCCCCGGCGGCGCCGAACGCGCCGTCCGCCCCGCAGTCGCAATAACGCGGGGAAGCCATGCAGGAACGCACTTGGCGTCCTGCATCAGGAGGCGGTCTCAAGTTTCTGAGACCATTCATATTTTGACGTAACCCACAGGCCCGCGACGACGTTGCGGGCTGGTCACGATTCGTTTTGGCGAATCGAGCGCGCGGCATTAAAGGTAGGGTCCCATGGCGCGGTACATCTTCATCACCGGCGGCGTGGTTTCCTCGCTCGGAAAGGGTCTGGCTTCAGCCGCGTTAGGCGCGCTGCTGCAGGCCCGCGGCTACAAGGTCCGGCTTCGCAAGCTCGACCCCTATCTCAATCTCGATCCAGGCACGATGTCGCCGTATCAGCACGGCGAAGTGTTCGTGACCGATGACGGCGCCGAGACCGATCTCGATCTCGGCCATTACGAACGCTTCACCGGGCGGCCCGCGACCAAGGCCGACAACATCACCACAGGGCGGATCTATCAGGACATCCTGACCAAGGAGCGCCGCGGCGACTATCTCGGCGCGACCATCCAGGTCGTCCCGCACGTCACCAACGCGATCAAGGATTTCGTGCTGTCGGGCAACGACGAGTACGATTTCGTGCTGGTCGAGATCGGCGGCACCGTGGGCGACATCGAGGGTCTGCCGTTCTTCGAGGCGATCCGGCAGCTCAAGAACGATCTGCCGCGCGATCACGCGATCTACATCCACCTCACGCTGCTGCCGTACATTCCGAGCGCCGGCGAGCTGAAGACCAAGCCGACGCAGCATTCTGTGAAGGAGCTGCGCTCGATCGGCATCCAGCCGGACATCCTGCTGTGCCGCACCGATCGCGAGATCCCCAAGGAGGAGCGGCGCAAGCTCGGCCTGTTCTGCAACGTGCGTGAGAGCGCTGTTATCGAGGCGCGCGACGTCGACAACATCTACGCCGTGCCGGAGGCCTATCACGCCGCCGGTCTCGACGATGAGGTGCTGGCCGCGTTCGGCATCGAGCCGCGGATCCCGCCGGCGCTGGCGAGCTGGCACACGATCAACGAGCGCGTCCGCAATCCGGAAGGCGACGTGACGATTGCGATCGTCGGCAAGTACACGGGCATGAAGGATGCCTACAAGTCGCTGATCGAGGCGCTGTCGCATGGCGGCATCGCCAACAAGGTCCGCGTCAAGCTCGACTGGATCGAGAGCGAGGTG
This sequence comes from Bradyrhizobium sp. ORS 375, assembly GCF_000239775.1. Classification (GTDB taxonomy): domain Bacteria; phylum Pseudomonadota; class Alphaproteobacteria; order Rhizobiales; family Xanthobacteraceae; genus Bradyrhizobium. The sequence continues at coordinate 15,122 of NZ_CAFI01000197.1, forward strand.
TTCGAGAACGAGGACCCCGCGCCGTTCCTCGAGCACGTCAACGGCATCCTGGTGCCCGGCGGCTTCGGCCAGCGCGGCGCGGAAGGAAAGATCCGCGCGGCGCAGTTCGCGCGGGAACGCGACGTGCCGTATTTCGGCATCTGCTTCGGCATGCAGATGGCGGTGATCGAGGCCGCGCGCAACCTGGTCGGGATCACGGAAGCCAACTCGACCGAGTTCGGCCCGACCAAGGAGCCGCTGGTCGGCCTGATGACGGAGTGGCTGCGCGGCAACGAGCTGGAGAAGCGCTCCAAGACGGGCGACCTCGGCGGCACGATGCGGCTCGGCGCGTATCCCGCTGCGCTCAAGCGCGGCAGCCGGGTCTCCGAGGTGTATGGCGGCGCCACCGAGATCTCGGAGCGGCATCGCCATCGCTACGAGGTCAACACCGCCTACAAGGACCGGCTCGAGCAGCATGGCTTGAAGTTCTCCGGTCTCTCGCCGGACGGCGTGCTGCCGGAGATCGTCGAGTACGAGGACCATCCGTGGTTCATCGGCGTCCAGTTCCACCCCGAGTTGAAGTCGCGTCCGTTCGAGCCGCACCCGCTGTTCGCCTCCTTCATCCAGGCCGCGGTGGTGCAGTCGCGGCTGGTGTAGTCCGGTCAGGGCAGGGGCTTTGCCGCAGGTGCTGCGGCGGCCCCGACGCTCTCCTTGGCCAGCCGCTGCAGTTCGAAGCCGGCGGCGATGTGCTCGGTGTAGAGGATCACGCCCTGCTCGCGTGACTTCTCGAAGCTCAGCTTCGCCGCCTGTTTGTCGCCGCGCACCATGGCGTGCTGGCCGATGTAGAAATAGGCCTCCGACAGCAGCATCCTGCGCTCGTCGCCCTTCTTGTCATCCAAGGTCTTGAGCATCTCGTCGGGCGACAGCGCGCCCGTCATCATCGCCAAAGCGGGCTGCGGCCATGCTCCCTTGGCGCTCGCGTGTCCGCGTTGCGCGATTGCGTCAGGCACGGGCTTGCCGGCGCGGCCCAGCACGGCCAGCAGCCACAGTTCGCAATAGATCTTGTTCTCGCCCTCGGCCAGTTCGACTGCGCGGGCGAAGTCGGCACCGGCCTGGTCGATCTGTCCGGCGTAGAGCCGTGCCGCGCCGCGGGAGCGATAGTTCGAGGCGGTGATCGCGCCGAGCGAGATCGACTTCGAGAGATCGGCGATGCTGCTCTCGAACTGTCCGGATTCGTAAAGGGCGCCGCCACGGCAGCTGAACGCGTCGCTGGTGTTGGGAATCAGGCGGAACGCCTCGTTGACGTCGCGCATCGCCTCGTCGACGCGTCCGAGCTCGACCAGCGAGCTGCCACGCTGGCACAACGCATCGGCGAGGTCAGACCCGGTGAGTTTGCCGCTCGAAATGGTGTCGGTGGTCTTCTGGACGGCGTCCAGCAGCATGCGGCGGAAGCGGTCGGTGGCCTGATCCGGCCCCGCCTCGCTCGATTTGATGTCGGACTTGCCGAACGCAAAATAGCCGACGATGGCGCGGCTCGCCGCGCGCAGATCATCGGCATATTTGGGATAGTTGCTGCTCTCCACGAACGGCCGCAGCGTCGTGAGCTCGACCTGGCTGCGGGCGACATTGCCGCGGAAATAGCGCGAGCTGGTCAGGCTGAAATGATCGTTGGCCACCGTCTCCGTGTAGGGATCGGCCACGACACTGACGGTGTCGGGCAGCGTGATCTCGATCTGATAGCGCGCGTGATACGGATGGGCGGAGATGCCGAGCGGCATGGTGCGGGTCGCCGAGGGCGGAAACGGCAGCGCGCCCGACTGGTTGTCCGGCTTGTAGCGGATCATCCAGGTCCCGTTGCGCTCGGTCGCGATCTTGGGAACGCGAAAAGTCGCCTCGAGCGAGACGATGTTCTGCTCCTGATCGTCGTGAACGGCGGGATCGCCGGCGAGAACCGCCCCCGGATATCTGTCCTCGAGCATGTCGCCGACCCGCTTGGCGATCATCTCGCGCGTCGTCTGTTCGAAGACGAGGCGCAGCCGTTCGGCGCTCAGCCTGGACCACACGCGCTTCAGCGACAATTGCGCGTCTTCCCCGAGCTTGTCGACCGTCACGCGCTCGATGAGATCGTCGTCGACCTCGTCGGCCGCGCGCGCGGGAATCGCGGAGGTGCGCTCGGTCTCGGGCGCGACCGCCAGGATCTGGGTTCCTTCATGCGCCTGCCCCATGCGGTCGAGACGGCCAGTCTGGCCGAGGCGCGTCGGGTCGAGAAAGTAGGATTGGCCGTCGACGACCGCTTCGACGATGACGTGATCGAAGAATTCGGGGCTGGGCAGCACCTCTTCAAGGCCACGGCGGCGACCGATCTGGAGCAGGACCGGGCGGCTCTGGATGCCGAGACGCTGCAGTAGCGTGACGAGCAGAAGCGACTTGTCCTTGCAGTCACCGTAGCGCCGACGCAGCACCGTCTCCGGCGAGGCCGGCCGGTGCGAACTCTCGCCGAGCGAGACCGAGAAGTAGCGGATCTGCGACTGCACGATGTGCAGCGCCGCCCTGATGCGTTGGTCCGTCGAGTCGAGAGTGCCGATCGTCTTGACGAGACCATCGATCTCCTCGTTGGGAGCGCTGTTGAGGTCGAACAAGGTGGTGGCCCATTGCGCGACCTCCTTCCAGCTTCCGAACTCCGAGAATTGCAGGAAGCGGAAGGCGAAATAGTCCTGCGGCGTCTGCGGGTCGACGACGGCCTCGCGCAGCCCGCGTTGGTCGAAGTCGAGTGTGCGCAATCCGTCGCGCAATGTCTCGGTCGGCGACACGGGCGAGCCGGTGCGGTCGCCGATCATCCGCCAGGCAATCGGGCGGTTGGCCGGATGACTGAGGATCACGTGGCGCCGGAGCGTCGGATGGGATTGATCCCAACTGGTCAGGCCGATGAATTTGCCGGCGAACACCGGGTTCTGGCCGTAGTGGGAGTAGGCCAGGTCGATGGTGTCGCCGACGCGCAGATCCTCGATCAGGATCGAGGCCGTCACGTCGCCGCTGTAGACGCCCTGTTCGAGCCCTTGCTCGCGCTGCAGAAACCTCAGCTTGGACTCTTTGGTGCGGTCGATCTGCTGCTGTCCGCGTTGAATCCGGATCCAGTGCAACTGAACCCGCTCGTAATCCTGCACGAAGGAGATCGTGATGTGGCCGGCCGCGGCCAGCGAAGCCGCGTCGTTGATGGCGGTGACGCGGCGGACGAACACCGCCGGCTCGCGATCGATCAGATACTGCGTCTCGGCCAGGCGAATGACGATCGGCGCGGTCGCGCTGACCTCGGGAGCGGCGGTCTCGACCACCCAGGAGGGAACGGGATCGGCGAGGGTGAAGGCGTCCGCCGCCGGCTTGATCTCGGCGAGATTGGGAGCGGCCGTCTGCTGCGCCGCGGACGGGTATGACGCCAGAATGCACGCGACGAAAATGAAGATCCTGATGAACCCTGAACGATACATGCCCCACCTCAATGCCGCGGAGATTGTGCAAGCGCGTCGCGCTTTGCGCAAGATGGGGAACCGCCAACGGCCTGCGGCGGCCGGCTTTGACGGCGGAGGCAATTGTTGCCAAAACACGGCATCGCTCACGCTCGAACGAACACGAAGGGGAGGATCGCCATGATCTACGAGAGCCGCATCTATCGCTGCATTCCCGGCCGGCTGCCGGCGCTGCTCAAGCGCTTCGAAACCACCACCTTGAAGCTGTGGGAGACGCACGGCATCCGTCCCGTGGGCTTCTTCACCACCCTGATCGGCGAATCCAACCAGGACCTGACCTATTTCCTCGCTTGGGAATCGCTGGCCGAGCGCGAGACCAAGTGGACCAAGTTCATGACCGACCCGACCTGGATCGCGGCGCGCGCCAAGAGCGAGGAGGACGGCCAGATCGTCGCCAACATCACCAGCCAGTTCCTGGTGCCGACCGCGTTCTCGGCGCTGAAATAGGTCCGGGCGAGGGGCGGGGATGACCGATCCCCGCAACCCTGCTATTCGCGGGCACGCGCCGGGTTGATCCGGATGCCTGCGCCGGGCCATGGTCGCGCGCTCAAAGAGGAAGAAGTCGTGAACGCTCCGATCTCTGCCGCGCCGGTCGTCAGCCTCGGCTCCGTCAAGTTTGGCAATCAGCTGCCGCTCGCGGTCATCGCCGGGCCATGCCAGCTCGAGAGCCGCGCCCACGCGCTCGAGGTCGCCTCGGCGCTGAAGGAGATCGCGACGCGCCTGAACATTGGCCTCGTCTACAAGACCTCGTTCGACAAGGCCAACCGCACCTCCGGCTCCGCCGCGCGCGGGCTCGGCCTGGCGCAATCGCTGCCGATCTTCGCCGAGATCCGTTCGTCGCTCGGCCTTCCCGTGCTGACCGACGTCCACGACGCGAGCCAGTGCGCCGAGGTGGCGCAGGCCGTCGACATCCTGCAGATTCCCGCCTTCCTGTGCCGCCAGACCGATCTGCTGCTCGCGGCTGCGGCGACAGGCAGGGTGATCAACGTCAAGAAGGGTCAGTTCCTAGCGCCGTGGGACATGGCCAATGTGGTCGCCAAGATCACCGGCGCCGGCAATCCCAATGTGCTGGCGACCGAGCGCGGCGTTTCGTTCGGCTACAACGCGCTGGTCTCGGACATGCGCGCGCTGCCGATCATGGCGCGCACCACCGGCGCGCCGGTCATCTTCGACGCCACGCATTCGGTGCAGCAGCCGGGCGGGCAGGGCACCTCGTCGGGCGGCCAGCGCGAATTCGTGCCGGTGCTGGCGCGCGCCGCGGTCGCGGTCGGCGTCGCCGGCGTGTTCATCGAGACGCATCCCGATCCGGATCATGCGCCCTCCGACGGACCGAACATGGTGCCGCTCGCGCAGTTCGAAGGGCTGCTGCGGACGCTGATGGCGTTCGACCAATTGGCCAAGGCGCAGACGGCGGACGCCATCAGCTGATGCACCAGCCGGTCGCCAAGCCCGCCGACAACAAGTTTCCGCCAGCGGTCAACATCATCGCGCTGGCGGGCTTCTCGGCGGCGCTGTCGACGCGGGCGCTCGATCCGGTGCTGCCGCATGTCGCCGAGGATTTCTCGATCAGCATCGCCACCGCGGCCGGCATCGCCGCCGGCTATGCACTGATCTACGCGCTGATCCAGCCGGCGATCGGCGCCGCGGCCGACCTGTTCGGCAAGGCGCGTCTGATGACGTTGTGTCTCGCGCTGCTCGGCGTCGCCAGCATCCTCGGCGCGCTCGCCACCTCGTTTCCGCTGCTGTTCGCCTCGCGCATTCTCGCCGGCGTTGCCTCCGGCGGCGTGTTTCCGGTCGCGCTCGGATTGACCAGCGATCTCGTCGCCCCCGACAAGCGCCAGGTCGCGATCGGCCGCACGCTGGCGGGCTCGATGGCCGGCAATCTGCTCGGCGCCACCGCGTCCGGCATCATCGGCGACTTCATCGGCTGGCGCGGCGTGCTCGCCATCCTCGGCGCGCTCGGACTGATCGCCTCGCTCGCGGTCGCGGCCGGCTTCCGCGGCGCCAAGGTCAGCCACGTGCCGACCACCGATCTCGCCGCGCTGCGGAAGGGCTACCGTACCATCTTCACCAATCCCAACGCGCGCTTCTGCTTTCCAGCCGTGTTCGTCGAAGGCTGCTGCGTGTTCGGGCTGTTTCCGTTCATCGCCTCGTTCCTGTTCGATCTCGGCGAGACCTCGCTGTCGATCGCCGGCATCGTCATCGCGGGCTTTGCGGTCGGCGGCCTGTTCTACACCTTCACCGTCTCGAGCTTCCTGCCGCGGCTGGGCGTGAAGGGCATGATGATCGTGGGCGCCGCCCTGGTGGCTCTGCAACTCGCCGCGCTCGCCTTCGGCCCCGGCTGGAAGCTGCAATTCGCCTGCATGCTGATGATGGGCTGGGGCTTCTACATGATCCATGGCTGCCTGCAGGTGTTCGCCAGCGAGCTGTCGATCGGCGCCCGCGCCACCGCGATGTCGCTGCACTCGTTCTTCTTCTTCCTCGGCCAGACCGTCGGCCCCATCGCCTACGGCTTTGGCGTCGTCCATGGCGGCAAGCAGCCGACGCTGCTCATCGCCGCAATCGTGATGGTCGCGCTCGGCTTCGCCTGCGCCGCCCTGCTGCGGCAACGGCCGCCGGCGGATGCGGCGACGACGTGACGGCGTATTGGGTCGCGAACGTGGGCCTTCTTCGTTCGAAGACTGAGTGCCATTGCTCCAAGAGCAGCTGCGCATTTGTTGCTCCGTCATGCCCGGGCTTGTCCCGGGCATCCACGTCCTTCTCAGCATGCCGAACGACGTGGATGGCCGGGACAAGCCCGGCCATGACGACGTGGGGACAAGCGAGCGCAAAATGTGCATCGTCGGCTGCGATAGCCGCAGGCAAGAGCCTGTAGGCCCTATCTCGCTCTCGATGCTGAACACGCGCGGCTGAGACATCGGGTTCGGCTCATCATTCGCCGCGGGACGCACCGCCGCACTCTCGCGGCGCATCTGCGTCCGAGCTTTGCCTTTGGACATGCCCTTTTCCTTCGAAGAGGGCACGGGGAATGCCGGGAGCTGGCCGCCCCCATGGCCCGCCTGCAGAAAAGAAAGCAGGCGGCAGTCACCACAGGTTCAGCCGAGACATCCCGGCATTCCCCGCGCGATGGTTGGAACGGCTGCTTCGCGTTCTCCCCGGTGCTCCGGGCTTGTTGGCCACCGTCGGCCGCAGGGCTCGTCCAGCCCTTCGACCTTGACACCAGCGTCGGGGTGTCAGGACCACGCGACTTGACCGTGCGCATCGATGCCGTTCGTCCGCGCAGCCAAGCCACGCTGCAGCACCGACACGCCCACCACATCCCGCCTCAACGTCCGTGACGACCGCGAAGCGTCCCTCTGATCGAGGCGGGACGGGGGCAGTCAATCATGAATTCTGAAAAATGGAAATAATAATCTTTTTACCGGAAGATCCGGACAGGGTCATCCGATTGGAGGCGTGACGAAAAAGCGGCTCCGGGCGCAGCCGTCAGACAAGCGAACAAAGGGCGAGACGGGCGGCAGGAGCATGCCCGTCGGGCGACTCAGGCGACGCGGCCGGCGTCGGTCGGGCGGCGCATGGCGAAGCACCCTTCCACGCGGCAACCTGAGGTATTATCTGCTTGTGTTTCTGGTTTGTTCTTGCTAAAATCGCGCCAGCGTGGGGAGAATGGCGGGATGACGGCAAAGCGTTGGCTGTTGGCGTTTGCGTTCATAGCAGGGAGCGTGCCCAGTGCGCTGGCGCAGCCGCCGGCCAAGCCGGAGCAGGGCGCCATGACCCCGGGAGCACCGGCCAAAATCCTGCTCAGCTCGCACCGGGGTGATGCGACCATAGTGACGCGCACCGATCCGGACAGCGACAGTGCGGCGGTGACGTTTCGCATCGAGCTCGACGATGCGATCGAGAGCTGCCTGCGCGAGCCGCCGCCCGACGACATCAAGCCGGCCGAGGTGGCGCGCTGCGCCAAGCAGATGATGGATCTCAACGCCGGCAAGCAGCTCAAGCGCCGGGCGATGTGCTCGAAGAACACGGTGTACACCGAGTTCGGCAACTACTCTCTGGTCGGCACCGGAGAGCCTCAGCCGAACGGCGAAGGCAACAAGAAGTCGATCCGCACCGACTGGAAGGATCATCGCAACGACAAGATCGTCGGCAATTGCAGCGCCTGCCGGACGCCCGAGATCATCAACACGTTCGAGGTGCTGTGTCCGGCGGCCTACAAGACGAAGTTCGACGGCTTCGTCGCCTATTGAGCCGGGGTCGAGCGATCGTTCGCTCAGCCCCGCCCACGATACGGCGCCACGCCTTGCTCCGGCACCCACATTCCCTTCGGCAGCTTCCCCGTCTGCCAGAACACGTCGATCGGGATGCCGCCGCGGGGGTACCAGTAGCCGCCGATGCGCAGCCATTTCGGCTTGATCTCTGACGCCAGGCGCTTGCCAATGGCGACGGTGCAGTCCTCGTGGAAGGCGCCGTGGTTGCGGAAGCTTGCGAGGTACAGCTTGAGCGACTTGGATTCGACCAGCCAGGGGCCGGGGGCGTAGTCGATCACGAGGTGGGCGAAGTCCGGCTGCCCTGTCACCGGGCACAAGGAGGTGAACTCCGGCACCGTGAAGCGCGCGAGGTAGTCGGTGTCCTTCTGGGGGTTGGGGACGCGGTCGAGCCTGGCCGCCTCCGGGCTGTCGGGGGCCGCCACCTCGCGGCCGAGCTGAAGGCCAGCCGATGCCAGGGGTGTGGTGGATTTGTTCGCCATGTTTTGTGCCATCCGTCGCAATTGGCGCCCCTTTAGCCAATCGCCGGCCGGGCGTCATCCGGTTCGTGATTTCGGCGCGAGTTCTGCCCCTCTTGGCCTTTTCGCCCCCGTGACCTTGCGGTAGAAGCGGCGCAGCAAAGCCCACCCAGAAACGTCTCACGAGGACCCCCATGACCGCCATCGTCGACATCATCGGCCGCGAAATCCTGGACAGCCGCGGCAATCCCACGGTCGAGGTCGACGTCGTGCTGGAGGACGGCTCGGTCGGCCGCGCCGCGGTTCCGTCCGGCGCTTCCACCGGCGCCCATGAGGCGGTCGAGCTGCGCGATGGCGACAAGCGCCGCTATCTCGGCAAGGGCGTGCAGAAGGCGGTCGAGGCGATCAACGACGAGATCTACGAGGCGCTCAGCGACATGTCGGTGCAGGACCAGGTCCAGATCGACCAGATCCTGATCGAGCTCGACGGCACCGAGAACAAGAGCCGGATCGGCGCCAACGCCATTCTCGGCGTGTCGCTCGCCTGCGCCAAGGCGGCGGCGATCTCCTATGACATGCCGCTGTACCGCTATGTCGGCGGCACCTCGGCGCGCACCCTGCCGGTGCCGATGATGAACATCGTCAATGGCGGCGTCCACGCCGACAACCCGATCGACTTCCAGGAATTCATGATCATGCCGGTCGGCGCGCCGACCTTTGCCGAGGCGCTGCGCTGCGGCTCGGAGATCTTCCATACGCTCAAGGGCGAGCTGAAGAAGGCCGGGCACAATACCAATGTCGGCGACGAGGGCGGTTTCGCGCCGAACCTGCCGTCGGCGGATGCCGCGCTCGACTTCGTCATGGCCGCGATCGGCAAGGCCGGCTACACCGCCGGCGAAGACGTGATGCTGGCGCTCGACTGCGCCGCCACCGAGTTCTTCAAGGACGGCAAATACGTCTATGAGGGCGAGAACAAGAGCCGCTCGCGCTCGGAGCAGGCCAGATATCTCGCCGACCTCGTCGCGCGCTATCCGATCGTCTCGATCGAGGACGGCATGTCCGAGGACGACATGGACGGCTGGAAGGAGCTGACCGACCTGATCGGCCACAAGTGCCAGCTGGTCGGCGACGACCTGTTCGTCACCAACGTCACCCGCCTCGCCGACGGCATCCGCAACGGCCGCGCCAACTCGATCCTGATCAAGGTCAACCAGATCGGCACGCTCACCGAGACGCTGGCCGCGGTCGAGATGGCGTTCAAGGCGGGCTACACCGCCGTGATGTCGCACCGCTCCGGCGAGACCGAGGATTCCACCATCGCCGATCTCGCGGTCGCCACCAATTGCGGGCAGATCAAGACCGGCTCGCTGGCGCGCGCCGACCGTACCGCCAAATACAACCAGCTGCTGCGCATCGAGCAGGAGCTGGATGCGCAGGCCCGCTACGCCGGGCGCTCGGCGCTCAAGGCGCTGGCCTGATCTGAGCTGAAGAAAAAACCGGAACGAGGGAGGCACGCATGAGTGCGGAGACACAAGGCCTGCAGCTGCGGACGCTGATCAAGCGCAGCGGCGAGCTCGAGCTCTCGCTCGTGGACGTGCCGACCCCCGAGCCGGGGCCGGACGAGGTTGTCGTGCGCATCGAGGCGGCGCCGATCAATCCGTCCGATCTCGGCCTGCTGGTCGGCGCGGCCGACCTGTCGACCATGCAGGCGTCCGGCAGCAAGGATCGCCCCATCATCACGGCCAAGGTGCCGGAGGCGGGGATGCGGGCGATGGCCGGGCGGCTCGACGAGTCCTTGCCGATCGGCAACGAGGGCGCCGGCGTGGTCGTGAAGACCGGATCGTCCGACGCCGCCAAGGCGCTGATGGGCCGCACGGTGGCTGCGATCGGCGGGGCGATGTACAGTCAGTATCGCTGCCTGAAAGTGTCCGAGTGCCTGCCGCTGCCGGCGGGCACGACGCCGGCCGAAGGCGCCTCCTGCTTCGTCAATCCGCTGACCTCGCTCGGCATGACCGAGACGATGAAGCGCGAGGGTCACACGGCGCTGGTGCACACCGCGGCCGCCTCGAATCTCGGACAGATGCTCAACAAGATCTGCCTCAAGGACGGCATTCCGCTGGTCAACATCGTGCGCAGCGCTGCCCAGGCCGAACTGCTGCGCGGCATCGGCGCCAAATACGTCGTCGACTCCACGTCGCCCACCTTCATGGACGAACTGATTGCGGCGCTGGTCGAGACCGGCGCGACCATTGCCTTCGATGCGATCGGCGGCGGCAAGCTCGCCGGCCAGATTCTCAACGCGATGGAAGCGGCGATCAACAAATCGGGCAAGCATCCCTACAGCCGCTATGGCTCGGCCGTGCACAAGCAGGTCTACATCTACGGCAGCCTCGACACGCGCCCGACCGAGATCACGCGCGGCTTCGGCATGACCTGGAGCGTCGGCGGATGGCTGCTGTTTCCGTTCCTGATGAAGATCGGCCGGGCGGATAGCGAACGGCTGCGGCAGCGCGTCGTCGACGAGCTCAAGACGACCTTCGCCAGCCACTACACAAAGGTCATCTCGCTGGCAGAGGCGCTCGATCCCGCCAATCTCGCGGTGTACGCCAAACGGGCCACTGGCGAAAAATTCCTTATCGACCCCAACAAAGATAAGTGACCTAACGTCGCGTCCCGGACGTTGCGGACGGGCTTGCCTTTGGCCTTAGGCCAGAGACAATTCGCCGCGTTTTGTCGGGGGCGGTGTGCGCCGCATCAAGCACTGAGGAGAGATTTGTCATGAGCCAATTGGATCGCCGTCGCTTTCTGACGGGTGCGGCCCTCGCGGGCGCTGCCACCGCCTTGCCGTCGCTGACAAGCGGGCCGGCGCGCGCGGCCGTTGCGCCGGCGGGAGCGCAGGCGCCGGGCTTCTATCGCTACAAGGTCGGCGACTACGAATGCACGTCCGTCAATGACGGCGCGCGCACCTTCCCGATGCCCGACAAGTTCGTCGTCAACACCGCCAAGGACGAGGCGCTGGCGGCGGCCGAGAGCGCCTACATGCCGAAGGGCATGATCACCATCCCCTTCAACCCGCAGCTGATCAACACCGGCTCCAAGCTGATCCTGATCGATACCGGCAACGGCGCCGGCGCCTTCGAGGCCAGCAAGGGCGCGGTCGGCCGCACGCTGCAGAATCTCGCGGCCTCGGGCGTCGATCCGAAGAGCGTCGACGTGGTCGTGCTGTCGCACATGCATGGCGACCACATCAACGGCCTCAAGCTCGCCGACGGCTCGCTGGCGTTCCCGAATGCCGAGATCAAGGTGCCGGCCAAGGAGTGGGCGTTCTGGAACAGCGACGAGAACGCCGCCAAGGCGCAATCGGAGCTGATGAAGGGCAACTTCGCCAACTTCAAGAAGGTGTTCGGCGGGCTGGAGAACAAGGTCACGCAGTACGAGTGGGACAAGGAAGTCGCGCCCGGCATCACCGCGCTCGGCACCCCCGGTCACACGCCGGGCCACACCTCGTTCGCGGTCGCCTCGGGCAATGCCAGGGTGCTGATCCAGTCCGACGTCACCAACGTGCCCGAGCTGTTCCTGCGCAATCCGGACTGGCACGTGATGTTCGACACCGATGCGGCGCAGGCCCAGGAGACGCGGCACAAGTTCTACGACCTGGCCGCCACCGAGAAGGCGAAGGTGATCGGTTTCCACTTCTCGTTCCCCTCGGTGGGCTATGTCGAGAAGGATGGACCGCGGTACCGGCTGATCCCGGCGCCGTGGAATCCGGTGCTCTGATTTCGCCATAACCGGGGTCATTGCGAGGAGCGGAGCGACGAAGCAATCCAGAGTCCCAACATAGCCCTGGATTGCTTCGCTTCGCTCGCAACGACGGTAGAGAGACAGTGCCAGGCCGCCTCCGGGCGGCCCGTTCGTTTTTGCATATGCGACATATCGGCCTTTCCGCCGCGGCCGTGAACGCCTATGTCGGGCACTTCGAAACTCCGCAGGGCCCGCATGTCGACCGATCCGTCTCCCTCCAGTGCTGATCTCTCCAACTGGCGCACCGCGCCGTTCAGCCGCTGGGCGTTTCACAACATCCGCTCGCTCCTGCCGGTTGCCGACGTCGCGAGCGCGCCGGGCAGCGCCTGGCCGCTGTCGGCGAGCCCCGTGTCCTTCGCGGATTTCAGCCTGCGGCTGCCGAAGGGCGGCACGCTCGACCTCGACGGTTTCCTGAAGGCGACCGCGACGGATGGGCTGCTGATCCTGCACGACGGCCGCATCGTGTTCGAGCATTATGACGGCGGCAACGACCGCGACACGCCGCACATCCTGATGTCGGCGACGAAGTCGATCACCGGCCTCATGATCGGCATCCTCGCCGGCCGCGGCGAGATCGACGTCGACGCCGAGGTCACGCGCTACGTGCCGGAAGTCGCCGGGACTGCGTATCAGGGCGCCACCATCCGCCAGCTCCTCGACATGCGCGCCGGCATCGTCTTCCACGGCGCCGGCCTGCAGGCCTATGCCGACGCCGCCGGCTGGGAGCCGGTCGCGACGGGCGCGGCGCCGAACCTGCACGACTTCTTCGCGACGATGCGCGCGCAGGCGAAGCCGCACGGTGGCGCGTTCAGCTACGTCTCCTCGAATACCGATCTGCTGGGATGGGCAATCGAGCGCGCCACCGGCCGCAGCTTCGCGAGCCTCGTCGGCACCTTGCTGTGGCAGCCGATGGGGGCGAGCGGCGAGGCCTTCATCACGCTCGACCGCAAGGGCGCGCCACGCTGCACCGGCGGCTTCTGCGCAACCTTGCGCGACTTCGCCCGGCTGGGCCAGCTCGTGCTGTCGGGCGGCCGCCGCGGCTCGCACGCGATCATCCCCGAAGCTTGGCTCGACGACATCAGGCACAACGGCGATGCCCAAGCCTGGCGCGACGGCCAATGGCGCGACAGCTTTGCCGCGATCAGCCGCAACATGCACTATCGCGGCGGCTGGTACGTCATCGACGATCAGCCGCAACTGCTGTTCGCGATGGGCATTCACGGCCAGAACCTGTTCGTCGATGCCGCCAACGGGATCGTCATCGCCAAGCTGTCGAGCTGGCCGCAGCCCGTCGACGGGCAGGCCATCTGGCTGACGCATCAGGCGGTGGCGGAATTCGGCCGCGTCTTGCGCGAGCAGCCAGCCGGTTAGCAGCGATCGCCACGCGTGCGGTTTGTCCGCGCATCGCGGACGGGTTGATTCCGATCAAGGCGTTCCGGCTTTGCCGGGCGCAGCCTCGCTCCCAGGATCCGGACCTGGGAGGAGATCATGCGGGCGTACCTTCTCGCCGCGGCCATCGTGAGTCTCATGTTGGGTTTCGCGTCGCCGGCCCGCGCCGGATGCTGGCCGAGCGAAAGCTATCCGCTGGTGTGCTGGCTCGACACCAAGGGTTGGGGCTGCGTCGCGCACCATGCGCTCACCAGCGTCAAGGCGGTCAACTATCCGCAGCCGCGCTACTCGTTCTACGAGCTCGAGGCGACGCATTGGTGGACGTCCGGTCCGACCACCGCCTGCCCGCCGACCAAGACGACCAAGTTCACCGGCAGCTGGGACCGCGAAACCGGTCTCGCGGAGGAGACGGCGTCGACCTCCGGAGGAACGTTGTCGCGCCATATCACCTGCAGCCACAATCCCTGGACCGGTCAGGGCCCCGCCGATGTGCCGATCTGCGCATCGGCCGCCAACGATCCCAATGCCGGATCGCCGGCCTCGGCCAGCGTGCTGACGCCCGATCAGAAATACAACCTGCTTCACGTCCAGGAGCCGCTGCACACGCGCTGTCAGCTGATCTCTCCCTCGGAGCTCGGCTCGGCCTGGCTCAAGGGCAGCTCCGTCGTTGAGGTGATCGTCGCCCACCATGAGTTTCAGAAGATCGAATGGCATCTCTGGTACATGCCGTTCTACGAGTTCGGGCCCTGGCAGGAGGTCGCACCGCCAAAGCCGAAATTCATCATGATGTGGCCAGCCACCAAATATTCCGAACGCCGGATCGCGACGTCCACCCGCAGATTCTGGCTGAACAAGGCCGGCCGGTGGAAGGTCGTGGCCGTGCCCAAGCCGATCTCGCCGCAGGCGCAGGCGATCGCGACGACGGTGACGAACGAGTGTCCCGGCGCCTACTTCAACATTGAGTGACCGCACGGGTCTTCGACGTCGGCCGCGCGTTCGGGAAACGCTGTGTTTCCTGCCCGTGGATGTTCATGCACTTGCATGTAATTGCGGAAGGCGCTTAAAGGTCCGACCACGGTTCAATGCAGAAGGATGCCTCCATGGCCACCCCGTACTCGATCGTCGCGCTCGTCGGCAGTCTCCGCAAGGAAAGCTTCACGCTCAAGATCGCCAAAGCGATGGCCAAGCTGGCGCCGGCCAGCCTGAAGATCGACGTGACCACGCTCAATGGCCTGTCCTTCTTCAACCAGGACCTCGAGGCCAATCCGCCGGCCGACTGGCTGGCGCTGCGCGACAAGCTGAAGGCCTCGAACGGCGTGCTGATCCTGACGCCGGAATACAACCGCTCGATTCCCGGCGTGCTCAAGAACGCGATCGACATCGCCTCGCGGCCCTACGGCCAGAGCTCGTTCCTCGGCAAGCCGATCGGCCTGATTTCGAACTCCCCGGGGCCGCTCGGCGGCGTCGCTGCCGCGAAGCATCTGCAGAACATCATGCCCGGCATCTCCGGTCCGGTCATGGGCCAGCCGGAGATCTATCTGAACGGCGTCGGCGACGCCTTCGACGACAAGGGTGAGCTGACCAAGGACTCGCTGAAGACGGTGCTCCAGCAATATCTGGACGCATTCGCAACCTTCGTGGCCAAGCAGAACGGCTGACCTCACGGGTCGCTTGACGGCGCCAGCACGTGGCGCAAGCGCATGGCCGCTATGATCAGGGCAGGGCGTTGACGCGCCTTGCCCGATCCGTTTCAAGGCGGGGCCGGTCACCTGCGCAACGAAGCGCAACCGCTTGAGGACACGCCATGGCCCACTCCTTCACGCCCGCCAGTTCGTCAAAGCCGGGACCGAACCAGCCGAAGCTCGATACTGATGCGGTGTGGCAGGCGCGGGTCGATCTCGCAGCCTGCTTCCGCATGGCCGCGCGGCACGGGCTCGAGGAAGGCATCTGCAATCACTTCTCGGCGCTGGTGCCGGGCTATGACGACCTCTTCATCGTCAATCCCTACGGCTACGCCTTCCGCGAACTGACCGCCTCGCAACTGCTGGTGTGTGATCTCGACGGCCACGTCGTGTCCGGCGACGGCCAGCCCGAAGCGACCGCCTTCTACATTCACGCCCGCATCCACAAGGCGCTGCCGCGGGCCAAGGTCGCGTTCCACACCCACATGCCCTATGCCACGGCGCTGTCGATGACCGAGGGGCCGCCGCTGATCTTCGCCGGGCAGACAGCGTTGAAGTTCTACGGCCGTACCGCCGTCGACGAGAACTACAACGGCCTCGCGCTCGACGCCCGCGAAGGCGACCGCATCGCCGGCGCGATCGGCGACGCCGATATCGTCTTCATGAAGCACCACGGCGTGATGGTGCTGGCGCCGACCATCGCCGAAGCCTGGGATGATCTGTACTATCTCGAGCGCGCCTGCCAGGTGCAGTGCCTGGCGCTGTCGACCGGACGCAACGTCGTGCCGGTCGCGCCCGAGATCGCCGCGGCCGCTTATCGGCAGATGCGCGAGGGTGACGCGGAATCGGCCCGGCTTCATCTCGGTGCGATCAAGCGGACGCTCGATGCGGAGGAGCCGGCCTACCGGACCTGAGCATTCGCGGACACAAGCGCAGGGTTAGCGATTCCTTAACCGGGGCGCAGCATTCTGCCGGCCATGGTCTCCCGCGCACGCCTGAAATCCTTCCTTACCGGGCTCGCCCTCTACACGATGGCGGCGGCCATCATCGGCTATTTCGGCATCAACGCCTATACAGGCCGCTACGGCTTGAACGCCCGGCAGGAGCTCGACCAGGAGATCGTCGCGCTCACCTCGGAGCTCGTGCGGCTGAAGCAGGAGCGGGCCGAGGGCGAGAAGCGGGTGTCGCTGTTGCGCTCCGACCGGGTCGATCCCGACATGCTCGACGAGCGCGCCCGGTTTCAACTCGGCTATGCCAACCCCCACGATCTGATCCGGATCAACCGCCCCTAGCAATCGATCTCTTGCGCGGCGAGCGCGGACGAGCCGGCTTCGAACGGGCCGGCTCTTGGGCCCGTGCGTTACGCGGCGCGCACCGACGCCAGGAACCTGCTGACCTCGAGCTTGAGCCGCTGGCTGTCCTGCGACAGACACTGCACGGAATTGAGCACCTCGGACGACGCCGAGCCGGTTTCGCTCGCCTCGCGCTGGACCTGGGCGATGTTGGCCGAGACCTGACGCGTGCCCTGCGCGG
>NZ_CAFI01000196.1 GCF_000239775.1 Bradyrhizobium sp. ORS 375
TGGCCGAGATCGACCGCGCGAACCAGGCGCATGTCGACGCTGCGCTCGCAGTCGCCGGCAAGATCTCCGCGGCGATCGAGCAGTCGATCGCCTCGGGCGAGAGCACGGTCGCGCAATGGTTCGATTTCAACTATCAGCGCATCCCGGGCACCGATCCCGAGCAGTTCGAGGCGCCGTTCACTGCGCTCTGCGACCGGCTGCTGCCGCCGTTCCAGGAGGCTGCGCTGGCTGCCGATCCGAACGTCGTCTTCTGCGTCGCGATCGACCGCAACGCCTATATTCCGACGCACAACCGCAAGGTCTCACAGCCGCAGCGGTCGGGCGAGCAGGTCTGGAACGTCGCGAACAGCCGCCATCGCCGTTTCTACAAGGACCGCGCCGGCATGGCGGCGGCGCGGACGCTGCACGGGCATCTCGCGCAGCGCTACGAACGCGACATGGGCGGCGGTGCGGTGATGGTGCTGAAGGAGATCGACGTGCCGATCCGGATCAAGGACCGCCATTGGGGCGGGCTGCGGCTTGCGCTTCGGGTGTAGATGAGCGGGCGGCGGGGCGATCGGCAGAGAAAAGAAGGCGCAGCCCGCCGCGCGGGCCGCGCCGGATCGTGGTTATGGCGACTTCGCCTGGGTCGACGGCTCGACCGTGACGGTGATCCGCTCCGACATGACAGGCTTGTTGTGCGGAATGTGGCTCCAGTCGCCGAGCACGAGCTGCAACGTATGCTTGCCCGGGGCGAGGTTGACCGAGGCTTCGGTCTGGCCCTTGCCGAAATGCACGTGGCCGGAATCGACCGGTATCGCCTCGTTGAGCGCGTCGCCTTCGAGTGCGGGGGCGTCGATCAGGAGATGGTGGTGACCGGTGTTCGGCGCCTCGGTGCCGGACGGTGCGACTCCCATGCCGGACAGGCCGAAGCGGATCAGGACCGGCGAGGAGACGGTGTCGCCGTCCTTCAGGTTGATGAAGTAGGCCTTGGCATTCTCGGGCGCGGGCGTTTCGCCGGCCATGACGAGCGAGGTGGTTGCAAAGGCGGCGGTGGACAGCGTGAGGGCGATGGCGAGGCTCAGTCGGCGCATCCTGGGAAATCCTTATCTCTGCGACGGCGGAAAATCTTTAAAGGTGACGGCACGTTGCAGGCTGGGTCAGGCGTCCCGCGGGAGGCATGGCCGCATCTTGCAGTGCAAGCAAACAGTAGATCAGAAGGTTTGGCGAGGCCGCGAACAAATTGCGGCGCTCGCGTGATGTTTATAGCGCTGGCGTGGTTGTGATGCGACGGCAGGTCGCGGCGATCAGTTCAAATTTTAACGATCGCGGAAAGCGCCGGTCAGGCGCATCCGGCTACGGTTGCAGCCTCATGCCGGCACGCGTCCGGTCATTTCAATCCGATGCATTTGAGGTCCAAGATGTCGCCGTCCTTGATCGAAACCGCCAATCTCACCGTCGAGCTGTCGCCGGCGCCGATCGAGCCGTCCTGGATCATCGAGGGCAATCCGACCGCGACCTCCTGCACCATCGCGCGCAGCAGCGACGGCCTCGGCTCGACCATCGTCTGGCACTGCACCGAGGGCCAGTTCAATTGGTACTACGATTTCGACGAGACCATCCTGATCCTCGAAGGCGCGATCGTGCTGGAGAGCGAGGGGATGCCGGCGAAGCGCTACGGGCCGGGCGACGTGATCTTCTTCCGCGACGGCGCCCACGCCAAATGGTCGGTCGAGGGTCACGTCAAGAAGCTGGCCTTCTGCCTGAAGACGCAGCCCTATGTGCTCGGCCTCGCGGTGCGCGTGATCAACAAGCTCAAGCGCATGTTCCTGACGCCGGAAGGCCGCCGCGGCGCCAGCCTTGCGGGCGCCTGAGCCCATTTTGTTGTGAGCATGATCTTGTCGGAAAACCGGTCTCCCCTTTTCCGGATCATGCTCTAAACGCCGTCGAGAATGATCACGGTCGGACTCGACGGCAACAGCTCGCGCGACATCTTCAAAGACCGCTCGGTCCGGCGGTCGATCTCGAACTGCTGGCCGATCTTGCGCATGAACTCGTCGAGCGGCGTCGCGAAGCGGTGCATCGGCAGCACCACCGACGCTCGCAGCCGCTTGGTGATCTCGGAGATGCCGTCGAGCGACATCGTGTAGGTGCCGTCGATCGGCACCATCACCACGTCGAGCCGGCCGATCGCGGCGAAATGCGTCTCGTCGAGCTTGACGTGCAGATGGCCGAGATGGCCGATGCACAGGCCCGCGACCTCGAAGATGAAGATCGAGTTGCCGTCCTTGATCATGTCAGCGCCCATGGCGTCGCTGAAATAGCGGCGGATGTCGGTGGTGATGTTGCGGATCAGCACGTCGCCGACTCGCTCGAACACCTGGGCGGGCTTGCCGTCCTCGCCCCAGCCGCGCAGCACGTGCGGGATGCGCGGATCGGGCGCCAGCGTGTAGTGCGTCGAATGCGCCCGGTTCATCGTGATCACGTCGGGCAGCCGTCCGACCTGATACGCGCCGCTGTAGTCGGTCGCGATGCGGATGCCCATCGGCGTGTCGATGAAGTAGGTGGAATGGCCGGCATAGGTGATCGTCACCTCGTTGCCCGCCGCGGCCATCCGGCGCAGGCTGACCGGCGTGGCGCGCGGGGTACCGCCGGCCATGGCCAGGCACTCGCTGGTGCGCGGTCCCGATTGAGCCAGCCCAGGAGATGCGAACGAGACCAGGAAGGCAAGCAGCGAGAGCAGCGGACGCAGCATGGCGGTTCCTCTTCAGCAGCGCGTCTGAGTGTAGCGAGGAATTGCGATCAGAACTATCCTCATCGCGACGCCCGAGCGCAGGGCTGGCTCACCGAGGCGGGAGGATGGCATGACCAATCGGGACGGATCGTCGCAGGCGCAGGTGATGCAGCCGATCAAGGCGATCGATGCCGGAGTCTTGAGCATCGCTTATGTGGAGAGCGGCCCCTCGGACGGTCCGGCCGCCATCCTGCTGCACGGCTATCCCTACGACATCCACTCCTATGTCGATGTCGCGCCGCGTCTCGCCACACAAGGCTGCCGCGTCATCGTGCCCTATCTGCGTGGCTATGGGCCGACCCGCTTCCGCGATGCGTCGACGCCGCGCTCCGGCCAGCAGGCCGCCATCGGCGCCGACCTGATCGCGTTGATGGATGCTCTGAACATCAAACGGGCGGTGTTCGCCGGCTATGATTGGGGCGGACGCGGCGCCTGCGTCGGCGCGGCCCTCTGGCCAGAGCGATGCCTGGGCCTTGTCTCGGTGAACGGCTATCTGATCCAGGACATCTCCAGGGCCCTCGAGCCGGCACCTGTGCCGCGCGAATTCGCGTTCTGGTATCAATGGTACTTCCAGACTGAGCGCGGCCGCGCCGGCCTTGCGGCGCACCGCGCCGAGATCGCCCGCCTGCTGTGGCAGCAATGGTCGCCGAACTGGGACTTCGACGACGCGACCTTCGCACGCTCGGCGGCGGCGTTCGACAATCCCGATCACGTCGATGTCGTGATCAACAGCTATCGCCACCGCTATGGGCTGGCCGAGGGCGACCCCCGGTATGAAGATCTCGAGCAGCGGCTGGCGAGCCAGCCCGTCATCACCGTGCCGACGATCACGCTCGATGGCGACAGCGATGGCGTGATCCCGGCGAGCGACGGCCGGGCCCATGCGGCAAAATTCAGCAACCGCATCGCGCATCGCGTGATCCCGCGCGCCGGCCACAACCTGCCGCAGGAGGAGCCCGAGGCGTTCGCCGCCGCCGTGATGGAGGTTCTGCGCTGACGCGATCAGGACCGTGCCGGGCTGAGCTTCCAGGCGGCGAACAAGAGACCTGCGGTCATCAGGCCGCAGATCACGGCGGCTTCGGGCAGCGCGAGCGCGAGCGCCGCCGTCGCCGCCCAGCCGATCGAGGAGAAGGCTTCGGCGAAGGTGGCGAGCCGCGACGAGGTCTGCCGGCGCCGGAACTGGCTGCGCCGCGCCTGGATGCGGAACCACAGCTGGATCGCGGTCGAGGAGAGCGTCGCGATCAGCACCGCCGCCGCCGTCACCAGCGCCTGCCATGGCGCGACCCAGGCGAGCGCGAGCACGAGCGGCGCGAAGATCACCGCGATGGTGATCAGCACGACCTCGATCTTGGCGCGCACGATGCGCGCCGCCGGCAGCGGCACCGTCGCCACCAGCTCGGGCGCATCCTCGCCGGAGATCGTGAGCCAGGCCAGGCCGCCGGCGAGCTGCCCCGCCGCCATCACGATGACCGGGGTGATCAGGATCACCGCCTGCGAGCTGTCGGAGTAGCTGCGCCACAGCAGCAAGGCCGGCGGCACCAGATAGAGCAGCTGCATCAGCGTCTGAGAGATCAGCCAGGGATCGCGCCGCAGCAGCATGAACTCCTTCCGCCTGAGCGCCTGCTGCCGCGAGCCGCCACGAAAGCTGCGGATCTGCGCGCCGGCGCGGCTGGAGACGCCTTGCGCAGCGGCGCTGATCGCGGTGTCGGCGAAGCGCGGCGAGAACACCATCATGACGATTCCGAGCAACAACAAGCCCGCGGCGAGCAGGATCAGCAGCGCCTGGCCGTCGCCGAGCGCGGCGCGGGCCGGCAGCCAGACGAGGCTGTCCGGATCGGGCGCGACGGCGGCCGCCGCATCGGAGGTGAGAACGGCAAAGCGCGACAGCGTGCCGTAGGACACGATCGCCGCGATCTGCAGCATGATGACGAAGCCGGCGCCGATCACGGCCGCCAGGATCTGCGCCACCAGCCGCGTGCGGGCCGGGCCGATCAGGCGGAACAGGACGATGGTGATCGCGATCGCCAGCGCGGCCGCGGACAGGCCGACGGCCGCCACCACCACGAACGCGGCGAGCCAGCGGACGCCGCCTTCGAGCAGCAGCACGTCGACGAACGGCGTCGCCAGCAGCAGCGCCATGCTGGTCACGGACAGGGCGATGGCGGCGATGCGGACGGAGAAGATTTCGGCCAGCCGCACCGGCGAGGACATGATCAGGTCGAGATCGGCGCGGGCATAGAACACGCGCGTGACCGACTCGATCGCCTGCGACAGCATCAACGCCCAGGACAGCATGATGGTCGCGGTGATGACGATGAGCGCGGTCTTGTCGAGCGGCGGCTGCAGGTCGGCGTAGCGGCCGACCACGGCCCAGGCCGGCAGATGCATGATCGCCCCGAACAGCACGAGGCCGATGATCGCGGCGCGGGTGCGGCGCCGCCGGCCGGCGGTGATCATGCCGAGCCATTCCCGCCACGCGAGCCTGAGCTCGTGGCGGGCGAACCAAGCCAGCGTCGCCGCCCGTGTCATGCCGCGGACTCGACGTCGACGAGCGCAATGAACAGCTCCTCCAGGCTGGTGTCGGTGCGGCCGTTCTGCTGGCGCAGCTCGGCGAGCGTGCCCTCGGCCACGATGCGGCCGGCGGCGATGACGCCGATCCGGTCAGCCATGCGCTCGGCCACTTCGAGGATGTGCGTCGTCATGATGACGGTGCCGCCGCGGCGAACGCGCTCCGCCAGGAGACCCTTGACGTGACGCGCCGAGACCGCATCGAGGCCGGTGAGCGGCTCGTCCAGGATGATCAGCTGCGGGTCGTGCACCAGCGCGCCGGCCAGCGCCACCTTCTGCCGCATGCCCTTGGAGAAACCTTCGCAACGCTCATGCAGATGCGACTCCAGCCCGAGCGAGACCAGCAGCCCACGGGCCGTGTGGCCCGAGCTCGCAGGATCGATGCCCCACAGCCCGGCGACGAATTCAAGATATTCGAGCGGCGTGAGCTTGTCGTAGATCATCGGCTCGTCCGACACCCAGGCCATCACCTGTTTGGCGGCGATCGGGTCGCGCAGCGCGTCGATGCCGAAGATCGCGATCTCGCCGGCATCCGGCCGCAGCAGGCCGGCGACCATGCGCAAGGTTGTGGTCTTGCCGGCGCCGTTCGGGCCGACCAGCGCATAGAACTCACCGGCACGCACGACGAGGTCGAGCCCGTCGACCGCCGGCCGTTCGAAACATTTGGTTAACCCTCGGACGGTGAGGGCGGAGCTCTCTGGTGTCATGACCGCTCATTCGGTTTGCATCGGCAACTTGGACGCAACTCGTTGCGGCGCGGTGAACGATCCCTCGATCGTGATCGCGACGAACCCTTCCCGGCCGACGAGTTCCAAGCGCAAGAGCCGGATTTGCTGCGCCCAGCCTAGCGCAATGATCCGAGCGCGGGGTGACGTCGTTAGGATCACGAGCAGCTGTGATCGCGGCTGTACCGCTCCGGCGAGGTTGGACGTGACGGATCAGCTGATCGCGAACGCGACGCGTGACGCCGCATCGGAGGCCACGACGCCCCTGCCCCGGCCTACCGTCCGGCTGGCCTCCTTTCCGCGCGGCGGCGTCGCCGCCGTGTTCGGCGCCAGCGGCGGCATCGGCTCAGCGCTCAGCTCGGCGCTGACTGACAGTCGCCAGTTCGACGCCGTGCTCAGC
Organism: Bradyrhizobium sp. ORS 375; assembly: GCF_000239775.1. Classification (GTDB taxonomy): domain Bacteria; phylum Pseudomonadota; class Alphaproteobacteria; order Rhizobiales; family Xanthobacteraceae; genus Bradyrhizobium. The sequence goes on from NZ_CAFI01000196.1 coordinate 6,467, forward strand.
CTCAGCCGCAGCACGATCCCTGGGTTCGAACTCACCGATGAAGACAGCATCGCACGGGCCACAGAGCAGATCGCTGGCGCTGGCGAAGTCCGGCTCGTCATCATCGCCACCGGCATGCTGCACCAGGGGGACAGGCTGCCCGAAAAGAGCTGGCGTGAGCTCGATGCCGATCATCTGGCCCGTGTCTTCGCCATCAATGCGACGGGTCCGGCGCTGCTGATGAAGCATCTGCTGCCGCGGCTACCGCGGACGGGGAAGTCGATGCTTGCCGCCTTGTCGGCGCGGGTCGGCTCGATCGGCGACAACCGGCTCGGCGGCTGGTACGGCTATCGGGCCTCCAAGACGGCCTTGAACCAGCTCGTGCATTGCGCGGCGATCGAGCTTGCCCGCCGGGCCCCCGAGGCGATCTGCGTCTCGCTGCATCCCGGTACGGTGGCGACAAAGCTGTCGGCGCCGTTCGCCTCCGCCAGCGGCGTTGCGCCGGCCGAGGCGGCACGGCATCTGCTCGGGGTCATCGACCGGCTCGCGCCGCAGGACTCCGGCGGCTTCTACGACTGGCGCGGCACACCGGTGCCGTGGTGAAGCGCCATGCCGAAGATGCGCCGCAAGTCCGACCTTCCGACCAAGATCTGCGCCGCGTGCAGCCGGCCATTCGCGTGGCGGCGCAAATGGGCGCGCGACTGGGACCAAGTGAAGTTCTGCTCCGACCGTTGCCGGTCCGAGCGACGCAAGACGGCGAGCGCGCCATCGGCGCGGCCCGACACCTGATGGAGATCACGCGCATGCTCAGTGGCATTCCCACCTCGATGCGGATCCTTGGGCTCGGGGGGCTGATCCCTTTCGTCGGCCTTGCTCTGCTGGTGATCGCCGGCCAGGGGCCGGCGCGGCTGATCGCTTTACAGGCCCAGATCGCCTACGGCGCCGTCATCCTCAGCTTCCTCGGCGCCGTGCATTGGGGGCTCGCGGTGCAGACGCCGGCGCTCGCCGACTGGTGGCGCATGGCCTGGGGTGTCACGCCGGCGCTGCTCGGCTGGACCGCGCTGCTGCTGCCGGCCGCGCCGTCGCTGATTCTGCTGACAGCGGCGCTGCTGGCGGCGCTCGTCGTGGACGAGCTCTGCTTCGGCGGCAACGACCAGCGTTCATGGTTTCTGAAACTTAGACGGCTGCTCAGCGTCGGCGCGATGGCGTCGATGCTCGCGACCTTCGTCGCCATGATCCTCGTTCGAATGCCGGGCGCGGCGTGAGGATGTCGGGTGTAGACAGAGCGTCGATGCCTCGGGCAAGCTCGCCGAACTCTGGCGAGGCCTCATGAACATCCTGCTGCTCAATCCCAACATCCGCTCCGACATCACCGACCTCATGCTGCAGGTCGGCCGCGACTCCGCCGCGCCGGGCACGACGCTGATCCCCTGCACCGCGCCGCGCGGCGTACCCTACATCGCCACCCGGGCCGAGGCGCAGATCGGCGGCGCCGTGGCGCTGGAGATGCTGGCGGAGCGCAACGGGACGTTCGATGCCGCGATCATCGCCGCCTTCGGCGACCCCGGCCTGTTCGCGGCGCGCGAGCTGTTCGACGTGCCCGTGATCGGACTTGCGGAGGCGGCGATGCTGACGGCCTGCATGGCCGGCCGGCGCTTCGCCATCGTCACCTTCGCGCAGGCGCTCGGACCCTGGTACGAGGAGTGCGTGCGCATGCACGGGCTGATGGAGCGCTGCGCCGGCATCCGCATGCTCGACGGCAGCTTCAAGCAGATCTCCGACGTGCAGCACGAGAAGGAGGAGCTGCTGGTCGAGCTGGCGCTGCGCGCGGTCGAGGAGAACGACGCCGACGTGCTGATCTTCGCCGGCGCGCCGCTGTCGGGCCTCGCCGCGCGCGTCGCGCATCGCATTCCCGTGCCGGTGGTCGATCAGGTGATCGCTGCCGTGAAGCAGGCCGAAGCACTGCTGGCGTTGAAGATGCGCAAGGCCACGGCAGGGACGTTCCGGCGGCCGGCGGCGAAGCCGACGACGGGATTGCCGGAGGCGCTGGCGGCGCGGCTGGAGCACCGTGACGTGTAGTTCGCCGGCATCGTCAGCAGGCCCATCTCCCTCCACGTCATTCCGGGGCGCGCGTTAGCGCGAGCCCGAAATCCATAGCCACGACTGTCTGTGACGACATGAGGTGTGCCCACGAGCATCTCGCCCGACAACAGCTGCTTGTGGGTATGGATTCCGGGCTCGCCCTTCGGGCGCCCGGAATGACATGGAGAGAGTGGGGCATGAGCTGACCGCATGCGCTTGGATCGACCCCTCGGACATCGCCACACACTTCCGTACCTCTCACCCCCTCGCTTGTACACAAACAGCCTCTGCTGCCTCAAAACGCGGCATGCTTCTTGCTTTTTCAGCTCAGTTGAGCAGGAAGCCCATGGCCAGCGTATCGGAAGCCAAGTCGCTCGTTCTCGATCGGATCACGCACCGCTTTGCCAGCGGCACGATGGCCGTTTCCGACATCAATCTCGATGTGAAGGGTGGCGAGATCATCGCCCTGCTCGGTCCGTCCGGCTGCGGCAAGACCACGCTGCTGCGCATCATCGCCGGCTTCATCGGCCAAAGCGAGGGACGGGTCCTCATCGGCAATGACGTCGTCGATGCGCTGCCGCCCAACCGGCGCGCGGTGGGCATCGTGTTCCAGAACTACGCACTGTTTCCGCACCTCTCGATCTCCGAGAATGTCGGCTACGGGCTCGCCGCGCGCGGCGTCGACAAGACCACGCGCAACAAGGAAGCGCAGCGCCTGCTCGACATGGTGCAGCTCGGCCCCTTCGGCGAGCGGCTGCCGCGGCAGTGGTCCGGCGGCCAGCAGCAGCGCGTCGCGCTGGCGCGCGCGCTCGCGATCAAGCCGTCGATCCTGCTGCTCGATGAGCCGTTCGCTGCGCTCGACAAGAATTTGCGGCTGGACATGCAGATCGAGGTCAAGCGGCTGCAACGCATGGCTGGGACGACCACGCTGATCGTGACCCACGACCAGGAGGAGGCGCTGTCGTTGGCCGACCGCGTCGCCGTGCTGAGTCATGGCCATCTTGAGCAGTTCGGCACGCCCTCCGAGATCTACGATCGGCCACAGACGCTGTTCGTGAATACCTTCGTCGGCACAGCGAACAGACTGAAGGGCACCGTGATGGCGACCGATGCGGGTGAAGTCAAAGTTGCCCTGGAGGCGGGCGGCGAGATCGTTGCCCGTGCGCCGAAGCCGGTCACTGCCTCTAACAAGGTCACCGTCTGCCTGCGCCCGGAGCATCTCGCCTTCGTTAGTGACGGTTCCGGCTTTGCCGGCGAGATCGGCATGGCGCTGCCGCTCGGCGCCACCGTGGTTCACGAGATCAAGACCAAGGATGGATCGAGCATCAAGATTTCGCAGGCCCGCACCGGCGACACGCCGCTGCGCGAGGCGGGCGCGCCGGTCCGCGTCGCGCCGCTGGCGCCCGGGCTCGCAACCGTCTTCCCGGAATGACCAACCAACAATTTGGAGTGAAAGATGATCGGAGTGAAACATGATGCTTGATCGCCGCCGGCTCCTGACCAGCGCCCTGACGCTGGGAGCCATGCACGCCTTCCCGGGCCTCAGCCTCGCGCAGGCGCGGCCCCTGGTATTCGCGACCTTCACCGGCAGTTGGGAGGAAGCGCACAAGGCGGTGCTCGTGCCGGCCTTCCGCAAGGCGAATGGCGATGCACCGATCGTTCTCGACCCGATGCTGTCGGTCGACCAGATCGCCAAGGTCAATGCCGCCAAGGCCAGCCCGCCGATCGACGTCATGCTGCACGATCCCGGCCCGGCGCTGGTCGCGATCGGCCAGGATCTCGTCGAGCCCTACCCGGCCGACAAGAGCACCCATTTCAAGGACCTGATTCCCGAAGCGCAGGACGCGATGGGCCCGGCGCCGTTCTTTCAGGTCGTCGGCCTGACCTACAATCCGGAGACGGTGAAAACGCCGCCGACCTCGTGGGCCGATCTGTGGAAGCCCGAGTTCAAGGGCAAGGTCGGCATCACCAACCTCAACTCCACGCTCGGCACCGGCTGGCTGGTCGAGATCGCGCGCATGCGCGGCGGCTCCGAGGCCAATGTCGACGAGGGCTTCAAGGCGCTGGAGGAGTTGAAGCCAAACCTCGCCGCCGTCGCCGCCAATCCCGGCGCGCTGGCGACCTTGTTCCAGCAGGGCCAGATCGACATCTCACCCGGCAATTTCAACGCCATCCAGATCCTGAAAGCGCGCGGTGTGCCGGTCGAGTTCGTGGCGCCGAAGGAAGGCGCCATCGCGTTCAAGACCACGATCCACGTCGTCAAGAACTCGCCGAACAAGGAGCTCGCCTTCAAGCTGATCGAGGCGGCGCTGTCGCCGGAGGTGCAGACGACCTTGATGAACTCGCCCTATCTGATCGTGCCGACCAACACCAAGGTCGCGATGTCCGGCGAGATCGCCAAGGTGCTGGCCAAGGACACCGCGGAGCTGAAGAAGAAGTTCGTGTTCCAGGACTGGAAGAAGATCAACGAGCAGCGCGCGTCCTGGATCGAGAAGTTCAACCGCGACATCAAGATCTGACGCGATGAAGAGCGCCACGACGGCACGTATTACGGCGCCTGGAGACGTGACCAGCTTCAACCTGGGGCTTGCACTGCCCTTAGGCGTGGCGTTTGCGATCTTCTTCGTGCTGCCGCTGGCGCAACTGCTTTATCTGTCTCTGCACAACGACACCGCGGCGACGGTGTGGGGGCTCGGCCAGTACATCAAGTTCCTGACCGACCCCTTCAGCCTCGCCGTGCTCGGATCGACCTTGCTGCTCGGCGCCGAGGTGACGCTCGCCTGCCTCGTGCTCGGCTATCCCATTGCCTGGCTCTATCAACGGTCGGGCAGTCGCCTGCAGACCTTGATCATCATGATCGTGCTGCTACCGCTGCTCACGAGCGTCGTCGTTCGCACCTTCGCCTGGATCGTGATCCTCGGACGTCAGGGCATCATCAACTCCGTGCTGCAATCGCTCGGCCTGATCGGAACGCCGCTGCGCATGATCTACACGCAAGGCGGACTGGTGGCGGCGCTGGCGCAGGTGCAGATGCCGCTGATGGTGCTGCCCTTGATCACCGCCATCGGCCGCATCGATCCCAATCTATCCGACGCCTCCGCCTCGCTCGGGGCCGGCAGCTGGCGCACGTTCTTCAAGGTGATGCTGCCGCTGTCAATGCCCGGCATCATCGCCGGCTGCACGCTGACATATGCCGCGGCGATCACCGCCTTCATCACGCAGTCGCTGGTCGGCGGCGGGCAGATGCTGTTCATGCCGATGTATCTCTATCAGCAGGCATCGACCCTGCAGAACTGGCCGTTTGCGGCGGCGATTTCGATCATCTTCCTGTTCGCGGTGCTGGCGATCGTGGCGCTGTTCTCCACGCTCGGCAGGCGCGCGCGCGGCTATGGAGATGCGCGATGAGCGGGCGCCAGCGCAATTGGGAGGCGCTGAGCTTCCAGATCGTGATGACGGTCATCGCGGTGCTCGCGCTGATCCTGATCGTGTCGCCGTCGCTGGTGGTGGTGATCGTCTCGTTCACGTCGGGCTTCTCGCTGAAATTCCCGCCGCCGGGCTATTCGACGCGCTGGTATGTCGAATTGTGGAACGCCTGGCAGCTGCAATTCGCCGCGCGCAACAGCGTCGTCGTCGCGCTGTGGTCGACCGGGCTGTCGATCGTGCTCGGCGTCGCCGCGGCGCTGGCGATCTCGCGCTCGAAGACACTGACAGCAAAGCTTCTGGACTCGCTGTTCATGTCGCCGCTGGTGCTGCCCGCCCTCGCCTTTGGATTAGCGGCGCTGATGTTCTTCTCGCTGATCGGCCTGCCGGTGTCGCTGCTCACGCTGGTCATCGGCCACACCATCGTCTGCGTGCCCTATGTCGTTCGCAACACGGTGGCCGCGCTGGCGCAGCTCGAGCCGACATTGCTGGAAAGCTCGGCGATCCTCGGCGCGTCCAGGCTCTACACCTTCCGCCGCATCGTGCTGCCGCTGATCCGCCCCGGCATCATCTCCGGCGCCTTCATCGCCTTCATGTCGTCGTTCGACAACGTGCCGGTGTCGCTGTTCCTGCGCGACGCCGCCACCGACATGCTGCCGATCCGGATGTGGCAGGACCTCGAAGGCAAGCTCGACGTCACCATCGCCGCGCTCTCGAGCGTGCTGATCATCGCGACAGTGGCCTTGATGGCGATCATGGAGCGAGCGACCGGGCTGTCGAAACGGCTGACGGGGTGATTGACCAAGCAGCGTCGCAAGAAACCAAACGGGGACAGCTTGGCCGTCATTCCGGGGCAATCGGCAAAGCGACGACGCATTTACGATTGAACCCGGAAGCTGGAGATTATCAGGAAAGGACGCAAGACAACATCGAGATTTCGGGTTCAAGGCCTGCGGTCTTGCCCGGAATGACGTTGGTCGTGGCGCAGCGGGCCTCAATCACTCCTTACAAGGAGTCCGCCCTTGGCGAGCGTCTCGGAGATCGGCCGCGCAAAATGGACTAAGCCCCGCGGAAAATCGAATAGCCCCAGGGCGTGAATTTCAGCGGCAGATGAAAATGCTCCTCGACCTTGTCGATGGCGAAGCGAAACGGCACTGTGGTCAGGAATTTCGTTTGAGCGTTTGCCCCGAAGAACTCGCCGACATGAAACAGCACCTCATACTCGCCGGCGGTCACGCCCTCGCCCTTGACGACCGGCGCCTGCAAGGTGCCGTCGGCGCCAAGCTGGCCCTCGGCGAGCATGGCGCGATCAGGGGCGACGCGCCAGATCGCGACGCGCAGTCCCAAGGCGGGACGTCCGTTCGCGACATCGACTGCATGAACCGAGATCCCACCAGCCATTTCGCTCTCCGACTTCAGGTTGAAGCGGCATGATAGACGCGAAAGACGCAACAGCGCCAGCGCCGCCGCTGTGGCCTGCGGTCGCTGCGATGACTGCGCTGCAGGCTCTGGTGTCGCTGGCGCTGTTCGCGCCGGGCATCGTGGCGCCGCGCGCGGGCTTGAGCATCGAGCAGCTGTCGCTGTTCTCGACCGCGGCCTTCACGGTCAGTCTTGCTTCCTCGTTCTGGGGCGGCACCTTGGTGCAGAAGATCGGCTCGCTCCGTGTCGCCGCGCTGTGTGCGGTCGCAGTGTCGGCCGGCATGTCGCTGGCGCTGTTCGAGAGCGGATGGGCGCTGCTCGCGGCCGGGCTGATGCTGGGTCTCGCGGTCGGACCGGAAACACCGGCGAGCGCAGCTCTGCTCGGGCGCCTGGTGCCGGCCGAAAAGCGCGCGATGGTGTTCTCGATCCGGCAGACCGGCAGCCAGATCGGCGCGGTGATCGGCTCGCTGCTGCTGCCTCCGATCGCCGTCATGCTTGCGCCGAGCTCGGCCTATGCGACGGTGATCGTGTGCGCCGCCGTCGCCTTCGCGGGCTTCGAACGGCTCCGCCCGACCTACGCCATCGCGCCACCGGACATGCCGCGGCTCGGTCTTTCCGACCGGCTGCACCTGATCAGCGCCGACCGCCGCATGGCGGCGCTCGCGATCGCCTCGATCCCGTTCAGCGGCATGCAGGTGATCCTCAACACCTGCTTCGTCAGCTTCGGCACGTCAGAGCTCGCGCTCAGTCATGTCGAGGCCGGCTGGGTGCTGGCGACCGCCCAGGGCGCCGGCCTCATGGGGCGGCTGGGCTGGGGCGCGGTGGCGACACGGCTGCGCTCCGCCCGCGCGGTGCTCGCGATGGCCGGGGCCGGCATGGCAGTGTGCGCGGTTGTGCTCGGAGTGTGGGGCCCTCTGCTGAACCGCTCCGTCCTGGTTCTCCTGACCTTTCTGTTCGGGTTGACGGCAAGCGGCTGGAACGGCGTGTTCATCGCCGAGATCGCCAATCTCGCCAAGCCCGGACGTGTTGCGGAAGCGACCGGCGCGGTGCTCACCGCGTCGTTTCTTGGTCTCGTCGCGGCGCCGCTGCTCGTCGCGCTGCTGACGCCGCGCGTCGGGCTCGGCGGCAGCTTCGTCGCGCTCGGACTGCTGGCGGCTGCAGGAGCTGCCGTGCTGCTGATGGAGCGTTTTCATGCGCGCAAATGAGATCGTAACCGCCGTTACGGCACGGCAAACGTCAGCAGGCGAGATGGCCGAGCAGGCGCTGGCGCGCATCGACGCGGCGCGTGCGCTCAACGCCATCGTGGCGATCGATCCGGAGCGAACGCGCGCCGAGGCCGATGCCGTCGATGCGCGCGTGAGCGCCGGTGAGATGCTGCCACTCGCAGGTGTGCCCGTGGTGATCAAGGACAACATCTGGGTGGGCGGCTGGCGCATCACGCAGGGCTCACGGCTGTTTGCAGACTTCATCGCGCCGGAAGATGCGATCGCGGTCGCGCGGCTGCGCCGCGCCGGCGCAGTGATCGTCGGCATCGGCGCAACCTCGGAGTTCGCCTGCAAGGGGGTCACCACCTCGCTGTTGTACGGGCCGACGCACCATCCGAACAATCCCGATCTCACGCCCGGCGGATCGTCCGGCGGTCCCGCCGTCGCCGTCGCCGCGGGTTTGGTGCCGCTCGCGATCGGCACCGATGCGGGCGGCTCGAGCCGCCGGCCGCCGGCGCATGTTGGCGTGGTCGGCTTCAAGCCATCCTATGGCGCTGTTCCCTATGGGCCGGGCTTCGCCGAGGCCGGCTGGGGCATCTCGGTGATCGCGCCGATTGCCGCCGATGTTGGCGATGCCCGGCTCGCCTTCGAGGCCATAACGGGAATCGATCCGCGCGATCCGGCGACGTTCGAGCTGCCAAAGGCTGGCCATGCCAAGCCGCTCCGCATCGCGTTCTCGCCACGGCTCGGGCTCGACGTTGCGGTCGACGAGGAGGTGAGCAGCGGCCTGCGGCAGGCGATCGATCGGTTGCGCGCGGGAGGGACCCCGATCGCCGACGCAGATCCGATCTGGCCGGCGGGGCTCGCCGAGGACGCGGTGATGCCGCTGCAGCATGCCGGCTTGGCGGCGCTGCATGGCGAGGCTTTCCGTAGCGATGCCACGCAATTCGATCCCGACATCGCCAAGCAGATCGAGCGTGGCCTTGGCCTCAGCGGCGCCGATGTGGCGCTCGCACTCGAGGCGAGCGCGCGGATTGCGCGCGCGTTTGCTGCGTTCTTCCTGCACGTCGACGTACTGCTGGCGCCCACCGTGCCGTGTGTCGCCTGGCCTTTCACGCAGCTCGGACCAACCATGATCGGCGGCAGGGCCGCGAGCCCGCGTGGCCACGCGGTATTCACGCCGTTCGTCAATCACGCGGGGGTACCGGCGATCTCGATTCCGTGCGGGAGGAATGCGCAGGGTCTGCCGTTCGGCCTGCAGCTGATCGCAGCGCGCGGTCACGATCGGATGCTGCTGGATGTCGCGGCTCGCGTGGAGCAGGTGCTGCAATATTAGTTCGGGTCCGGAGCAAGCGGGACCTCCCCCGCTTGCGGGGAGAAGGTCGGCTTGCATCGTCAGGTGCGATCCGGATGAGGGGAACGGGGAGAGGGAGCGCACCGCCCGTGATGCAAAACGGTGCACCAGGATCATGCCGCGAGAACTCAGTCCCGCGAGCAGCCCTTACTTCGGCACGCTCTCCAGATCCTCGAGCCACGCTGCCGCGTTACCGTCCGATGGTGCGCGCCAGTCGCCGCGGGGCGACAGGGCGCCGCCGGCCACGACCTTCGGGCCGTTCGGCATCGCCGAGCGCTTGAACTGGCTGAAGGCGAAGAAGCGCTTGAGGAACACCTCCAGCCATTTCCGGATATCTCCGAGCGCATAGGCGTTGCGCTTGTCGGGCGGAAAATGCGGCGGCCAGGCGCCCTCTCCGGCATCCTTCCAGGCATGGTGCGCCATGAAGGCGATCTTCGACGGGCGCATGCCGTAACGCAGCGTGTAGAACAGGTTGAAGTCCTGCAGCTCATAGGGGCCGATCGCGGCCTGCGTGCTCTGCGGCGTCTCGCCGTCCTTCACCGGCACGAGCTCCGGCGAGATCTCCGCCGATAGCACGGCTTCGAGCGTGCGATCGACGTCGGCCGAGAACTGATGCGAGGCGATGACCCAGCGGATGAGGTGCTGGATCAGGGTCTTCGGTACGCCGGCATTGACGTTGTAGTGCGACATCTGATCGCCGACGCCGTAAGTACACCAGCCAAGCGCCAGCTCGGAGAGATCGCCGGTGCCGAGCACGAGGCCGCCGCGATCGTTGGCGAGGCGGAACAGATAGTCGGTACGGAGGCCGGCCTGCACATTCTCGAAAGTAATGTCGTAGACCTCCTCGCCACGGCCGAAGGGATGGCCGATGTCCTTCAGCATCTGCGTCGCCGCGGGGCGGATGTCGAGTTCGGCCGCACTGACCTCGAGCGCCTTCATCAGCGCATGTGCATAGGACTTGCTCTGCGCGCCCGTGGCGAAGCCCGGCATCGTGTAGGCAAGGATGTTGGTTCTGGGCAGGCCGAGCAGGTCCATCGCCTTGGCGGCGACGATCAGCGCATGCGTGGAATCAAGGCCGCCGGAGACGCCGATCACGATGCGCTTGGTGCCGGTGGCGCGCAGCCGCTGCGTCAGGCCGGCGACCTGGATGTTGTAGGCCTCGTAGCAATCCTGATCGAGCCGCGCGGCATCGCTCGGCACGAACGGAAAGCGCTCGACCCTGCGCATGAAGCCGATGTCGCCTTCGGTCGGCTGCAGCTCGAAGCCGATGCGGCGCCAATGCACGCCGGCGTCTCGCGCCCGCGCATTGTCGTCGAACGTGCCCATCAGCGCGCGCTCCTGGCGCAACAAATCGAGATCGACATCGGCGAAGATGGTCTGGCCGGTCTGCCGGAAACGCTCGCTCTCGGCGAGCAGCACGCCGTTCTCGAAGATCGAGGTCTGGCCGTCCCAGGACAGGTCGGTGGTGGATTCGCCGACGCCCGCCGCCGCGTAGATGTAAGCGGCGAGGCAGCGCGCGGAGGTCGAGCGGCAGAGCAGCGAGCGGGACTCGGCGCGGCCGACGGTGATCGGGCTGCCCGAGAGATTGGCGAGCACGGTGGCGCCGGCGAGCGCGAGCTCGGACGCCGGCGTCACCGGGATCCACATGTCCTCGCAGATCTCGACGCCGATCACGAGGCCAGCGACATCGGCAGCGGCGAACAAGAGGTCGGTGCCGAACGGCGCCATGGTCTCGGCGACCTCGATCATCTCGCCGCGAATGCCGGCACCGGATGCGAAGTGGCGGCCTTCGTAGAACTCGCGATAGGTCGGCAGATAGCTCTTGGGGATGACGCCGAGCACCTCGCCGCGATGGATCACGACGGCGCAGTTGTAGACGCGATGCGCAAAGCGCAGCGGCGCGCCGACGATCAGCACCGGCATCAGGTCATGCGAGGCTTCCACCAGCGTGAGCAGCCCACGCTGCACGGCATCGAGCAGCGGATCCTGCTTGACCAGATCCTCGATCGCATAGCCGGACAGGCACAGCTCGGGAAACACCGCGACCGCCGCGCCCTGGTCATGGCAGGCGCGCGCCGCCGCCAGGATCGCCGCCGCGTTGGCGGTGGGATTGGCGACGCTGGAGGCGGTGACGCAGGCGGCGACGCGGGCGAAGCCGTGGCGGTAGATCGAATGGAAATTCATCGGGGCAGTCCATCTCCTGTCGCCTGATCATAAGACATGTTCCATGACGGGAGCCATGACAAGGGCGGCAGGTCAGTACCGCCACATCTGCAGGCGGCGCCGCCTTGCGGGGGAACGTCATTTGATTTGCGCCGGCCCTGTGATGCCGGATAGATCGGGGCTCCGCCATTCGAGCGCACGCATGAACCTGTTCGTCATCGGCTTTGGCTATTCGGCCCAGCGCTTCGTCGATCTGCACGGCAGCAGCTTCGCTGATATCACCGGCACGGTGCGCGGCGCCGAGAAGCGCGCGCAACTCGCGCGCTACGAGCTCGACCTGTTCGACGGAACGACCCCTGTCGCCACGACGCTTCAGAAGGCGGCCGAGGCGGATGTCGTGCTGATCTCGGCGCCGCCCGGGGCCGGCGCCGATCCGGCTCTGACCGGGTTCGGCGAGGCCATTGCGAGCGGGCGCGCGCGGCGTGTCGTTTATCTCTCCACCGTCGGTGTCTATGGCGACCACCAGGGCGCCTGGATCGACGAGGACACGCCGCTGGCGCCGGAGCACGACCGGGTGCAGGCGCGCGTCCGCGTCGAGGACGACTGGCAGAGCCGCATCGGGGACCGGCTCGCGGTGCTCCGGCTCGGCGGCATCTACGGTCCAGGCCGCAACGCGCTGGTCGAGCTGCGCGCCGGCCGCGCGCGCCGCATCGTCAAGCCGGGCCAGGTGTTCAACCGCATCCATGTGGACGACATCGCCGGCGCCATCATGGGCGCGATCCGCCGCGAGCACGGCGGCGCCTGGAACATCGTCGACGACGAGCCGGCGCCGCCGCAGGATGTCATCGCCTACGCCGCTGATCTGATGGGCATCGCGCCGCCGCCGGAGCTGCCGTTCGACAGCGCCGAGCTGTCGCCGATGGCGCGGAGCTTCTACGCCGGCAACCGGCGGATCCGGAATGCGCGCGCCAAGCAGGAGCTCGGGCTCGTGTTCGCCTACCCGACCTACCGGGCCGGGCTCGACGCGCTGTGGGCGGCCGGCGAGGGCCGCTGAACTCCGGGGATTTTTGCCCAAGGCCGGAAACCTTCCGCCGTGCCGGCGATTGCACCGAACAGAGATTGTCATGCGGGGCTGACGCGACTGGACGTCGTGCGGCCCTCACGCAAAGGATGTTCGAGATGCAAGCCGACCACCCCATCACCTGGCTGACCTTCTTCACCCTGGCCGCCGGCATCATCATCGCTGCCGGCGCATTCCTCTCCTTCCTCCGCTCGCGGCACAACCGCGAGATCGCGGCGGTGGCCCTCGAAGGCGACGGTCGCGGCCGCGGCGTCGCG
>NZ_CAFI01000195.1 GCF_000239775.1 Bradyrhizobium sp. ORS 375
GCGTCCGGCGTGGCCGGCTCGGTCGGCAGTTCCAGCGGCGCGGAGCGGGCCGCCAGCAGCCGGTTGATCTCGCGCTCGGCATAGTGGGCGAGCTTGCGCGCGCCGGGCTTGGTGAAATAGACGCCGTCATAGGAGCGCAGCTGGCGGATCTGGCCCTCGAAGTCCGGGCCCTTCTGCAGGAAGCGTCCGGCTTCGTCGACGAAGCCGTCCCAGACGTCGACATAGGTGATGCCGGCCTTGCCGGCGGCGTCGCGATACAGCGAATCCAGGAACAGCATGTCGGCTGTTCCCTTGGGACCGCGCACGGCCGGGAGACCGACCCAGAGCACCGGCACGCCCTTGCTCTTGGCGACCGCGATCAGCTCCTCGATTTTCTTGGTGTAGAGCTCGACCCAGCGCTCGTCGCGAAACTCGTACAGCGCTCCTGGCGCGCGAGGAGTCTTTTCCGGAGCCGCGATCACCGGGGCGTCGTTGTCGGCCTCGTCCTGTGGCAGCTCGCTGTCGGCGGGCTTGGCGGCCGCATCCGTTTTTGCATCCGGCTTGGCATCACCGGGCTTGCCGTCGGCTGCCTTGGGGTCGCCGGGCTTCGCATCCCCCGGCTTGGCCTTGGCATCCTTCTTGGCCTTGTCCGCCGCCGCCTTCTTGTCGTCCGGCTTGTCGGTCTTCTCCACGGCGGGCTCGCGGATCGACAGGCGATCGTTGAGGCCGAGCATGATCACGATGGCGTCGGCACGTTCGGCGGCGAGGATGCCCTTGGCAGCGGCGGTCCAGTCGGCCGGCTCGCCCTTGGGCTGATATTTGATCAGGCCGGAATTGGTCTTGATCTTGCGGGTGACGCCCATGTCGGGCTGCTCGGAATAGGCATCCTCGAGGCCATAGGCGAGCCAGTCGGCCATGCCGTCGCCGAGCACCAGCACATAGCGGTCCGGCGCGCTGGCCGCGTCGCGCTTCTCCGGCGGCGGCGCCTTGGAATAGTCCTGGGTGACCTTCTTCGGCTGCTGCGGCTGGTAGGGCGAGAAGAAGTCGCCGCCGAACCACCCGCCACCACCGCCGCCGCCACCACGTGGCACCGGCCGGGGCGAGGCGAACGGATTGAAGTTGAAGAACTGCGCCGAGGCCGGCCCGGTGATCCCGACCAGCATGGCGACGACCACGGCAAGCACCACCGCCGGGCCGGGCTCGTTCAACAGCTTGAGGATGGATTTCAGCTTTGACATGCACACCCGTCCGCAGCCGCCGCGCGGCGAAATCGCCTGTCTTGATATAGTCGCAGCCAAATCCGGCCGCAAACGGGCAATCTGCGGATGCGGCCAAACTCTGTGCAATCGTTAAGGCCCGCCGGCCCCGGTCCCGCGCCCGAGAGCGGCTCATTTCGATCGTTATCTTAATACCTTTAATTAATTGTTCCGGGAGATCGGTTTAGCTCAGTGTCCGGCTCCCGGCAGGGCCACGCCGTTGTAGATGTCGGGATTCTCGGGGCCTTGGACATGAAGGATGCCCAGCAGGCCACGTTCTGCGCGCGCCAGCGCGTGGTCGACCAATGTATAGGTTCCCGGCACCTCGACCTTGAACTCGGCGATCGCGGCCCCGCCCGGGGGAACCGTGACGGTCTGAATGCCCGCCAGCGGCGGCGTGGTCAGGCCGCCGAACAGATCCACCTTGTCGAAGATCTCGCCGATGACGTGGAAGGATGAGGCATGGTTGGGTCCGCCGACGCCGAAGAAGATCCTGACGGTGTCGCCGACCTTCGCCTTCAGCGGGTGGAGCTTGCTCAGCGCGCCGACGGAGCCGTTGAACACGAAATACTCCGGCCGCTCGGCCAGCAGCTTCTCGACGCTGAATTCGGCGCTGCCGTGCTGGCCGTACGGGATGTCAGAATAGATTTCGCCCTGCATGACATAGAACTCGTGGTCCACCGGCGGCAGACCGCCCTCCGGCTCGACCAGGATCATGCCGTACATTCCATTCGCGATGTGCTCCGCCACCATCGGGGTGGCGCAGTGATACACGAACAGGCCAGGCACCAGCGCTTTCCAGGTGATCGCCTTCTCACCGCCGGGCTCGACCTGCAGCGCCGCGGCTCCGCCGCCAGGAGCGATGGCGGCATGAAAATCCACCGAATGGATCATGGCGCTGTCGGCCGCGTTCTTGAGATGGATCTCGACCGTGTCGCCGACGCGGACGCGGAGCAGCGGTCCCGGCACCTTTCCGTTGAACGTCCAGTAGCCGAAGGTCGTGCCCTCCGCGAGCCGTCCTTCCAGCTCGACGCTCAAGAGATCGACGCGCACCGTCTGCGGAGCGCGCTTGCCGATCGGCGGCGGCACATCGTCGGGCTCGCGCGAGATGTCGGCCTCGACCACGGTCTGCGGTGCGGGCCGCGGTGTCACCAAGAACTGGCCTTCCATGCCCGCAAGCCTGTGCCCCGGCACGCTGCAGAAATAGCTGAAGTCGCCCGACTTCGCCGGGCGGAAGGCGATGGTGGTGCTGGCGCCTTTGCCGGTCACCCGAGGCGACTTTGCATCCTGGTCCGGGAACACGATGTCGTGCTCGGCACCCTCGCCGTTGATGAGCGTGAGCTGGACGACCTGTCCCTCGACGGCGGTCAGCACGGGATTGACCTTGCCGTCGATGGCGCCGCCCACGCCGATATAGACCATCCGTCCCTCGGCGATGCCTGATCTCAACGTGTATTTCGCATCGGCGACGTAGCCGATCGCCGCACCATTCGCGCCCTGCGGCGTGCTTGCGGGGGTGGAGGAGGTCGGCGGCGGTCTGGCGCTCGCGGCTGCGGCGCCGGCGGAGGACGCGGCAAGGAAGGCGATCACGTCGGCGCGGTCGTGGTCGGTCTTGAGCCCGGGGAACGGCATCTTGTTGCCGGGGACGACAGCCGCTGGATCCTTGAGATAGCGATCGAGCGTCTGCGCCGTCCAGACGATGCCGGCGCCTTTCATCGCCGGCGAGTAGTCGTAGTTCGGCGCGGTCCCCGCCGTTCGGCCGATGATGCCTGCGAGCGAAGGACCGAGCAGGTTCTTGCCCGGCTCGATCGAATGGCAGGCCTGGCACTTGCGAAACACCAGGCGGCCGGCGGCCGGATCGCCGGACGATGTCGTTGCCGCTGGTGTTGGACTGGAGCTGGGCGAAGCCTGGCGGCTCTGGCCAGTGGTCGCTTCCGCCGCAGCCGTCGCGCCGCGCTGGTCGGCGGTCGCGGACGGGCGTTGCGCCGGGGCGTGCCGAGCCTGGGTCGAGCGGGCGGGCTGATCTGTTCGCGGCGGGACAGGCGGTCGCGTTGCATCGGGGTTTGATCCTGGCCGGGTTGCAGGCACGCTCGGCGCCGAGCGACCCGTGGTCGATGCAGACTTGGATGTTTGGCGCGCATCGGCCTCGCCGCGCGTCGGTGTCGGATTGCTCGGCCGATCAGACAGTGTCGCCCAAGCGAAGCCGCCGACGATCAGGACGAGCCCTGCCAGCAGGATGGACCAACGGCGAGCCGCGTCGACGAGCCTGTGCAACATGCGATCCATGAGCTTCCGCGCCGGTTTTGCGAAAGCTCGGTGTGTTGCTCGGGTCCGTCACCAACATAGGTTGCCGGAGTGCGGGCCTCCCGCGAACGTGTTCGTCGGTGATCTCAGGGCGATCAGCGCGTGCGCAGCCGTTCCAGGACGTCGGTGGTGGCGAAACCGTCCGCCGGCGCGCCGATCGAGGCCTGGAAGTTCCGTAGAGCCTCGCGGGTCTGGCCGCCGAACTGGCCGTCCGGCGTGCCGCGATAAAATCCGCGCTCCGCCAGCAATTGCTGCAGTTCCAGCCGCTCCGCCCGCGACAAAGTCCGCTCCTCGCGCGGCCAGGCCTGCACGAACGGTGGCGCGCCGCGCAGCCGGTCGGCGAAATGGCCGATGGCCAGCGCGTAGGCCTCGGCCGGGTTGTATTTCATGATGACGCGGAAGTTCTGCAGCATCAGGAAGCCCGGTCCCTGGGCGCCGGCCGGCGCCAGCAGATAGGCCTTCTCGGCGGTCGCCGGGAACGGCTGGCCATTGGCGCGGCGCAGGCCGAGCTGTTCCCATTGGGCGAAGCTCATGGTCTTGGCGCGGTCGGCCAGCATGAAGTTGAAGCCTTGCGGCAGCGCGACCTCGTAGCCCCAGCTCTGGCCGCTCTGCCAGCCGTCCTTCTTCAGGTTATTGGCGGTCGAGGCGATCAGGTCGGCGGGATTGTCGACCACGTCGCGGCGGCCGTCGCCGTCCGCGTCCACGGCGAAGCGCTTGAAGGCGGTCGGCATGAACTGGGTGGGGCCGAACGCGCCGGCCCAGGAGCCGCGCAGCTGCTCGGGCCGGAGATCGCCGCGGTTGAGGATCTCCAGCGCCGACAGGAACTCGTCCTTGAAATAGGCCTGGCGGCGGCCGATGCAGGCGAGCGTCGCGGTCGACTGCAGCACGCTGCGGTCGCCGATCTGGGTCGAGTAGTTGGATTCGATGCCCCAGATCGCAGCGATGATGTAGCGGTCGACGCCATAGGCGCGCTCGGTCGCGTCGAACTGCGGCTTGTACTTCGCCAGCACCTCGCGGCCCTTGGCCAGGCGATTGTCGTTCACCAGGATGTCGAGATAATCCCAGATCGACTTGGTGAACTCCGGCTGGGCATCGAGCAGGTCCATGATGCGCAGGTCCGGCGTCAGGCCGGCCGTGAAGCGCTGGAAATTGTCCTGCGTGACGTTGCGCCGTGCGGCATCAGGCCACATGCCGGCGACGCAGGCGTCGAAATTGCCGGCCGCCTCGCGAATCGCCGCTGCGGTCATCAGCGGATGCCCGGAGGCGCCGTCCTCGCCGCTCCAGGGCTGCGGCCCTGAGGATGGCGGGGCCTGTGCCGGTGCGGCAGGCCCGGGGTTGCCCTTGGTCAACGAGCCCGTGAACAGGCTGTCGAGGAAGTTCAGCGGATTGCCGGACTGCGCGTTGGCGGAACCGGACACCGCCGCGAGACCTGCGGCAAAGACCGCAGCCTGCATTGCGGTCCTCGAAGCGGCCAGCATGACGTTCCGTCGCATCATCAGTGGATCCATTGCATGGAAGGCCCCCAGGAGGCCCGGTCCTGCTTAACGGGAGATTAACAAGGTTAATGATTTCTCAGCAGCGAAATATGACCATGCCGTCGCGGGGGCAACGGAACCAGTGGACCAACATCCGCCTTTGTTCTCGGCTGCAAACGAGCTACCAACATGCGATCGATTTCGCATTCATTCGTCACAAGGTTTAATCAGGCCCCATGAAGATCCGCAAAGCCGTTTTTCCGGTCGCCGGCCTCGGCACCCGCGTCCTTCCCGCCACCAAGGCGATGCCGAAGGAGATGCTGACGATCGTCGACAAGCCGCTCATCCAGTACGTCTTCGACGAGGCCAAGGAAGCCGGCATCGAGCATTTCGTGTTCGTCACCGGGCGCAACAAGACGGCGATCGAGGATCATTTCGACCGGATGTATGAGCTCGACGCGACGCTCGCGGCGCGCGGCAAGAAGACCGAGATGGAAATCCTGGCGCGCGACCAGCCGGAGGCCGGCGCGGTCAGCTTCACCCGCCAGCAGGCGCCGCTCGGCCTCGGCCACGCGGTGTGGTGTGCGCGCGACATCGTCGGCGACGAGCCGTTCGCGGTGGTGCTGCCGGATGAGCTGGTGTTGAACTCGCCGGGCTGCCTGGCGCAGATGATCGCCGCGGCCAACAGGCTGCCTGAGAAGAGCAACGTGCTCGCGGTGCAGGAGGTGCCGGCCGACCAGACGCATCAATACGGCATCTGCGGCGTAGGCCCGCGCGACGGCAAGATCTTCGAGGTCGACGGCATGGTCGAGAAGCCGGCCAAGGGCACCGCGCCGTCGAACTTCTCGATCACCGGGCGCTACATCCTGCAGCCGGAGATCTTCAAGATCCTGGCGACGCAGGAGCGCGGCGCCGGTGGCGAGATCCAGCTCACCGACGCGATGATCGGGCTGTCGAAGACGCAGAAATTCTACGGCGTCGATTTCGACGGCGAACGGCATGATTGCGGCTCGAAGTCCGGCTTCCTGAAGGCCAACATCGCCTTCGGCATGGCGCGGTCCGACCTGCGCGACGGCCTGCGCGCCGACATGCAGAAGTACCTCGACGCCAAGGGTTGAAGCTTGGCTGCGTCTCTGGCGGCCCGCCTCAGGCCGCCAGAGACGCCGTCACCGTCAGGCCCGGCACGGCCGCCGCCACACAGCGATTGCGGCCGGCTTCCTTGGCCGCGTAGAGCGCCCTGTCGGCGGCGTTCAGAAGGCCGGTCCAGTGTGTCTCGCGCGACGGCGTGATGCTGGCGACGCCGATGCTGATCGAGGTGTTGCCGGCCTCGCCGGCCCACAGCGCGACCTTGATGCGGATCGTCTCCGCCACATGCAGCGCGTGCGCTTCCGCGGTCCCCGGAAGCAGGACCGCGAACTCCTCGCCGCCATAACGCGCCGCGCAGTCGCCGGCCCGCCGCACCGAATCCGAGATGCACACGGCAATGCCGACCAGCACCTGGTCGCCGGCCTGATGGCCGTGGGTGTCGTTGTAGCACTTGAAATGATCGGCATCGATCATCAACAGCGCCAGCGGCACTTGCGCCCGTTGTGCGCGCCGCCACTCGATCTCGATGGTCTCGTCGAACTTGCGCCGGTTCTTCAGTCCGGTCAGCGGATCGGTCGTCGCCAGCCGCTCGAGCCTGCTCTCCACCTTGGTGCGCAGCTGGATCTCGCGCGCGGCGACCTGCGTGGCTGCCAGCACGAAGACGATCAGCGCCAGCATCATCGCGCCGATCTGCACCGCCTCGTTGCGCCACACGACGTAGACGCTGTCCCAGGTCCGGCTCGCGACCACCACCAGCGGGTCGTTGCCGCTGCGCCAGACCAGGAGCCGCGGCTGCTCGTCCAGCGCGCCGGCGCTCGACGACCATCCGCTTGGCTCGGTCAGGGCGCGAGCCACCGCCGGAGCCCGTGCCAGGTTGCGGCCGATCGCGGCCGCGTCGAACGGCGCGGTAAAGATGATGGTGCCGTCGCGCCCGAACACGCTGAGACCGACGCCGGCGGGAAGCGAGAGCCGGCCGAACAGATCGCGGAAATAGCCGAGACGGATCGAGCCGGCGACCACGCCGACGAAGCGTCCATCGGCCGCGGAAATACGGCGGCTCAGCGCGATGGAAGAGTGGCCGTGATGCTGCGCCGGCCGGCTGACATGGAGTCCGACATCGGCGCGGTCGCGATGCACGTGGAAAAAATCGGCGTCGCTGCGATCCTCCGGCGTCGGATCGAGCGTCGCCGAGTCGATGGCGAGGCGGCCGTTGGCGTCGAACACCTGGATCGGGCCGAAATTCCGCGCGGTGGACGCGCGGTCGAACAGGATCAGATGCCGGATCGGCTTGCTGACCTCGTTGATTTCGGGCAGCAACATGTTGGCGGCGACCTCGCGCAGCGACAGATCATACAGCTCGATGTTGCGGCTGATGTCGGCGCCGATGCCGGCGGCGAGATTTTCCAGCGACTGGCGGGCACGCACCTCCTCGCCGCGGCGCAGGTCGATCATGACGCTGGCACAGATGGCGGAGAAGCCGATGATAGTGGAGATGGAGCAGGTGACGAGCGTGCGTGCCGAGAGACGCCAAGGCGGCTTTGCCTGGCCTGTTCGGCGTGTCCAGCGCATCGGCTCGTCCCGTCCCCGTGGGTTTCCGTCCGTAGACTGACGGATACCTCCGAGTAACGCATGTTAGGTTAACGAGCGGTTGCGTTCGCGGTCCCTGTCGTCAAGGCAGGCACACACCCGCTTGCAGAATGGAGTCGAACCTTGCCCGACTATGATGCCCTGAGCGAGTATCTCAAGCGGCAGACGCGTCCCGAACTGGTGCTCAGCCTCGAGGAGATCGAGGAGCTGATCGGCGACAGCCTGCCGCGCGCCGCGCAGCGGGCGTCATGGTGGGACAGCCTGCGGAGCCCGCAGGAGAAGATGCCGCAGCGCGAGGCGTGCCTGGCCGCGGGCTATGTTGCGACCCGTCTGCCCGACGGCAAGGGCGTCCGCTTCCGCAAGCTGAAGCCGCCGCGCTGACGAGCCGGGCACCAACTGGCCCGGTTCGTGCCTTCGGCCCGATGCAGATGGGACCATGGCGCGCACGGCCTTGAAGGCAAGCTGGCAGCCCGCTCAAATGGCCGCCGACAATCTGGAGAGAGAACAGTCATGAACGAACAGGACCTGCGCCGCGAGATCGCTGCCGTCAAAGAGGGGCGGCTGTCGCGCCGGGATTTCGTGCAGCGGATGCTCGCCGCCGGGCTGACGGCGCCGCTCGCGGGCATGATGCTGGCGCATTCCGGCGTCGCCATGGCCGCGCAGGCCTTTCCCTACAAGCCGACCAAGGCCGGCGGCGGCGGGCCGCTGAAGATCCTGTTCTGGCAGGCGCCGACCCTGCTCAATCCGCATTTCGCTGTCGGCGCCAAGGACCAGGAAGCCTCGCGCGCCTTCTACGAGCCGCTGGCAGGTTGGGATGCCGACGGCAATCTCGTGCCGGTGCTGGCGACCGAGATTCCGAGTGTAGCCAACAGTACTGTTGCGCCCGACGGCACCTGGGTGATCTGGAAGCTGAAGCCGAACGTGAAATGGCATGACGGCCAGCCGTTCACCGCCGACGACGTCATCTTCAACTGGCAATACGCCACCAACCCGGAGACCTCGGCGGTCACGATCGGCGACTACAAGGACATCAAGACGATCGAAAAGGTCGACGATCACACCGTTCGTCTCGTCTTCAGCAAGACCACGCCGCTGTGGTTCACGCCCTTCGTCGGCGGCCGTGGAGCGATCATTCCGAAGCATCTGTTCGGCGACTACATCGGCGCGAAGTCGCGCGAGGCGCCGAACAATCTCAAGCCGGTCGGCACCGGCGCCTATCTGTTCGTCGACTTCAAGCCGGGCGACATGCTGACCGGCAAGCTCAACCCCGACTATCACGTGCCCAACCGGCCCTATTTCGACACGCTGGAGATCAAGGGCGGCGGCGATGCGGTGTCGGCAGCGCGCGCGGTGCTGCAGACCGGCGAGTTCGACTATGCCTGGAATCTGCAGGTCGAGGACGAGATCCTCGCCAAGCTGGAGAATGGCGGCCAGGGCGTGGCCGAGATCGTGCAGACCGGCAATCTCGAATTCATCCTGCTCAACGCGACCGATCCCAATGTCGAGGTCGACGGCGAGCGGTCGAGCGTCAAGACCAAGCATCCGCTGTTCTCGGATCCCGCGGTGCGCGAGGCGATCAACCTGTTGATCGACCGCGCCTCGATCCAGAAGTTCATCTACGGCCGCGGCGGCATCGCGACCGCCAACTGCGTCAACAACCCTGAGCGCTATCGCTCGCCCAACACGCGCTTCGAGTTCAACATCGACAAGGCCAACCAGATTCTGGAGGACGCCGGCTGGAAGAAGGGCGCGAGCGGCCTCCGCGAGAAGGACGGCAAGCCGCTGAAGCTGGTGTTCCAGACCTCGATCAACGGGCCGCGCCAGAAGAACCAGGCGATCATCAAGCAGGCCTGCCAGAAGGCGGGCATCGAGCTCGAGCTGAAATCGGTGGTGGGCTCGGTGTTCTTCTCCAGCGACGTCGCCAATCCCGACACCTACGCGCATTTCTACTGCGACATGGAAATGTATCTGATCACGATGACCTCGCCCGAGCCGCAGGCCTTCTTGACGCAGTACGTGTCGTGGGAGGCCGCGAGCAAGGCCAACAAATGGCAGGGCCGCAACATCGCGCGCTGGCAGAGCAAGGAGTATGATGATCTGTTCAATGCGCTGACCGTCGAGCTCGACCCGGTCAAGCGCGCCGCGCTCTACATCAAGCTCAACGACACGGTTTGCGCCGGCCGTCATGTGCTGCCGGAGCTCAACCGTCCGCGCGTCAGCGGCATCCGCAAGGGGCTGCAGACGCACTCCTCGGGCTGGGACAACGATCTCTGGCAATTGCCGAGCTGGTATCGCGAAAGCTGAGCGCGTTTTGCTCTTCACAGGCCCGGCATTCCCGGCGTGGTCCCCACCACGTCGGGATGCTCAGTAGTTCCATTTTTCGAGCATGCTCTGCGGCAAATTGTGCTGCATCTGCGAGGTGCGGCAATCGTTCCGTTCCTTATTGCGAAATTGGCCCGGATTCTGCTTTGACAGTCGCGTCGAAGGCTGATCCAATTTTGTGCAGCTCCGCGAAGATGCTTGGCGGGGCGCTTTTTTTGGCATTCAGCACCACACTGGAGTTGATGAATGAACGAGCGTGACCTCCGTAACCAGATCGCTGATGTCAAAGCCGGGCGCCTGTCGCGGCGCGATTTTGTGCAGCGGATGATTGCCGTGGGGCTGAGCGCGCCGCTGGCCGGCGCGATGCTCGCCCATTCCGGCGTCGCCCAGGCTGCTGAGCCGATCGTGTACAAGCCGACCAAGGCCGGCGGCGGTGGTCCGCTCAAGCTGCTGTTCTGGCAGGCACCGACCTTGCTCAATCCGCACTTCGCCAACGGCACCAAGGACCAGGAGGCCAGCCGGCTGTTCTACGAGCCGCTCGCCGGCTGGGACGCCGACGGCAATCTGGTGCCGATCCTCGCCGCGGAGATTCCGAGCAAGGAGAACGGCCTGCTCGCCGCTGATGGTCTGTCCGTCACCTGGAAGCTGAAGCAGGGCGTGAAGTGGCATGACGGCAAGCCGTTCACCGCCGATGACGTCATCTTCAACTGGGAATATTCGGTCAATCCCGATACCGCGGCGGTCTCGGTCGGCAGCTATCGCGGCATCAAGTCGATCGACAAGATCGACGACTACACGGTGAAGCTCAACTTCAAGCAGCCGACGCCGTTCTGGGCGGATGCGTTCGTCGCTGCCTACGGCCTCGTCATTCCGAAGCATCTGTTTGCCGACTATATCGGCGGCAAGTCGCGCGAGGCGCCGACCAACCTGAAGCCGGTCGGCACTGGCCCCTACGTCTATGTTGACTTCAAGCCGGGCGACTCCATCTCCGCCAAGCGCAATCCTGATTACCACCAGGCCAACCGGCCGTATTTCGACACGGTCGAGGTCAAGGGCGGTGGTGACGCCGTGTCGGCGGCGCGCGCGGTGCTGCAGACCGGTGAATACGACTACGCCTACAACCTGCAGGTCGAGGACGAGATCCTGACCAAGCTGGAAGCCGGCGGGCAGGGCAAGGCGCAGCTCACGGTCACCGGCCACATCGAGTACATCGCGCTCAACGTCACCGATCCCTGGACCGAGGTCGATGGCGAGCGCTCCAGCGTCAAGACCAAGCATCCGTTCTTCACCGATCCGGCCGTGCGCAAGGCGATCAACCTCTTGATCGACCGCGCCGCGGTGCAGAAGTTCATCTATGGCCGCGCCGGCATGGCGACCGCGAACTTCCTCAACAACCCCGAGCGCTTCCGCTCGCCGAACAACAAGTTCGAGTTCTCGATCGAGAAGGCCAACCAGATCCTGGAGGAGGCCGGCTGGAAGAAGAATTCGTCCGGCGTCCGCGAGAAGGACGGCAAGCCGATCAAGCTGGTGTTCCAGACCTCGATCAACGCGCCGCGCCAGAAGAACCAGGCGATCATCAAGCAGGCGTTCCAGAAGGCCGGCATCGAGGTCGAGTTGAAGTCGGTGGTGGCGTCGGTATTCTTCTCGTCCGACCCGGCGAACCCCGATACCTATCCGCACTTCTATTGCGACATGGAAATGTACCAGACCACCATGCCGCAGGCCGACCCGCAGTTCTTCATGAACCAGTTCACGTCGTGGGAGGTTGCGAGTAAGGACAACAAGTGGCAGGGCCGCAACATCTCGCGCTGGCAGAACAAGGAGTACGACGAGACCTACAAGCAGGCCTCGAGCGAGCTCGACCCGGTCAAGCGCGCGGCGCTGTTCATCAAGCTCAACGACCTCGTGGTGCAGGACAACTACATCCTGCCTGAGATCAACCGCCGCAACTGCATCGGTCTGAAGAACGGCATGGTCGCGAACAAGAGCGGCTGGGACAACGACCTCTGGCAGATCGCCAACTGGTATCGCGAGACCTGATCGCGCCATCAGCATGACCAGCCAGACATCGTAGAGGTGGAGCGATGGGAAACTACCTTCTCAGGCGCCTCATCGTGGCCGTGCCGAGCCTGCTCGGCATCAGTCTCATTCTGTTCGTGCTGCTTGCGCTCGCGCCGGGCGATCCGTTCGGCGAGCTCGCGAGCAACCCGAACATTCCCCCGGAGGTCCGCGAGGCTCTGCGCATCAAGTTCGGGATGGATGACCCGATCATGGTGCGCTATTTCCGCTGGCTGGTCGCCATGCTGCATGGCGACTGGGGCTTCTCCTTCGCCAGCCGCGTCAACGTCGACACGCTGATTCTGCAGCGCATTCCGGCCACGCTCTACGTGGTCGGCACCGCCCAGCTGCTGGCGCTGATCGTGGCGATCCCGGTCGGCGTGCTGGCGGCGCGGCGGCCCTATTCGATCTTCGACCAGATCGCCAACACCTTCGCCTTCATCGGCTTCTCGCTGCCGACCTTCTTCACCGGCCTGCTGCTGATCCTGATCTTCAGCGTCAATCTCGGCTGGCTGCCTTTCGTCTACCGGGCGGACATTCCCGCGACGGGGTGGATGTGGTGGTGGGAGAACTTCAAGCAGGCGGTGATGCCGGTGACCGTGCTCGGCCTCTATCAGGCCGCGTCGTATACCCGCTACGTCCGCTCGGCCGTGCTCGACGTCATCAAGCTCGATTACGTCACGACGGCGCGTTCCAAGGGGCTCGACGAGAGCAAGGTGATCGTCAAGCACGTGGTGCGCAACGCCCTGATTCCGGTGGTGACGCTGGTCGCGCTGCAGATGCCGACGGTGTTCGGCGGCGCCATCGTCACCGAGCAGATCTTCCGCATTCCCGGCATCGGCTCGCTCCTCATCAGTGCGATCCTCGCCAACGATACGCCCGTCATCATGGCGGTGACCTTCGTGTTCGCCTGCCTCGTCGTCCTGTTCAACCTGATCGCCGATATCCTGTATGGCTGGCTTGACCCACGCATCTCCTTCCGTTGAAGCGGCGGTCGCGCCGGCTTCGAAAAAACGCCGCTTCTCGCCCGGGCGCGATGCGGTCAGGCGCTTCCTGCGCCACCGCCTCGCAGCCGTCAGCATCGTCGTGCTGGCGCTGCTGGCGCTCGCGATCATCGTCGGTCCCTGGATCTGGCGGGTGCCGATCAACGAGATCGATTTCACAGCGCGGCTGTCGGCGCCGTCATGGGAGCATCCGTTCGGCACCGATGACCTCGGCCAGGATCTGTTGTCGCGCATGATCTATGGCGGGCGCATCTCGCTCGCGGTCGGCTTCGCTGCAATGGCCGTCGGCCTGTTCGTCGGCGTCGTCATCGGCGCTGTCGCCGGCAACTCCAAGGGACCGGTCGATGCCGCGCTGATGTGGCTGACCGACCTGTTCCTGTCGCTGCCGCAATTGCCGCTGCTGTTGCTCGTGATCTATCTGTTCCGCGATCTCTTGAAGGGTATTGTCGGTCCGGAGGGTGGCACCTTCGTGCTGATCGTGCTGGTGATCGGCGGCTTCCGCTGGATGCCGGTGGCGCGGCTGGTGCGCGCGCAGTTCCTGTCGCTGCGCGAGAAGGAGTTTGTCGAGGCCGCGCGCGCGCTCGGTGCGTCGAACTTGCGCCTCGTCGTCCGCCACATCCTGCCGAATGCGCTGGGGCCGGTGATCGTCGCCGGAACGATCGATGTGGCCGCGGCGATCATCGCGGAATCGACGCTGTCGTTCCTCGGCCTCGGCTTTCCGCCTGACATTCCGACCTGGGGCCGGCTGCTGTTCGACGCCAAGGACTATCTCGACATCGCGCCGCATTGGGCGCTGTTTGCTGGCGGCGCGATCTTCCTCACCGTCATCGCGATCAACTTCATCGGCGATGGCCTGCGCGATGCGCTCGATCCGCGGAAGGTGATGTGATGGACGCGCGTGTTGCTCCGCTGCTCGAGATCAAGGGGCTGAAGACCTATTTCAACAGCGACGAGGGCCAGGTTCAGGCCGTCGACGGCGTCGACATCACGATCAATCGTGGCGAGACCCTGTGCGTCGTCGGCGAGTCCGGCTCCGGCAAGACCGTCACCGCGATGTCGGTGCTGAAGCTGATCGCGATGCCGCCCGGCCGCATCGCCGGCGGTCAGATCCTGTGGCAGGGCAGGGACCTCGTGCCGCTGCCGACTTCCGAGCTCAATCGCATCCGCGCCAGCGAGATCGCGATCGTATTCCAGGAGCCGATGACCTCGCTCAACCCGGTCTACACCGTCGGCGACCAGATCGCCGAGGTGATCCGGCTGCATCAGGGCCTGTCGAAGAAGGCGGCGATGGACCGCGCGGCGGAGATGCTGGCGCTGGTTCAGATCCCGAACCCGCAGCGTCGCGTGCACGACTATCCGCATCACTTTTCGGGCGGCATGCGCCAGCGCGTGATGATCGCGATGGCGCTGTCGTGCAATCCAAAACTCCTGATCGCCGACGAGCCGACCACCGCGCTCGACGTGACGATCCAGGCGCAGATCCTCGACCTGCTGCTCGACATGAAGGAGCGGCTCGGCATGTCGATCATGCTGATCACCCACGCCATGGGCGTGGTTGCCGAGGTCGCCGAGCGCGTTGTCGTGATGTATGCCGGCCGGGTGGCCGAGGAGGCGCCGGTGGACCGGCTGTTCGCCAATCCGCGCCATCCGTACACGCAAGGCCTGATCCGGTCGATCCCGCGCATCGATCTCGCGGCGGTCAAGAAGAGCCGGCTGGAGAGCATCCCGGGCAGCGTGCCGAAGCTGGTGAATCCGCCGCAGGGCTGCCGCTTCGCCTCGCGCTGCCGCTTCGTGATCCCCGAGTGCAGGCTGGCGCAGCCGCCGCTGCGCGAGATCGAGCCCGGCCACAAGGTGGCGTGCATCCGCGCCGAAGAGACGTTGT
Organism: Bradyrhizobium sp. ORS 375; assembly: GCF_000239775.1. GTDB lineage: Bacteria > Pseudomonadota > Alphaproteobacteria > Rhizobiales > Xanthobacteraceae > Bradyrhizobium. The sequence continues at coordinate 14,954 of NZ_CAFI01000195.1, forward strand.
CGTGATGACCGAAGCTGTCACTGCTCCCGTTGCCGCATCGGCGCCGCTGCTCACGGTGCGCAACCTGACCAAGGCGTTTCCGATCAAGGGCGGCCTGTTGAAGCGCCAGATCGGCAGCGTCCGCGCGGTCGACGGCGTCAACTTTCATATCGAGCCGAGCGAGACGTTCGGGCTGGTCGGCGAATCCGGCTGCGGCAAGTCGACCACCGGGCGCTGCGTGCTCCGCCTGATCGAGCCGACCTCGGGCGAGTTGACCTTCGAGGGCAAGGACGTCATCTCGCTCTCAGGCGAGAGCCTGCGGGCACTGCGCCGCGACATCCAGATCATCTTCCAGGACCCTTACGCTTCGCTCAATCCGCGCATGACCATCGGCGCCATCATCGGCGAGGCGCTGACGATCCATGGGCTCGCGTCCTCGCGGCAGAAATACGAAGAGCGCATCGTTCATCTGCTGGAGACCGTCGGCCTGCAGCCCGACCACATGACGCGCTATCCGCACGAATTCTCCGGCGGCCAGCGCCAGCGCATCGGCATTGCCCGGGCGATCGCGGTCGAGCCGAAGCTGATCATCTGCGACGAGCCGGTGTCGGCGCTCGACGTCTCGATCCAGGCGCAGGTCATCAATCTGCTCGAGGACCTGCAGCAGAAGTTCGGCATTGCCTATCTGTTCGTTGCCCACGATCTCTCGGTCGTCGAGCACATCAGCCGCCGCGTCGCCGTGATGTATCTCGGACGCATCGTCGAGACCGCGCCGTCACGCCAGCTGTATTCGACGCCGAAGCATCCTTATACGGAAGCGCTGCTGTCGGCGGTGCCGATCCCCGATCCGACCGTGAAGCGCAAGCGAGTTCGCTTGAAGGGCGAGGTGCCGAGCCCGATCAATCCGCCGTCGGGCTGTCACTTCCATACGCGCTGCCCAATCGCCAAGGACGTCTGCAGCAAGGAAGTGCCGCCGCTCAAGGCAAGCGACGAGGGGCATCTCGTCGCCTGCCATTTCCGCTGAGGCCACTTGGCGGATCACGCCGCCTGACGGTCCGAGATCAGGGCCGTCAGGCGCGCGGTCTGCTCGTCATCGAGCGTGAACTGGACCAGCGCGGTGCGATCACCGACGCGCGTCACCGTGCCCGGCAGGTCGGACACCATGCCGCCGATCGCGAGCTTGACCGGCGTATTGATCGACAGGCGCACCGGAATCTGCTCGAGCAGCGCGCCGCCAAGCGACAGGTTGCGCACGGTCATGGCGATCTGCTCGCCGTTCACCTGCAGCGTACCCGGGCGGTTGATGTTGAGGCGGGTCGACAGGCGGCGGTCGACATCCGCGGTCGAGGTTCTGATGACCCGGACCAGCTCTGTGCGCAGCTGCTGGACCTTGTCGGCGACACTGGTCGAGCCATCGCGGATGTCGGTGGAGCGCCGGCCGGCCTCGCTGGCCTCGCGCGAGACCTCGGCAATCTGGCTCGCCACCTCGCGTGCCGCGGCAGAGGTTTCCTCGACGGTGCGCGAAATCTCCATGGTGACGCTGTTCTGCGCCTGGATCGCATCGGCGATCCCGGAGGACACCGCCTCGACGTTGCGGATGACCTCGCCAATTGCGCCGATCGAGGTCACCGACGCGCGTGTCGACTCTTGGATCTCGGCGATCTGCTGCGCGATCTCGCTGGTCGCCTTGGCGGTCTGCTCGGCCAGCGACTTGACCTCGGAGGCGACCACCGCAAAGCCACGGCCGGCATCGCCGGCGCGGGCCGCCTCGATCGTCGCATTGAGCGCAAGCAGGTTGGTCTGGCCGGCGATCTCGCTGATCAGGCTGGTGACGGCGCCGACCTTGTCGGCCGCCTCCGACAGCTTCGCGATCGTCGCCTGGGCCTCGGAGGACGTCGCGACGGCCTTGCGCGTCAGCTCGCGCGACGAGTTCACCTGTGCCGAGATCTGTGAGATCGAGGCTGCGAGCTGCGAGGACGCCTTGGCCACCGTCTGCGTCGTAGCCAGCGCCTGCTCCGCGGCGGCTGCGACGCTGCTCGAATTGCGCTCCAGGGTCAGCGCGCTGTCGGTCATCGACTTCGCATTGTTGGCCATGTGGCCGGTGCCTTCGGCAACTTCGCCCACCGCCGTGCTGGCGGCGCGCTCGACCGCCTCGGCCATCTCCTTCAGCGCCTTGCTCTTGATGCGCTCGGCGACCTGGCGCTGCTCGTCCTCGAGCATCGCGGTCTGCTTCGCTTTCTCCTCGGTCTTCTGTCTGAACTGCTCGATCGAGCGCGCCATGTCGCCGAGCTCGTCGCTGCGGTTCTGGCCCGGCAGCTTGATGTCGAAATTGCCGTGGCCCAGCTCGGTCAACGCACCGCTCATCGACGCCAGGGCCGAGGACATCCGTCGCGCGATGATCAAGGTGATCGATCCGATGATGAGCATCACCAGCATTGCAGCGATGAACACGCCGCGCTTGCTCTCCCACATCTGGGCTTCGAGATCGTCGACATAGACGCCGGTGCCGATGATCCAGCCCCAGGGCTCGAAGCCGGCGACGTAGGACATCTTCGGTTGCGGCGCGTCCTTGCCGGGCTTCGGCCACATGTAGTCGACGACGCCGGCGCCCTGGCGCTTGACGACGTCGACCATCTCCATGAACAGCCGCTTGCCGGTCGGGTCCTTGTTGTCGGCGAGGCTCTGGCCGTTCAGCTCCGGCTTGATCGGATGCATCACCATCTTCGGAGCCATGTCGTTGATCCAGAAGTAGTCGCCGCTGCCATAGCGCAGCTTGCCGATGCGCTCGGCCGCCTTCTTCTGCGCGACCTCGGGCGCGACCTTGTCGCGCGCGATGACGTCATACTCCTCGCGGGCGATGCTGACCGCCGTCTGCGTCAGATGCACCAGTTCGCTCTGCCGCTGGTCCTTCAGCGCGGTTTCGAGATTTTGCGTCTGCGTCGCCGCGAGGCCTGCGAGCCCGCAGAAGGAAAGGCCGATGATCGCGTAGATGCGGAGGGCAAGCGAGAAACGCGGCTGAGCCATGGATGTGTCCGGACACGAGAGGAGCCAATTGCGAACAATTTTAAGGAAACGCAGTTGATGCCCGGTTAAGTGCGCATGGTAGCATCATGCCGAACAGCGGTTGTTCGACACGTAGTTCTACGGGATTTGAGACCAGGTCCCACGACAACGATGCGCGATGCCGCGGGAACTCATCAGTCTTTGCTGGCCGGCCTGATCACATCGGCCGCAGCCTCGTCCTGCAGCATCGCCACCAGATTGGCGCGGCGGGTGAGAACAGCGCGCTGGTTGATGTAGCCCTTGTCGGTGATCTCGCCGGCATCGAGCGAAGGCGGCTCGGCGATCAACAGCGCGCGCGTCGCATAGCGCGAGGAGCCGACTGCCTCGATGCGCAGCTTCGCCAAGCCCCGCGCGATCGCCTCGCGCACGGCAGGATGCGCGAGCACCTCGCCGACCGACGCCGTGTCGGCCAGCGCGGCCTCGCTGCGGCACGCGGCGATGTTGGGCACGATCAGGAAATGCACCTCGTCGGTGCCGTGGCCGGCGATGACGATGTCCTGCGCGAGCGGCGCCAGCGCCGCGATGCCTGCGACGCGCAGCGCGCCGACGTTCACCCAGGTCCCGGAGCTCAGCTTGAAATCCTCGGTGATGCGGCCATCGAAGAACAGGCCGCGCTCCGGATGCTCGGGATCGGCGAGCTTCACGGCGTCGCCGATCTTGTAGAAGCCTTCCTCGTCGAAGGCGGCGGCGGTGATCTCCGGTGCCTTCCAATAGCCCGGCATCACGTTGGGCCCGCGAACGCGAACCTCGAGCTTCTCGCCGGTCGGCACCAGCTTCAACTCGGTGCCCGGAATCGGCACGCCGATGTTGCCGGCGCGCTCGGCGAAGAAGTGGCAGTCGGTCGCGAGTGGCGACGTCTCGGTCGCGCCCCAGGCCGACACCAGCGGCGCCGGCCGCCCGATCGTGGCCAGGCTCATCTCGTTGAGCGCATCCCACAGGTTATGCGGCAGCGCCGCCGCCGCATAGAGGATGCACTTCACGCCGCTGAAGAATCTGTGCCGCAGATCGTCGTCCGCCTTGAGCGCCGCGACCAGCATGTCGAAGCCGCGCGGGACGTTGAAATAGATCGTCGGCACCATGCTCCGGAGATTGGCGAGCGACGTCTCGAACAGGCCGGGCGCCGGCTTGCCGCCATCGATATAGATCGAGCCGCCATGGGCGAGCACCAGGTTGAAATTATGGTTGGCGCCGAAGGTGTGGCTCCAGGGCAGCCAATCGACGATGACGGGGCCGCCTTCGATCTCGCGGAGGAAGGTCCACAGCTGGCCCTTGGCCTGCTGACTCATTGTCAGCATTCGGTGCGTGTTGATCACCGCCTTGGGCTGCCCGGTCGAACCGGAGGTGAACAGCAGCTTGGCGATCGTATCCGGCGTGACCGCGGCGAAGGCGCGATCGACCCCGGGTCCAGGCTTGGTGGACAGCACGGCCTGCAACGCGACGGAGTTCATCCCTTCGCCATCGCCGCTGATGATCACCGCGCGATGCAGGCCTTCGATCGCGGCAAGGGCGCGGGCAAAGGGACCGTGCGCCGCGACGAAGATGGCGCCGGGATCGAGCAGGCGGATCATCGCCCTGAGCTTCTCGTGATCGGTCGACATCAGCGAGTAGGCCGGCGAGATCGCGCAGACCGGAATGCCGACATGCTGCGCAGCGAGCGCCAGCACCGCATGCGCGATGCTGTTGTCGGAGAGAATCGCGAGCGGACGCTCCGGGCTGAGGCCTTGCGCCAGCATCCACGCCGCGGCGGCGCGCACCTGCGTCAGCGTCTCGCCATAGGTGAGCCAAGTCCAGGTTTCGCCGCGGCGTTCGGCCAGGAAGGTCCGGTCCGGCGCGGTGCGTGCCCATGTCTCCAGCCATTCGCCGGTGCAGCGCGCGGCGGGCTGCAGCTTCATGCGCGAGCGCAGGATGATGGCGCCATCGTCGCGCTTCAGCGCCTCGATCGACGGCGCGGCAAACATCCGAGGTTCGGAGTCGAGGCGGCGCTCGGCGTTACCCATGACGTTCCTCCGTCGCTTGATCGGCTGCGCGAGCAAGAATTCTGCCTGCCGAAGCGGGCCCCCACGACCTGATCCGGAACGCGCCACGATCAGCCGCGTTGCGCCGCCGCATTGCTGTCGCAATGCCGGCAGCCGTCGTCATCGATGACGGCATGGCCTTCCCTCCCATCTGTATTTGTTGTCCGCGAGACTAACAGAATAGTTGTGGTTTGCAATTATTGTGAATGTGATCAATTGCGGCGGCTTGTGCTCGTGATCACATCGGTCTAGGCAGGGGCATCTCATCTCAGCGAGCCAGTATGTCCAAGAGCGCGAGCGCACGGGCGCAACGAGACGGAGCCGGACGGGACGCCGGGATCGGCCTCGGCGAGCTCGAGAGCCATCTCGGCTATTTCGTCCGCCGCCTGCAGCACTGGATCTTCCGCGACGTCAATGCGGCGCTTGCGTCGCTGGAGCTCGACGTCATTCTCTATTCGATCCTGGAAACGATCGCGGCCAATCCCGGCGCCACGCAGATCGCGATCGCGGGCGCGCTCGGCATCGAGCGGGCCCGCATGGTCGGACTGCTCGACGATCTGCAGCAGGCCGGGCTGATCGTGCGCGAACGCTCCGAGCAGGACCGCCGGGCCCATGCGCTCGGCCTGACCCCGCGCGGCCGCATGATCCTGAAGAAGGCGAACCTCGCCGTGGCGGCGCACGAGAAGCGGGTGGCACGGCGCCTCGGCGCCGACAATTATCGCCGCGCGCTGTCCGCGCTGTCGCAGTTCGAGACCGACTAGACTCGTCGCTGACGGCACTGTCGCGAGCCTCCTGCCGCACCAGTGCGCATCGGCAACACGCCGCCGGCACGCGAACGCGGGTACTGCGGTAAGTCTACCTCAAGATATCAAAAAGAAAAGATGCATCCAGAGGCTGCGGTCATCCGGCGCGGCTGACCCAGGGCATACCCGGGCTCGCGTCCGGAGCGTTCCGCGTTCTCAGCTCGCCGCTTCCAGCCGCTCTTCGGTCAGCAGCCGCATCGCGGCGTCGGCATCCATCGGCTCGCCGAAGGCGTAGCCCTGAGCGTACTCGCAGCCGAGCTGATAGAGCTCGACCGCATCGGAGTCCGTCTCCGCGCCTTCCGCCACCACGTCCATGCCGAGGTCGTGGGCGAGCGCGATGATCGATTTGAGGATCACGGGCCGCGTGCCGCGCGCGGTGGTGCGCACGAAGGACTGGTCGATCTTCAAGGTGTCGAACGGGAAGCGCTGCAGATAGGCGAGCGAGGAATGCCCCGTGCCGAAATCGTCGATCGAGAGGCCGACACCGAGCTCGCGGATGCGCGCGAGCATCTGCGCGGCATGCTCCGGGTTCTCCATCACCAGCGACTCCGTCAGCTCGATCTTGAGCGAGCCGCGCGCCACCGACGAGCGCGCCAGCACCGAACGGATGTCATGGATCAGGTCGTGCCGGAGCAGCTGGCGCGAGGAGACGTTGACGCTGGCGAAGATCGGCTCGCGCAGCCGCGTCGCGCGCTGCCACACCGAGAGCTGGCGCGCGGTCTGGTCGAGCACGAAGGTGCCGAGATCGACGATCAGGCCGATCTCCTCGGCGATGGTAATGAACTCGCTCGGCGACATCCGGCCGAGCTTGGGATGATCCCAGCGCGCTAAGGCCTCGAAGCCTGCGATCGAGCGATCCACCAGCCGCACGATCGGCTGGTACAGGATGGTGATCTCCTGGCGTTCGATCGAGCGGCGCAGCTCGCTCTCCAGGGTCAGCCGGTCGTTCTTGCGCGCGCGCATCGCCGGCTTGTAGACGTCGATGCGGTCGCCGCCGATGCGCTTGGAGTGATACATCGCCAGCTCGGCATCCTTGATGATGTCCTCCGACAGCTGCGTCTGCGGATCGGACAAAGCGAGCCCGATCGAGGCTGTCAGGAAGATCTCGCGCTCGTTGAAGGCGATCGGCGCGCGGATGGTCTTGCGGATGGTCTCGGCGAAGGCGGTGATGCGGGCGGGGTCCTGCTCGGACAAGAGGATCAGGCCGAACTGATCGCCGGCGAGCCGCGCCAGCGTGTCGTGCGGCTTGAGGATCCGCGATAGCCGCCGCGCCAGCGTCAGCAAAATGGAATCGCCGACCGCGATGCCGACGGAGTCGTTGACCTGCTTGAAGCGGTCGAGATCGATCACCATCAAGGTCGGCCGCAACGCCGGCATCGTCTTGGCAAAGTTGGCCACCGCAGCGAGACGGTCGATGAACAGCTTGCGATTGGGCAGGCCGGTCAGATTGTCATGCACGCTGTCGTGGAGCAGGCGCTCCTCGGCATTCTTGAACTCGGTGACGTCGGTGAGCGTGCCGACCACGCGCGAGACCTCGCCGTCGGAGCCGACCACGGGGCGCGCCTTCAGCGCGAACCACATGAAATGTCCGTCGGGCGTGCGCAGCCGGAAGTCCTGCACCAGGCGGCCGCGGCGCTGGTCGAGCACGCTGTCGAGCGCGGCGCGGAAGCGGTCCTGGTCGAGCGGGTGCAGCACCTCCAGCCATTTCGCGGCCGGGCCTTCGAGCGTGCCGCGCTTCAGGCCGAGCAGGCTCTCGGTCTCCGGGCTGGTGAACACCTTGTCGGCCGAGACGTCCCAGTCCCAGATGAGGTCGCCGGAGCCGGCCAGCGCCAGCGCGCGGCGCTCGACATCGGAGACGATGCCGGTGGTGGCCCCGCCGCCCGCGAAAGCGTGCTGCATCACCGTGAAGCCGATCAGCATCACGATCAGCACGAGGCCGCCGAGCAGAGCAGGCCCGACGATGTCGTTGGTGACCTGGCCGGCCACCGTCATGCTGGCGGCGCCGACCCACACGGTCAGCAGGAACCAGGTCGGGATCAGCAGCACGGCGCGGTCGAAGCCGTGACTGGAGAGATAGACGATCAGCGCGAAGCCGATGACGGCGATCAGCAGCAGCGAGATGCGCGCGATGCCCGAGGCGACGGCGGGATCGAACAGCGCCACCGCGACCAGCGAGCCCAGGAAGAACAGCCAGCCCAGCGTGATGTGCGAATAGCGGACGTGCCAGCGCGACAGGTTGAGATAAGCGAACAGAAACACCAGCAGCGTCGCGGCCAGGATCGCCTCGCCGGAGGCGCGCCAGACGCGCTCGGCATTGTTCGACATGTCCAGGACCTTGCCCCAGAAGCCGAAGTCGACGCCGATATAGACCAGCACCGCCCAGGCCAGCGCCGCGGCGGCCGGAAACATGATGCTGCCCTTGACCACGAACAGAATGGTGAGCACGAGGGCAAGAAGTCCGGAGATGCCGATCACGATGCCCTGGTACAAGGTGAACGAGTTGACCTTGTCCTTGTAGGCCTCCGGCTCCCACAGATAGAGCTGCGGCAGCTTGTCGGTGCGCAATTCGGCGACGAAGGTCACGACCGAGCCGGGATCGAGGGTGACGCGGAAGACGTCCGCGGTCGGGCTCTCCTGCCGCTCCGGCAGGTCGCCGATCGAGGGCGTGATGGTGGCGATGCGCGACAGGCCGAGATCCGGCCACAGCACGCCGGAGCCGACGACGCGGTAATGCGGCGCCACGATCAGGCGGTCGAGCTGGTCGTCGGTATTGTTGGCGAGCGCGAACACGATCCAGTGCTGGCCGCCCTCGCGGGCGCGCACCTCGATGCGGCGGACGATGCCGTCGGTGCCCGGCGCGGTCGACACCTGGATACGGTCGTTCTCGCTGCGCTGATGATCGAGGATGCCGGTCAGGTCGATGGCAGGCGCGTCGCTGCGAACGCTGACGGCGTCAACGGCCTGAGCGGGGGCAGCGGCACCACACATCACGAGGCCCAGCGCCACCAACGACGCCAGGCACCTGATCAGACGCAATGTCAAATCTCCGCGTTCGACACCAAACCACAGCGAAACAGCTCAAACTTAAAGTCACGTTCGCAAAGGATTTGGAGCCGTTCCAGGCACGGTTCAGATGTGCGCGATCATTGGCACGAAAGCGAGGAAAATCAAAGAGATTCCAAACACACTCTGTTTAGACGTCGCCTAGATTTCCAACACAATTTTGCCAATATGCTGGCTCGTCTCCATGCGCGCATGCGCTTTCGCTGCATCCACCAGTGGAAACGTCGAATCCATCAGCGGCTTGATGCGACCCTCGCGCAGCAACGGCATCACCTTGGCCTCGATCGCCGCCACCATCGCCGCCTTGTCCGCATTGCTGCGGGGACGCAAGGTCGAGCCGGTATGGGTCAGGCGCTTCACCATCAGCTTGACGAAGTTGACATTGGCCTTGGGGCTAGCGAGGAAGGCGATCTGGACGATGCGGCCGTCGGTCGCCGCCGCGTCGTAATTGCGCTCGATGTAGTCGCCGCCGACCATGTCGAGGATGACATTGGCGCCCTTGCCGCCGGTCGCTTCCTTCACCACGGCAACGAAGTCTTCCGTCTTGTAGTTGATGGCGCGATCGGCGCCGAGCTTGAGGCAGGCGTCCGCCTTGTCCTGCGAGCCGACCGTCACCAGCACCTTGGCGCCGAACGCCTTGGCGAGTTGGATCGCCATGGTGCCGATGCCGGAGGAGCCGCCATGCACCAGCAGCGTCTCGCCGTCCTTGAGGCCGCCGCGCTCGAACACATTGTGCCACACCGTCATCAGCGTCTCGGGCAGGGCGCCGGCCTCCTTGATGGACAGCGACGGCGGGACGGCCATCGCCTGGGCGTCCTGTGCGATGCAATATTGGGCGTAGCCGCCGCCGGCGACCAGCGACATCACGGTGTCGCCGAGCTTGTGCCTGACCGCGCCATCGCCGAGCGCCACGACTTCACCGGCCACTTCCAGGCCGGGCAGGTCGCTCGCGCCGGGCGGCGGCGGATAGCTGCCGGAGCGCTGCGCGACATCCGGACGGTTCACGCCAGCGGCCTTGACCTTGATTAGGATCTCGCCGGGGCCGGGCTTGGGCAAGGGCCGGGTCTCGGGCTTCAGCACCTCGGGTCCGCCCGGCTGGCTGATGGCGACCACGGTCATTTGCGCGGGCAGCTGTTCCATGAGAAATCCTTGACCTCGTGAACGGGCGGGTGTTGCGGCGTGCTTAAGCCAGCCCGGGCCCCGCTGGCAACCGGGAGAGGGGTAAGATGGCAAACGAGGACGACGACCGGCCGCGCAAGGCCGCTTCGCACGAGATCGGCCAGGACTTGTCGATGCTCTCGGTCGAGGAATTGACCGGCCGCATCGCGCTGCTGCGCGGCGAGATCGAGCGCATCGAGCAGGCGGTCGCCAAGAAGCGCGCCTCGCGTGACGCCGCCGCCAGCATCTTCAAATCCTGACCTCGTTCCGCGGCACGTGGAAACACGGTCGGCCAGTGGCCGACATGGCTAACGAAGTTTGAAAAGTTTCTGCCATTTACGGTTGATTAAGCTTTCGCGTTTACAACCGGAACCGTCCTCGTTTGGACACTGAGTGGCTCCTGTCCACTCTGTTTGACGCCTCCCTGTTATCAACTTCAAAGCCGCCGGCAACGGCGGCTCTTTTTTTGCGCGCCAGCCATCCGGAAGCCCACCGCCAGTGGTGTGGGGTTTGCTAACCCAGCGGACCGCACGGAGGCCGCAGCCGGCAATCTCCAGGAACGATCATTCCCAGTCTGGCTTGACGACGGCGTGTCGGTCATCAATCGAGGCATACCCGAACGACCTTGTGCGTAGCAGCGCGAGAGTCACGACATCCTTCTCGGACCGCACACTATTGCCGCGATTGTGTTTGCTAACTGATCAGGTGGAGCGACTCGGCCGCATCAGTCGGGGCGTAGCCGCAAGTGGTAGGCGAGCACGGCACGTCCCACGCCGTGGAAACCATATTAGGCGTTGCTGCTGGACTCTCGAAACCGGCCGCGCAATGATTTGTTCATCATACCGGCACGGTTGCCGGACGATGTCATCAGTCGCGTATAAGAGGCGTTAACCATGTCGGACCGTTTGCTGGGCGATGGCGCTCTTGTTCAGTTCAATGAGCGGCTCACCAACTCTGCTGCATTCGGCGCGCTGTTCCGGGAAGGCATGGATCTGGTCGAGGAGACCGCCGCCTATCTCGACGGCGAGGGCCGCAATGAAGCCAAGGCGCTCGACCGCGCCGTCAGCCTGACCTACGCGACCGAGAGCATGCGCCTCACCACGCGCCTGATGCAGCTCGCCTCCTGGCTGCTGCTGCACCGCGCGGTGAAGGAGGGCGAGATGACCCTCGGCCAGGCCAACCGCGAGAAGACCAAGGTCAAGCTGACCGCCGCCGATCCCGGCCCGGTCGACCTGCTGGAGAAGCTGCCGCAGCAGCTGCAGGACCTGATCGCGCGCTCGATGAGCCTGCAGGGCCGGGTCCGCCGCCTCGACGCCACCATCCATTCGCCGCCGCCGGACCAGAGCGCGATCGGCAATCCCTTGGTTCCCCACCTGAACCGGCTGAAGGCCGCTTTCGAGCAATAAGCCCCTGGCGGGCGGCTCGGCTCTGGCCGGGCCCATGGCCTGGACGACCCCCCATCGGCCCAAACAAAAACGCCCCCGTGTCCGGGGGCGTTTTGCTGTGAGCAGTCTGTCGAAGACTGGCCTTGAGCCGATTTTGGGCCGCGCAGGCGGCCCCGGCAGGCATCAATCCTTCTTGAGGAAACCCTGGAACTTCTTCTGGAAGCGCGAGACGCGGCCGCCGCGATCCATGAGCTGCTGGGTGCCGCCGGTCCAGGCCGGGTGCGACTTGGGATCGATGTCGAGGTTGAGCTTGTCGCCCTCTTTGCCCCAGGTCGAGCGGGTCTGGTACTCGGTGCCATCGGTCATCACGACGGTAATCGTATGATAATTCGGGTGAATGTCGGCTTTCATGGCAGATCCTACGGCGTGATGCGAAGACGTGACGGGGCGCGGCCGCGCCTGATCCTGTCGTCGCTGAAGGGGGACAATTGGCGGGCTCTATAGCCCAAGGTCCCGCCCAAAACAAGCCAAGGTCACGCAACAAGCCGGGGCTCGTCTCCCCACCTTGGTATGTTTCCGGATTTGCCAAGTCTGGTGCGGCAGGCCTATCACGACGACAGATTGGATGAATTCTTGAATTCTCAGGTGGCCCCATGAGTGCAGTGGAACGGCTTGACGAGCGGCAGAGCGCTGCCCCCTCGGCGCAGGATCCGGTCGGCGACGCCGTTGCCGCGGTCGAGGCACTGACCGAGCCGGCCGCCCCGGTCCGCCGCTCCAAGCTTCGCCCGCTGCTGGCGCTGGCTCCCTATATCGCCCGCTACCGCGTCCGCGCCTTCCTCGCCCTGGTGGCCCTCACGGTCGCCGCCCTGACCACGCTGCTGGTGCCGGTCGCGGTCCGCCGCATGATCGATTTCGGCTTCACGCCGAAGGGCATCGAGCTGATCAACAGCTATTTCAGCGTCATGATCGCAGTGGTCGCCGTGCTCGCGCTGGCGAGCGCCGCCCGCTACTACCTCGTCATGACCATCGGCGAGCGCATCGTCGCCGACATCCGGCGCGACGTGTTCGCGCATCTGATGTCACTGTCGCCGTCGTTCTTCGACTCCGCGCGCTCCGGCGAGCTGGTGTCGCGGCTCACCGCCGACACCACGCAGATCAAATCGGCTGCAGGCGCCTCGGTGTCGATCGCGCTGCGCAATCTGCTGCTGTTTCTCGGCGCCACCGCGATGATGGTGTTCACGAGCCCCAAGCTGTCGCTGTTCGTGCTGCTGGCGATCCCGCTGATCGTGCTGCCGCTGGTGGCGTTCGGCCGCTGGGTCCGCCGGCTGTCGCGCAATGCGCAGGACACGCTGGCCGATGCATCGGCCTACGCGTCGGAACTGGTCGGCGCGATCAGGACGGTGCAGGCCTATACCAGCGAGAAGCTCGCGGCGGGGCGCTTCGGCGGCGAGGTCGAGCAGGCCTATGAGGCGGCGCGGGTCTCGACCAAGGCGCGCGGCGTGCTCACCGCGATCATCATCTTCATCGTGTTCTCCAGCGTGGTCGCGATCCTCTGGGTCGGCTCGCACGACGTGCTGACCGGCAACATCAGCGCCGGCCGGCTCGGCCAGTTCGTGCTCTACGCTGCCTTCGCTGCCGCGGGTCTCGGCCAGCTCTCCGAGGTCTGGGGCGAAGTCTCGGCCGCCTCCGGTGCCGCCGAGCGGCTGTTCGAGCTGTTGCACGTGCAGCCGGAGATCACGGCCCCGGCGCATCCGACGGCGCTGCCGGAGCCGGCGCGCGGCGACATCGGGTTCGACCGCGTCAGCTTCGCCTATCCGAGCCGCCCCGATGTCCGCGTGCTCGAGGACGTGTCGTTCGCGATCCGCGCCGGTGAGAAGGTCGCGATCGTCGGCCCGTCCGGCGCCGGCAAGAGCACGCTGTTTCACCTCTTGCTGCGCTTCTACGATCCGGCCTCCGGCGTGATCTCGGTCGATGGCGTGCCGGTGCGCGCTGCCGATCCGCGGAAGGTGCGCGAGCGCATGGCGCTGGTGCCGCAGGAATCCGTGGTGTTTGCGGCCAGCGCGCGCGAGAACATCCGCTTCGGCCGGCCCGAGGCCACCGACGCCGAGGTCGAGCGCGCTGCCGATCTCGCCCATGCCAGCGAGTTTATCCGGCGCCTGCCGGAGGGATTCGAGACGCAGCTCGGCGAGCGCGGCGTGACCCTGTCCGGTGGCCAGCGCCAGCGCATCGCGATCGCCCGCGCCATCCTGCGCGACGCGCCGCTGTTGCTGCTCGACGAGGCCACCTCGGCGCTCGATGCCGAGAGCGAAACGCTCGTGCAGACCGCGCTCGAAGGCCTGATGAAGGACCGTACGACGCTGGTGATCGCCCATCGCCTCGCGACCGTGCTGTCCTGCGACCGCATCCTGGTCATGGACCGCGGCCGCATCGTCGAGCAGGGCACGCATACGTCGCTGGTGGCGGCCAATGGGCTCTATGCGCGGCTGGCACGGCTACAGTTCGAGACCGTGTAGTTTCGGCAACAATGTGGGTTGCAGGCAACAGCGCGAATTCTCGTTGCAGGCCCTGCAACCTTTCTCCAGCTTTGTACGTTCCCTGCGCGAAACTTCACGGCGCCATTCATGCTGTGGCGCCTATCGCACAGGATGAATGACCATGCCCTATCGCCGTGGCAGCTTTGCCCTCACGCCCCCGTCCTTCGTGATCTTCGCCATCGCACTTGTGCTCGCGCTCGTCGCAATGCTCGCGCACTACATGCACGCCTCGGTGCCGCTACTCTCGGCCGCCCACGCCTTCGACGCGCTCGCGATCGCCTTCGTGGTGCTGACCATCGGCGTGCTGTTTCGCGGCGTGTAGTTGGCCTCTCGGCTTGCTCGGTGTCGCCCCTGCGAACGCAGGGGCCCATAACCCCGGTCGTCGATGTGGCGGGACAACCTCGCCACATCGTTCTTCGCAAAACACCTGCTGCGGGGTATGGGTCCCGGATCTGCCCTCGCTGCGCTCGGTTGTCCGGGACGACGGCGGTGGATGTAGCTGTGATGCGGGGTGATAGTGTAGTTTGCTGATCGCTACATCCCTGGTGTCGCCCCTGCGAACGCAGGGGCCCATAACCCCGGTCGGACGTTTGGCGGGCAAAGCTCGCCACACTATTCTTCGCAAAAAATCTGCTGCGGGGTATGGGTCCCGGATCTGCCCTCGCTGCGCTCGGTTGTCCGGGACGACAGCGGTGGGTGTGGCTGCGATTTGGGATGTCGTTAAGGCGCCCACGCCATCCGCAGCACGGGACGGCCCGAGGTCGGGTTGACGTCCTCGCCGGCATCGACGAAGCCGTTGCGCTTGTAGAAGCTGATGGCGCGCGCGTTGTCCTTGTTCACCAGCAGCGTGATGCCGCGTGGGGATCGCTGCTTGGCGGACTCAACGAGCTGAGTCGCTAGCGGTGATCCCCAATGCTGCGGCGACACCACAAGCTGATCGAGATAGCCCGCGGCATCGATCGTCACGAACCCTGCGAGCACGCCCTCGCTCTCCCCCACGATCACCTCAGCCTTCGGCACCAGCTCGCTCCGCCATCGCTCGCGCCACCACGGCACCCGCGCGGTGAAATCGATCGCGGGATAAGCGAGCTGCCACGTCTCCTGCCACAGCGCGATCGCCGCGTCCTCGTCCTCGGCGCGATAGGCCCGCAGGGTGAAGCGCGACGTCACCGCTCCGTCAGCTTCAATTCGATGCGGCGGTTGCGGCGGAAGGCCTCTTCCGTGTTGGCCGCGTCGAGCGGCTGGAACTCGGCGAAGCCGGCCGCGACGAGGCGCTGGGCGGGGACGCCGAGCGAGATCAGATATTGGACGACCGAGATCGCGCGCGCCGAGGAGAGCTCCCAGTTCGACTTGAACACCGGGCTGTTGATCGGCCTGACGTCGGTGTGGCCGTCGACGCGCAGCACCCAGGAGATCTCGGAGGGGATCTGCTTGTCGAGATCGACCAGCGCGGTCGCCACCGAGTTCAGCTCCTGCTGGCCTTCAGGCAAAAGCGTCGCCTGTCCGGTGTCGAAGAACACCTCGGACTGGAACACGAAGCGGTCGCCGACGACGCGGATGTCGGGGCGGTTGCCGAGGATGGCGCGCAGCCGGCCGAAGAACTCCGAGCGGTATCGCGTCAGCTCCTGCACCCGCTGCGCCAGCGCGACGTTCAGCCGCGAACCGAGATCGGCGATGCGGTTCTGCGATTCCTTGTCGCGCTTCTCGGAGGCGTCGAGCGCATCCTCGAGCGCGGCGAGCTGGCGGCGCAGCGCGCTGATCTGCTGGTTGAGCACCTCGATCTGCGCCAGCGCCCGCGCCGTCACCTGCTTCTCGGACTCGAGCGCCCGGTTGAGCTCGTTGGCGCGGCCGGTCGCGTTGCTGCCGACGTTGGCGAGGCCGTCATAGAGGCCCTTGATGCGGTCGCGCTCGGCCTCCGCATTCGACAGGCCGGCGCGCAGCTGCGCGACCTGGTCGTCCAGCGACAGCTTGCCGAGCTTCTCCAGCGACAGCATCTCGTTGAGCTGTGCGATCTTGGCGTTGAGCTGCTCCAGCGCCTTGTCCTTGCCGGTGACCTCCTGCGACAGGAAGAACTGCACCACCAGGAACACGGTCAGCAGGAACACGATCGACAGCACCAGCGTCGAGAGCGCGTCGACGAACCCCGGCCAGTAGTTGAGGCCGGACTCTCCCCGGCGAGAACGGGCAAGCGCCATTCAGCGTCTCCTCAGAACTGCAAACGCGAGCGCGAAGATCGCGCTAGCTCTTCTCCGTCTGCCGGGCGAGCCGCTCCAGCAGCCGCTTGATCTCGCGGTTCTGCTCGCCCTGGCCGTCGGCCCATTCGCGGATCATCTGCTGCTCGGTGCGCATGTGCGCGACCAGGCCCTGGATCGCCTCGGCGAGGTTGGCCATCGCGGCGGTGGCGCCGCGGTTGGAGCCTTCCTCCATCGCGGTGCGCAGCCGCTCGATGGCGACCGAGAGGTCGGCGCCGGTGTCGCCGGTGCCGCCATATTCGCGCACCGTGCCGGCCAGCCAGTCCTCCAGATCGGTATAGAAGCGGTTCTGCGCCTGGCTCGACTGCAGATCGAGGAAGCCCAGGATCAGCGAGCCGGCGAGGCCGAACAGCGAGGACGAGAACGAGATGCCCATGCCGCTCAGCGGCGCGGCCAGGCCGCCCTTGAGGGTATCGAACAGCGCACCGGCGTCGCCGCCGACCTTCAGCCCGTCGATCACCTTGCCGACCGAGCCGACCGTCTCGATCAGGCCCCAGAAGGTGCCGAGCAGGCCGAGGAAGACCAGGAGGCCGGTCATGTAGCGGGAGATGTCGCGGGCCTCGTCGAGCCGGGTGGCGATGGAGTCGAGCAGGTGCCGCATGGTCTGCTGCGAGATCGACATCCGCCCGGTGCGCTCCCGGCCGAGAATGGCGGCCATCGGTGCCAGCAGGACCGGGTGGCGGGGCACCGCCAGGCCGGGATCGGCAATGCGGAAATTGTTCACCCAGGACACTTCCGGATACAGCCGGACGACCTGCCGGAACGCCAGGATGACGCCGATCAGGAGCACCGCCCCGATCAAGGCGTTGAGGCCGGGATTGGCGAAGAACGCCATGACGATCTGCTTGTAGAGGACGACCCCGACCAGGGCGCACAGCACCAGGAAGACCAGCATCCGCACCAGGAAGATCCGGGGCGTCGACAATTTGGTCGGTTCGACTGACATCGCGGAGCGGGGAGGGGAGCCTTGGTGAGGGGAGCCTTGGGGCATTATCGATGACATCCGTTGCGGGGGACCGGTCCCGAAAATCCACTATGGCATAGCAGGGTCGGGAGAACAGCCGCGATCGGCGCAATCCCTATCCCTGCACGGAACTATGGCTGAAACCGGCGGACATTCGCGGCGTAGTTAGTCCCGTGGACCATTTCTAGCGGGAATGCCCGGGCTTTGTCATGACCGTCGTTGAATATCTGCAGGCGCTGCTGGCGCTGGCACTGGCGCTCTCCCTGCTCATGGCGGTGGCCTGGATGGTGCAGCAGCGGACCGGGAATTCCGGCTGGGTCGACACGATCTGGACATTTTCCGTCGGCCTCGTCGGGGCCGCCGGCGCGATCTGGCCCGTGGACGGCGCAGCTCCCAATGCGCGGCAATTGCTGGTTGCGGTGCTGGTTGCGATCTGGTCGCTGCGGCTGGGCAGCCATGTCGCAGCGCGCAGCCGCGGCATCGACGACGATCCCCGTTACGCCGAGTTCGCCCGGCAATGGGGCGAGGCCGCGCCGCGGCGAATGTTCGTTTTCCTGCAGCAGCAGGCCTGGGGCGCGATTCCCCTGGTGTTCGCGATGTTCGTTGCCGCCCACGCGCCGGCCCCTGAGCTGCGCCTGCAGGACTATCTCGGCATCCTCGTGCTGTTCACGGGCATCGCCGGCGAGGGCCTGGCCGATGCCCAGCTGAAGGCGTTCCGCACCAACCCGGCGAACAAGGGCAAGGTCTGCGACGTCGGGCTATGGCGCTGGTCGCGGCACCCCAACTACTTTTTTGAATGGGTGTGCTGGCTCGCTTACCCGGTCATCGCGTTGTCATCTGACAACCCCTGGGGGCTCGCCAGCCTGCTGGCGCCGCTGCTGATGTACTACATCCTGGTCCACGTCACCGGCATCCCGCCGCTGGAACAGCAGATGCTGCGCTCGCGCGGCGATCGCTACCGGGCCTATCAGGCGCGCACCAGCGCCTTCTTTCCCCTCCCGCCGCGCAACGGAGCCACCGCATGAGCTTCATTTCCACCATCATCGGCGCCGCCGAACGCGTGCCGTTGCCCGATGCCGTCATCCGTGCCGCGATCTACGAATTGTGCGCGCGCACCGCGACTCGGCTCGGCGGCGTGAATGCGATGGGCGACGCCGAGTTCGCCCGCCTGCTGACGACGCGTCCGATCGCCGAGCATACCGACGCGGCGAACAGCCAGCACTACGAGGTGCCGGCCGCGTTCTTCGCCCGCGTGCTCGGGCCGAACCGCAAATATTCCTGCTGTTTCTATAAGGAGCCGGTCTCGACCTTGCAGGAGGCCGAGGAGGAGGCGCTGCGCCAGACCGTCGCCAATGCCGACCTGCAGGACGGCCAGAGCATTCTCGAGCTCGGCTGCGGCTGGGGCTCGCTGTCGCTGTTCATGGCCCGCCAGTTCCCGCATGCGAAGATCACGGCGGTGTCAAACTCGCACTCGCAGCGCCGCGCCATCGAAGAGATGGCGCAGGCTCGCGGTCTGCTCAATCTGCGCGTGATCACCGCCGACATGAACGCGTTCGCGCCCGACGGGCGCTTCGACCGCGTCGTCTCGGTCGAGATGTTCGAGCACATGATGAACTGGCGCGAGCTGCTGTCACGCGTGAGGTCGTGGCTGAAGCCGGAAGGGCGGCTGTTCATGCACATCTTCACCCACCGCACCGGCTCTTATCTGTTCGACCGCAACGATCGCGAGGACTGGATCGCGCAGCACTTCTTCACCGGCGGCATCATGCCGAGCCATACCTTGATCCGGCAGTTCGACGATCTGTTCGCGGTCGACAAGGAATGGCGCTGGAGCGGCACGCATTATCAGCGCACGGCCAAGGACTGGCTCGCCAATTTCGACGCCGATCGCGAGCGCATCCTCGAGACGCTGCAGCCGGTCTATGGCGACGACACCACGCTGTGGATGCGCCGCTGGCGCTGGTTCTTCCTCGCCACCGCGGGATTGTTCGGCCACGACGAAGGTCGCGAATGGGGCGTCAGCCACTATCGCCTGCGTCCGGTGGACTGACGCGACCCAGCAGCCGAGCTGGGTGGAACCCGCGGGGATTCGCGTTTCGCTGTGCGGAACCCACGGGAACTTCGTCGCCACAATGCGCTCACAATTGGGTGAGTCCCGAAAACGCGTTTGAGATCAGTCGTCTAATAGCTGTGACATACAGCCGCCCGACTGCTGCATTGCGTCGCAGCAGCGCGCTTTTATGGTGCGGCCACGCTCGGCACCAGAATGGCGCCATCACCCGGTCATCCGGTCGACTATTTCTCAACATGATCGAGGGGCTCCACCGTCCATGTCTCGTCTTCGCGCGCCGCTGCTCGGCAGTGCCTTGATGCTTGCAGCGGCCTTGCCGCTGGCTGGCTGCAACGAAACCACTCCCGCCCAGGCTTCCGCAAACGATCAGGTCGTCGTTCCCGACGTCGGCATCATCACCGTCGAGCAGAAGGCGCGGGCGATCGTCCGCGAGCTGCCCGGCCGCATCGCGCCGACCCGCGTGTCCGATGTGCGGCCGCGCGTGTCCGGCATCATCGTCGAGCGGCTGTTCCGCCAGGGCAGCGAGGTGAAGGCCGGCGATCCGCTCTATCGGATCGATCCGAAACCGTTCGAGGTGGAGATCCTGTCGAGCCGCGCCGCACTCTCCAAGGCCGAGGCGGTGCATGAGCGCGCCGTGCAGCAGGCGAACCGCATCGCGCAGCTGTTCAAGGAGCGCGCTGCGCCCGCCGTGGAGAATGAGAAGGCGATCTCCGGGGAGCGCGAGGCCGCGGCCGACATCGAGGCCCGCAAGGCGGACCTCGCGCGCGCCCAGCTCAATCTCGACTACGCCACCGTGCGCGCGCCGATCGACGGCATCGTCGGCGCGGCCCAGGTCAGCGAAGGCGCGATCGCTGTGCAGAACGAGACCTCGCTGGTGACGATCCAGCAGCTCGACCCGATCTACGCCGACTTCACCCAGTCCGTCAGCGAGCTCAACCGCCTGCGCCGCGCTTTCGAGTCCGGCGATCTCGACCAGATCGCGCCCGACGCGATCAAGGTCCGCCTCGTGCTCGATGACGGCACGCCCTATTCGATTCCCGGCCGGCTGCTGTTCTCCGACGCCAAGGTCGACGCGGCGACCGGCCAGGTCACGCTGCGCGGCGAGTTCGCCAATCCGAAGCGCGAGCTGCTGCCCGGCATGTATGTCCGCGTCCGCATCGAGCAGGGCATCGACAGCGATTCCGTCGCGGTGCCGCAGCAGGCGGTGCAGCGCAACGCCGCCGGCGGCTCCGAGGTCTACGTCATTCGCGACGACAACCGCGCGATCGCGCGCCCGATCCGCACCGGCCCGGTGCAGGACGGCCTGGTGCTGATCACCGACGGCCTGCGCGCCGGCGACAAGGTCGTGGTCGACGGCTTCCAGAAATTCGCCGCCGGCGACAAGGTCGCGC
Source organism: Bradyrhizobium sp. ORS 375 (assembly GCF_000239775.1). Taxonomy (GTDB): domain Bacteria; phylum Pseudomonadota; class Alphaproteobacteria; order Rhizobiales; family Xanthobacteraceae; genus Bradyrhizobium. The sequence continues at coordinate 35,632 of NZ_CAFI01000195.1, forward strand.
CGCAGACCTGGACGGAGGTCAGTTCGGCGACCCAGCTCGAAACCAAATCTGCGTCGCGGTAAGTCCCGATGCCGAGCTTCTTCATCGACAGGCCGATCTTCGCCTGGGTGGTCGCGCTGTTCATCTGCCTGATCGGCGCGATCGCGATTCCGCTGTTGGCGGTGGCGCAATATCCGATCATCGCGCCGCCCTCGATCTCGATCTCGACCAGCTACCCCGGCGCGTCGCCGGAGAACCTCTACAACAGCGTCACGCGGCTGATCGAGGAGGAGCTCAACGGCGCCTCCGGCATCCTCAATTTCGAATCGACCAGCGATTCGCTGGGCCAGGTCGAGATCACCGCGAACTTCGTGCCGGGGACGTCGACCAACGACGCCTCGGTCGAGGTGCAGAACCGCCTCAAGCGGGTCGAGGCGCGGCTGCCGCGCGCGGTCATCCAGCAGGGCATCCTGGTCGAGGAAGCCTCTGCCGCGGTGCTGCAGATCATCACCCTACAATCGACCGACGGCAGCCTCGACGAGGTCGGCCTCGGCGACTTCATGATCCGCAACGTGCTCGGCGAAATCCGCCGCATCCCCGGCGTCGGTCGCGCCACCTTGTATTCGACCGAGCGCTCGCTGCGCGTCTGGCTCGATCCGGCCAAGCTGATCGGCTACGGCCTCACCGCCGATGACGTCACCAAGGCGATCGGCGCGCAGAATGCGCAAGTGGCCTCCGGCAGCATCGGCGCCGAGCCGGCCACGACCGTGCAGCGCACCTCCGCGCTGGTGCTGGTCAAGGGCCAGCTCGATTCGCCAGACGAGTTCGGCGCGATCATCCTGCGCGCCAATGCCGACGGCTCGACGGTGCGGCTGCGCGACGTCGCGCGCATCGAGATCGGCGGCCTCAGCTATCAGTTCAACACCCGCCTCAACGGCAAGCCGACCGCGGGTCTATCCGTGCTGCTGTCCCCGACCGGCAACGCGCTGGCGACCGCCAGCGCGGTCGAGGCCAAGATGAAGGAGCTGTCGCGCTTCTTCCCGTCCAACATCACCTATGAGATCCCCTACGACATCACGCCGGTGGTGAAGGCCTCGATCAAGCGCGTGCTGATGACCCTGGTCGAAGCGGTGGTGCTGGTGTTCGTGGTGATGTTCCTGTTCCTGCAGAATATCCGCTACACCATCATCCCGACCATCGTCGTGCCAGTCGCGCTGCTCGGTACTTGCGCCACGCTGATGCTGGTCGGCTACTCCATCAACATGCTGACGATGTTCGGCATGGTGCTCGCGGTCGGCATCCTCGTCGACGACGCCATCGTCGTGGTCGAGAACGTCGAGCGCATCATGAGCGAGGAGGGGTTGTCGCCGAAGGAGGCGACGCGCAAGGCGATGGGCCAGATCACCGGCGCGATCATCGGCATCACGCTGGTGCTGATGGCGGTGTTCGTGCCGATGGCGTTCTTCCCCGGCTCGGTCGGCATCATCTACCGGCAATTCTCGGTCACTATGGTCGCGGCGATCGGCTTCTCGGCGCTGCTGGCGCTGTCGCTGACTCCCGCGCTGTGCGCGACCCTGCTGAAGCCGGTCGAGGCTGGGCACGGCCACGCCAAGACCGGCGTGTTCGGCTGGTTCAACCGCTTCATGGATGTCAGCCGCACCAAATACACCGGCGTGGTCGGCGGCGCGCTGAAGCGCACCGGACGGCTGATGCTGATCTACGCGATCTTCATTGTCGGCCTGTCCTGGGCCTTCATCCAGCTGCCTGGCGGCTTCCTGCCGGTCGACGACCAGGGCTTCATCACGACAGACGTCCATACCCCGGCGGATTCGTCCTACGCGCGGACGCAAGCTGCGGTGGAAGCCGTCGAGAAGTATCTCGCCAAGCGCGACGGCATCGACGACGTCACCTTCCTCACCGGCTTCAGCTATGCCGGCCAGGGCGTCAACACCGCGCAGGCCTTCATCTCGCTGAAGGACTGGTCGGAGCGCGGCAAGCACGACAGCGCCGCGGCGCTGGTCGCCGACATCAACCGCGATCTCGCCGGCCTGCGCGATGCGAAGATCACCGCGCTGCAGCCGCCTCCGATCGACAATCTCGGCAACTCCTCGGGCTTCAGCTTCCGCCTGCAGGACCGCGGCCAGAAAGGCTATACCGCGCTCGTCGCGGCCGCGGATCAGCTGATTGCGGAAGCCAATGCCAGCCCGGTGCTGCAGAAGGTCTATGTCGAAGGCCTGCCGCAGGGTCCCCAGGTCAATCTGATGATCGACCGTGAGAAGGCCGGCGCCTTCGGCGTCACCTTCGAGGACATCAACAACACGATCTCGACCAATCTGGGCTCGAACTACGTCAACGACTTCCCCAACCGAGGCCGCATGCAGCGCGTCGTGGTGCAGGCCGACCGCATCAGCCGCATGAACGCGGACGACATCCTCAACTACAGCGTCAAGAACGCCAAGGGTCAGCTGGTGCCGTTCTCGTCCTTCGCGACCATTCAGTGGGCCAAGGGACCGACCCAGATCGCCGGCTTCAACTACTATCCCGCGATCCGCATCTCCGGTGAGGCGAGGCCGGGCTTCACCTCGGGCGATGCGCTCAACGAGATGGAGCGGCTCGCCGCCAAGCTGCCGCGCGGCTTCGGCTATGAATGGACCGGCCAGTCGCTGCAGGAGAAGCTCTCAGGCTCGCAGGCGCCGCTGCTGCTCGGCCTGTCCGCGCTGGTCGTGTTCCTGTGCCTCGCCGCGCTGTACGAGAGCTGGACGATTCCGCTGGCGGTGCTGCTGACGGTGCCGCTCGGCATCCTCGGCGCCGTCGTCGCCGCCAACCTGCGGGGCCTGTCCAACGACGTCTACTTCACGGTGGCGCTGATCACGATCATCGGCCTCGCCGCGAAGGACGCGATCCTGATCATCGAGTTCGCCAAGGATCTGCGCGCCCACGGCAAGCCGCTGGTCGCCGCGACGATCGAGGCCTGCTCGCTGCGCTTCCGCCCGATCATCATGACCGGCCTCGCCTTCGTCTGCGGCGTGCTGCCGATGTCGATGGCGACAGGCGCCGGCGGCGCCAGCCAGCAGGCGCTCGGCACCAACGTGATGGGCGGCATGATCGCGGTGGTGATCCTGGCCCTCTTGATGGTGCCGGTGTTCTTCGTCTCGGTGCAGCGCGTGCTGGCGGGCGATCGGGAGAAGGCGCCAGCGGCAGAGCGCGGGGCGTACGGGCCGCCGGCGCCGGTGAAGCCGTAGACGACCACAATGGCTCGGTCGGCCGATTGAGCCCACAATCTCGCCGCGCGATCGGTCCGCTCCCCTCCCCCTTGCGGGCTACCGGATTCACACATCGCCTCGCGTGAGGAGGTTTGCGCCGCGCTTCATGGCCTGGAACTCAAGCCACCCCTCGTACATGACGATGGGGCCGGGCTTTCCGTAGTAGCCGGTCCATCCGCCGAGGCGGGCGCAG
>NZ_CAFI01000194.1 GCF_000239775.1 Bradyrhizobium sp. ORS 375
GCCCCACGGCGCACTGTTCGTGTGGAGAGAGTTTCCCCCACCCGGATCGCATCGTTCGATGCGATCCGACCTCCCCCGCACGCGGGGGAGGCGCAGATCGAACGAAGCGTGACATGCGTGCCCTTCCCTGGAAGGGATGAGACCGGGGGCCGACGAAGACTTCAATGACCGCCATCCTCACCAACCTGTTCGACGGCGTTGCCTACGGCATGCTGCTGTTCGTGCTGGCCTGCGGGCTCGCCGTGACGCTCGGCCTGATGAACTTCGTCAATCTGGCCCACGGCGCCTTCGCCATGGCCGGCGGCTATGTCTGCGCCGTGCTCGTCAACCGGATGGGATGGCCGTTCTTCGCCGCGCTGCCGCTCGCCTTTGTCGCCAGCGCCATGATCGGCGCGCTGCTGGAGCGGACGCTGTACCAGCATCTCTATGCGCGCAGTCACCTCGACCAGGTGCTGTTCTCGATCGGGCTGGTGTTCATGACGGTCGCGACCGTCGACTACATCATGGGCTCGTCGCGCATCTTCATCAAATTGCCCGACGTGCTGCAGGGCCAGTTCGACATTTTCGGCGTCGGCATCGGCCGCTATCGGCTGATGATCATCGTGATCTGCGGACTGCTGACGGTCGGCCTCCAGCTCGTGCTGTCCAAGACCCGGTTCGGCAGCCGACTGCGTGCCGCGGTGGATGATCCGCGCGCGGCCAGCGGCCTCGGCATCAACGTGCCGCAGGTGTTCGCCTTCACCTTCGCCTTCGGCTGTGGCCTTGCCGGCCTGGGCGGCGCGCTCAGCGCGGAGATCCTCGGCCTCGATCCGTATTTCCCGCTGAAGTTCATGATCTACTTCCTGATCGTCGTCACCGTCGGCGGCTCGTCCTCGATCACCGGTCCGTTCCTGGCGTCGCTCCTGCTCGGCATCGGCGACGTCGCCGGCAAGTATTACGTGCCGAAGCTCGGCCCCTTCGTCATCTACACCATCATGATCGTGATCCTGATCTGGCGTCCGAACGGCCTGTTCGGTCGCACGGCGACGCGGTGAGGATCGCATGACCACGAACGCACAAACCGAGGTCGGCTTCCACGCCAGGCAGCATGGCCGCTGGCATTGGAGCGAGTTCGCCTTCTGGATCGTCGTGCTGGCGGTCGGCTTGGCGTTTCCCTCGCGCTATTTGATCATGACCGAGATCCTCCGGCTGGCGCTGTTCGCGCTGTCGCTCGATTTGATCCTCGGTTACGCCGGCATCGTCTCGCTCGGCCACGCCGCCTTCTTCGGCGTCGGCGCCTACTGCGCGGGTCTGTTGTCGGTGCACGGCCTAATCAACGAGCCAGTGCTGGCGCTGATCGTGGCTGGCCTCGCCGCCACGGTGCTCGGCTTCGCCACCAGCTTTCTCGTCATCCGCGGCGTCGACCTGACGCGGCTGATGGTGACGCTCGGAATTGCGCTGCTGATGGAGGCGCTCGCGGAGCGCTTCTCCAACATTACCGGCGGCACGGATGGCCTGCAGGGCATCGACATCCAGCCGATCTTCGGGGTGTTCGCCTTCGACATGTTCGGCAGGACCGGCTTCTTCTATTCCCTGGCGGTGCTGTTCGTGCTGTTCCTACTGGCGCGGGTGATCGTGCATTCGCCGTTCGGCCTGTCGCTGCGCGCGATCAAGAACAATCCGCTGCGGGCGTCGGCCATCGGCATTCCCGTCAACAAGCGCCTGATCGCGATCTACACCGTCGCGGCGTTCTATGCCGGCATTGCCGGGGCGCTGTTCACCCAGACCACGGCGCTTGCGTCGCTCGACGTGTTCTCGTTCGAGCGTTCCGCGGATCTCGTGCTGCTGCTGGTGATCGGCGGCTCCGGCTATCTCTATGGCGGCCTGATCGGCGCGGCCGTGTTCCGGATGCTGCAGGAGCTGTTCCAGTGGATCACGCCGCAATACTGGATGTTCTGGATCGGCCTCGTGCTCGTGGTGATCGTGCTCGTCGGACGCCATCGCATCCACGCCTATGCGCTGTGGCTCCCCAACCTGATCCTGAATCAGATCGCCGGCCGCAAGGCCGCGGTGGTCCTCACCGATAATGAGGCGCCATGACCTACGCCTTGGAAACGCGCGGCCTCGACAAGCATTTCGGCGGACTTCACGTCACGCGCGATCTGTCGCTGCAGATCCGGCCCGGCGCGCGGCACGCGCTGATCGGCCCGAACGGCGCCGGCAAGACCACCGTCATCAATCAGCTCACCGGCGTGCTGGAGCCGAGCGCGGGACGCATCCTGCTCGAAGGCCAAGACATTACTGACTTGCCCGTGCACAAGCGCGTGCTGCGCGGCCTGTCGCGCACCTTTCAGATCAACCAGCTCTATCCCGACCTCACGCCGCTCGAGACCATCGGGCTTGCCGTGTCCGAGCGGCTCGGCGGCGGCGGTAACTGGTGGCGGCGCATGGGCACGCGCGACGACATCAATGCCGAGATCGCCGAGACCCTGGAGCGCTTCCGGCTGCTCGACGTGATGAACGACCGCACCTCGACGCTTCCTTACGGCAAGCAGCGCCTGCTGGAGATCGCGGTGGCGATCGCCGCCAAGCCGCGCGTGCTGCTGCTGGACGAGCCGGCGGCGGGGGTGCCCGAGGGCGAGCGCAAGGACATTCTCGCCGCCGTCGCCGCGCTGCCGCGCGAGGTCACGGTGCTCTTGATCGAGCACGACATGGATCTCGTCTTCTCGTTCGCCGACCGCATCTCGGTCCTGGTCTCGGGGGCTTTGCTCGTCGAGGGCGCGCCCGACGAGGTCGCGCGCGATCCGCAGGTCAAGGCCGTCTATCTCGGCGAGGCCGCGTGATGACCGATCTGCTCACAATCGAAAATCTCCGCGCCGGCTACGGCCAGGCGGTCGTGCTGCCGAACATGTCGCTGGCGCTGCCGGAAGGGCAGGTGCTGGCGCTGCTCGGCCGCAACGGCACCGGCAAGACCACGCTGATCAACTCCATCGTCGGCGTCACCCGCCGCTTCCAGGGCAAGCTCGCTTTGGCGGGCACCGACATCACATCGCTGCGCGCCGACCAGCGCGCCCGCGCCGGGATCGGCTGGGTGCCGCAGGAGCGCAACATCTTCCGCTCGCTGACGGTGGAGGAGAACATGACCGCGGTGGCGCAGCCCGGGCCCTGGACGGTCGAGCGCGTCTACCAGATGTTTCCGCGGCTGAAAGAGCGTCGCAACAATTTCGGCAACCAGCTCTCCGGCGGCGAGCAGCAGATGCTGGCGATCGGCCGCGCGCTGACGCTGAACCCGAAGGTGCTGCTGCTGGATGAGCCGACCGAAGGCCTGGCGCCGATCATCGTCGAGGAACTGCTGGCCGCGATCGGCACCATCAGCCGAGCTGGCGGCCTGTGCTCGATCATCGTCGAGCAGCACGCGCAGAAGCTTCTGGCGCTGGCGGATCGCGTCGTGATCCTGGAGCGCGGCACCATCGTGCACGACGCGCCGTCGAGCGACTTGAAGGCCGACCCCGCGCCGCTGGAGCGGCATCTCGGCGTCTCCAGCGCCGCCGCGCATTGATCTGATCGACGGGCTTGAACCGCAGCCCGGGAGGCGTCATCCTCGGTTGCAGGAGTGATGCTGTTCGCGCGTTCCGTAATTTGGGGCCATTGAGGTGCGAAGGTACGGTGCGGCCGTTGCCCGGTATGCAGGAATCGGTTCGTGAGGGATGAACGCCGGCGCAGCTGTCGTTCTAACGGCACTGATCAGAGGCCGGCTTTGACGAATTCACCTCAGGATTATGCATTGGAGCTAGTCAGACCAGCCTGCAAGATCGAATTGGGCATGGACTGCGCCATGCACCTCCATGATCCCCCTTCGACAGAATTGTATACCGACCGGATACGGGGTAGGGGATGAACCCAGCCCGTGACGTTTCGCCCAGCGCAAGCCGAGGCAGATCGCAACCGGTCCAATAACCCTATCCAACGAATCGACGCCTTCCAAGGAGTGAGCCCATGCAACGCACCAAGCCCCCATTCCGCGCCGACGAAGTCGGCAGCCTCTTGCGGCCGCAGAAGATCAAGGAGGCCCGCGCGAAGCTCGAGAAGGGCGAGATCTCCGCGGCCGACCTCGCCAAGATCGAGGACATGGAGATCGAGAAGGTCGTCCATCGCCAGGCCTCGACCGGCCTGAAACTCGCGACCGATGGCGAGTTCCGCCGCTCCTGGTGGCACTTTGATTTCCTCGCGAAGCTGACCGGCTGCGAGCTGTTCCATCCGGACACCGGCATCCAGTTCACCGGCGTGCAGACCCGTCACGACGCGGTGCGCGTGATCGGCAAGCTGGACTTCCCGGATGATCATCCGATGCTCGACCACTTCCGCTTCCTCAAGAAGCACGCCGATACGGCGCATGTGACGGCAAAGATGACGATCCCGTCGCCGGCCGTGCTGCATTTCCGCGGCGGCCGCAAGTCGATCTCGAAGGAGGTCTATCCCGATCTCGATGCCTTCTACGAGGATCTCGGCAAGACCTACCGCAAGGCCGTGAAGGCGTTCTACGACGCCGGCTGCCGCTATCTGCAGTTCGACGACACCGTGTGGGCCTATCTGTGCTCGCAGGACGAGCTGAAGAAGGCGCGGGAGCGCGGTGACAATCCCGACGGCCTGCAGCAGATCTATTCGCGCATCATCAACTACGCGATCGCCGAGCGGCCTGCCGACATGACGATCACGACCCATGTCTGCCGCGGCAATTTCCGCTCGACCTGGATCTCCTCGGGCGGCTACGAGCCGGTGGCCGAGACCAAGCTCGCCAACACCAACTATGACGGCTACTTCCTGGAGTACGACAGCGAGCGCGCCGGCGGCTTCGAGCCGCTGCGCTTCCTGCCGAAGGGCAACAAGGTCGTCGTCGTCGGTCTCGTCACTTCCAAGGTCGGCGAGCTCGAGAAGAAGGACGACATCAAGCGCCGCATGGAAGAGGCCTCGAAGTTCGCCCCGCTCGACCAGCTCGCGCTGTCGCCGCAATGCGGCTTCGCCTCGACCGAGGAAGGCAACATCCTTTCCGAGGAAGAGCAGTGGGCCAAGCTGCGCCTCTGCGTCGAGCTCGCCGAGGAGATCTGGGGCAAGTAGTCAGCTGCCCGAGATTGCGCGGCTGGCGATCAGGCGCGCTGATCGTGCCGATCAATGATGTGGAAGCGGGGCCGGAGCAATCCGCCCCGCTTTGTTTTTGCGCAGCAGGGCGCGCCGGATCAGCCGCTGGGCGGGAGCCTCGAACCAGTCATAGGTGAGATACGCTGCGCTCAGCGTCAGCCCCATGAAGCCGATCCAGAACATATGGCTGCCATACGGTATCGGTTGTCCCCAGGATGCGAAGGCCAGCGCGATCGTCAGCTGGATCGGGAAGTGCAGCAGGTAGCACGAATAGGTCATGTTGCCGGCGGCCTGCAGCAGGTCTTCGGCCCGCCCGGGCAGTGTCAGCGGAATTGTGCAGACGAACAACAGCACCGGTGTGTAGATGAGCAGCAACGCGGCCGCTCGCTCGGCCAGATCGGTGCCTGAAAGCCAGAGTACCAAGGGGATGCCGACGACGGCGCCCGCGGCGAACACCTCGAGCCTTGGCCGATACCAGGCATCGGCCACGCTCTGCCGCGTCATCGCGGCGAGCCCGCCCGCATAGAAGAACACGAAACATTTGCCGACCAGCGTGCCGCTGGCGATCCCGGCCAGGATCATTGCGAGGTTCAGCAGCGGCGATGTCGTGACGAAGCGCAGGCCTGCGAAGAACGCGGCGTAGACCAGCACCTCGATCGAGACCGACCAGATCGGTCCGTTGAAGCTGACGCCGGTCGGCGGCAGCCAGTCGCTCGCCATGACCAGCTGCGCGAGGAAATGGCCGAGATCGTTGCTCTGATAGACGAAGGCGAAGCCGTGCTGCGCCACGTAGATCGCCTGCAGGCCCGCCACCAGGAGCAGGGTCGCAAGATGCAGCGGATAGAGCCGCGACAGCCGGTTGACGAAGAAGGTCCAGCCGTCGACCGCGCCGTTCGGGATGAGCGCGCTGTACTTCCAGAAGAAGATGAAGCCCGAGATGCACCAGAAGATCACGACGCCATATTCGCCGAGCTCATAGAACGGGAACAGCACGCGGTAGAACGGCAGCTCGCTGCGGACGAGGCCGACCGGCGCGTCGGCGGCGTAGGCGAAATGCGGATAGTGCCACAGCAGCACCGAGATCGTGGCGAGGAAGCGCAGCAGCTCGAGTCCGAGCAGCTTGTCAGTTCCTGGCGACGGCGATGGTGGGGGCAGGGCCATGCAGTGATTTGTTAACCGTGTACACGTCGGACGCTGCCCGATCCTAGCCGGACCGGAGTGAAGGATTGTTTTCGCCCGTGGTGATGACGTCTTGGCGCTATCGGCCTCAGCGGCAGGCGAACTCGGTGGCCTGCTGGATCGCCTGGTCCCAGGACCGATAGCCGGCGGCGTTGAGATGGATGCCCTCGAGCGTGAACGGCGCTTCCATCGGCGGCAGCGGCAGGAAGGTCGCGCCGGCGCGCCTGGCGAGGTCGGGCAGTGCGGCACGATAACCGGTGATGCTCGCCGCCGTCGCCTTTTCCATCGCCGCCGTGAACGGGCCGCGCACCTCGACCGGAGGAAACTCGATGATGAACAGGCGCTGCGTCAATGTCGCCAGCTCGCGCAGCAAGGCTTCGTAGCGTCCGGCGAACACCTGGCTGGAGTCGGGCTTGGCGGTCAGCGCATCGTTGACGCCGAGCGAGACGATGATGGCGAACGGCCGCTTGGGTCCCAGCGCCGGCTTGAGCCAGCCGGCGAGATCGCTGCGCGTTCCGGCGCCGGCCAAGCCCGCGTTGACGATCGGATGCCCGCAGGCGCTGGCCTGCAAGGTCGCCGCCTCGACGATGCTGTCGCCGAGCACGATGATCGGGTCATCGGCGCGCGACAGCAGGTTGTAGTGCACGACGAGCTGGCGAACCGTGCGGTGATCGCTGCCGGCTGGCGCGGCCGAGCGGCGCACCAGCACGAAGGTCGCGGCCGCCGCGGCGATCACCGCGAACAGCACGAATCCCAGCCGGGCCTGCGTCTTCACTGCCATGGGACGATCGATGTCCTCGTGCGACCCGCCGTGGTGCGATGCTGGAGCGCTAGTTCGTCCGAGTCCAGGTCGAGGAGCGGCAGATCGCGCCGCCAAAGGCACAGCCGGCGGTCGTCAGCGTGCCGCCGGACAGCGTCATCTTGGCATCATAGGTCTTGCCGTCGTCGGGATTGCTGTAGCTGCCGGCCCAGGCGTTGGGCCCGGTCGGCTTCATGCCGGAGAACAGCCGCTGGCCGACCTTGGCCGGGGTGTCGGTGCCTTCCTTGATCCAGACCAGCGTGCCGCAGATGGCGCCGCCGCAGGGGGCGAACTTGACCTTGGACGCGCCGGTCTCGCGCAGCCAGACGCCGGTGACCTCGTCCGCCAGCGCCGGGCCAGAAGCCAGCGCGAGCGCGACACCGAATCCAACAACGAAACGACCGATCATGCGAGCCTCCCTTGCATTCTTCGAGACGAAGCTTGTTGCCTGCCGATCATGTCGGCGGCGCGGCGCGCCGTCGACGATGAGCGTCGTCTCCCTTGGGCGATCAGGATACCAGGATTCGGTGGCTCTGCACCGTGTTCGAGGGACGGCTGTGCTGGTCAGGCTGTCGCAGTCTCCCGCCAGCCAGGACCTATTTCGCCGCCAGATACACCTCGCCCAGCAGTGAGGAATTCGACCACGGCACCTGCCTGTTCTTGGTGCCGGCGACGACCTCGGCGCGGACCCGCGTCAGCATCTGCTGCACCTCGAGCCCGGGCGTGCCGATGTGGCGCGACAGCGCCGCCGAGAACGGGCTGTTCTCGCCGTCGCCGTCGAGCGCGACCTTGCCGGGCGCGGTCGCAAACGCGATCAGCGTCCCCGCGCCCGACGTCGCACCGTTGCCGAGCGACGCGGGCGCGGCCAGACCGGTCGCGCTGAGGCTCCGGCTCGGTGCCTGGCCCGTGCCTTCCGGCGGTGCGAACGGATTGTTGCGGCAGGCATCGAGGATCAGGATGTTGGTGCGCACCTGGTCGTCGAGCCCGGCCAGGATCTGGTCCATGTCGACCATCGCCGACACGACGTCGCTGCCGCCGGACAAGGCGATGTCGGTGGGCACGAGGTAGTTGCGGCCGTCGATCTGCACGCCATGGCCGGCATAGAAGACGACGGCAACCTGCGCCCGCGTCGCCTCGCGCAGAAACTCGCGCGTCTTCGCCTGCATCGTTGCGCGATCTAGGTCGATGCCCTCGACCACGGTGAAGCCGATCTCGCGCAGGCTCTTGGCGATCGCGCGGGCATCCCGGGGCGGATTGGGCAGGGCCTGAACGTGGGTATAGGCGCCGTTGCCGATCACCAGCGCCATGCGCTGACCGGTCGCCGCGGCTGGCGAGGCGGAGGCCGGCGCATCGGCCCGCTGCGGCGGTGGGGCCGGCTCCGACAGCAGCGACAGCCGCACCTTGGCGGTGGCCTGGTTGGCCTTGCTGCCGGAATCCGACGCGGTCGGCTTGAGCGCGGCCGCGTAGTCGCTCTTGGCGGCATCGAATTCGCCCTTGGCCTCATAGGCGAGCGCGCGATGCACAAGCGCGGCGATGACGACGCTGCCGGGCGGCGTCATCACGTTGGCGGGCGGATTCTGTGCCAGCCGGACCGCCTCGGAGCCATCGGCGATGGCGCGCTCGATGTTGCCCTTGGCCCGCCAGATCACCGAGCGGTTGGTCATCGCCGAGGCGAGCGATGGATTGAGCCGGATCGCCTCGTTGATGTCGCTCAGCGCGCCGTCCAGGTCGCCCTGGGCGGCCTTGGTGATGCCGCGGTTCTGCCAGCTATAGGCTTCGCGCGGGCTGAGCTTGATGGCCTGGTCGTAGTCGCCGAGCGCGTTGGCGTAGTCGCCCTTGGAACGATAGGCATTGCCGCGGTTGTGATAGATGGTCGCGCTCGGGGGTCCGAGCTTGAGGGCGTCGTTGAAGTCGGCGATGGCGATGTCGTCCTCGCCCTTGTCGTAATAGGCCGAGCCGCGGAGGTTGTAGACCGCCTGTGACGGCTGCAGCCGGATCGCCTCGGTGGCATCAGCGATCACATGGGCGTAGTCGCCCTTCTTGTTCCAGCCGACCGCGCGCCAGAAATAGATCGTGGCGAGCTGCCCGCCGGAAAACACCTTCAGCGCGATGATCTTGGTGCAGGCGGAGATCATCTGGTCCGCCGGCGTGGTCTCGGTGGTGCAGAGCGGCCCCAGCTGGGCGCGGGACTGGGCGGTCGCGGGCTGCGCGAGGGGGAGGGCGAGCAGCGGCAGCAGCAGGAGAAAACGGCGCATCGGCAGGGACCAGGACGGGAGGCGGGCAGGGATCCTATCCGTTTTGTTGCGTCCGGAGGGTTCGGGGTTCAGGCCCTTTCATTGGTGGGCAGACGGTGCTAGGAAGTTGGGCCAGTGGCCTTCTGCCCACTCCCTTTTCCCACCGAACTTGGCGGATGACTAGGCCGGATGAAGAACGACCAGCTGCTCGCCCAGATCACGGAGTTCTGCCGCCAGTCGGACATGGCGGAATCGACGTTCGGCCGGCGGGCCGTCAACGACGGCAAGCTCGTGCAGCGGCTGCGCGAGGGCAAGCGCATCACCATCGACACGCTGGACCGCATCCAGGCCTATATCGCAGCGTCCACCGGCACCCTGCCGCCGCCGCGGCTCGACGTGGTGCCGGAGAAGCGCGACCCCAAGAGCAATTTCCGCTTCTTCGAGAACCGGCAGAAATACCTGCTGTTCGTGCACACCTGCAGCGAGAAGCGCGTGGTGGCCGAGCGCGTCGGCCTCGAGCTCGCCAGCATCCATCCGCGGCCGCCGGCGCTGCGGCTGTTCGATGCCGGCGTCGGCGACGGCACCGTGCTGTCGAAGGTGCTCCGCACGATGCACGGCCGTTTTCCACACATTCCGTTCTATGTGGCTGGCAAGGAGCTGAGCCTCGAGGACGTCCGGCTGACGCTGGAAAAGGTGCCGGACCGGCTGTTCGAGCATCCGGCCTCGGTATTCGTGTTCACCAACATGAACTATGCCGAGGCGCCCTGGCTGACGCCGGCCTCGCCGTCGGTGGCGGCGTCGATGATCTGGCACGAGGTTGTCCTGCAGGGCGATTCCTCGGGGGATTTCGAGGCCCAGATCACGGCGCTGAAGCCGTTCCTGGAGCAGAACTGGCGCGCCAATGTCTCCCAGCGCACCGGCATGCCGGTCTATGAGCGGCCGATCGCGCTGGTGCTGTACCGCGAGGATCACCGCTTCCTGCTCGACAACATCATCCCGAGGGCAGGGCGGGTCGAGGCCAATTTCGACCTGATCATCGCCTCGCAGCCTTATCGGGCGCGCTCCTCGGTCAATTTCCGCGCCAAGCGCATCATCGCACCGCTCGCGCGGGCCTTGAAACCGGGCGGCCGGCTGATCGGAATCCACTCCCATGGCCAGGATCCGGGCCTGGAAATCATCCAGGCGGTGTGGCCCGGAGAAAATCCTTTCTCGGTCAGCCGCCATGAGCTATTGCGCGCCGTCAAGTACGAGCTGGGCTCCAGTGGGCGGGACTTAAATTTTAACGCCTATGCGGACAATCGCTCAATTTTCAGGTATGAGATGGAGGCTCTGCCCAACGAGGTCACCGGTGCGATCGGAACCTCGACGGCCTTTGCAGCCTGGAACGCGGCGGTGTATGTCGCGCAGATCGAGGAAGACCGCCTGACTGAGGTGGCCCACTCATCCCGCGCGCTCGACGCCGCCAGAGAGGTTCTGCGAAAGCACAACGGGCTGTGGTTCTACGACGAGTCCTACGTCATCTCGCGGCGTCGCGACTGACATCCTAGGGATCACTCGAGGTCACCTTGAGATCAATACGAACGACCGCCGTGGGCGGCAAAGAAGGGATTGCTTGATGCGCGCGTCTTATCTGTTCACCTCGGAATCGGTGTCCGAGGGCCATCCGGACAAGGTCTGCGACCGTATTTCGGACGAGATCGTCGACCTGTTCTACCGCGAAGGGCCGAAGGCCGGCATCGATCCGTGGGCGATCCGCGCCGCCTGCGAGACGCTTGCCACCACCAACAAGGTCGTGATCGCCGGCGAGACCCGCGGCCCGGCCTCGGTCACCAATGAGCACATCGAGCACGTCGTCCGCGAGGCCATCAAGGACATCGGCTATGAGCAGGAGGGCTTCCACTGGAAGACCTGCGACATCGAGATCCTCCTGCATCCGCAGTCGGCCGACATTGCGCAGGGCGTCGACGCGCTGCAGCCGGGCGAAGTCAAGGAAGAAGGTGCCGGCGACCAGGGCATCATGTTCGGCTACGCCTGCAACGAGACGCCCGATCTCATGCCGGCGCCGATCTTTTACGCCCACAAGATCCTGCGCCTGATCGCCGAGGCCCGCCACTCCGGCGTCGAGAAGGTGCTCGGCCCGGACTCCAAGAGCCAAGTCACCGTGCGCTACGAGAATGGCAAGCCGGTCGGTGTGCGCGAGATCGTCGTCTCGCACCAGCACCTGATCCCGGACATGACCTCGGCGCAGGTCCGCGAGCGCGTCGAGCCGTATGTGCGCGAGGCGCTGCCGAAGGACTGGATCACCAAGGACACGATCTGGCACATCAACCCGACCGGCAAGTTCTTCATCGGCGGCCCCGATGGCGACACCGGCCTGACCGGCCGCAAGATCATCGTCGACACCTATGGCGGCGCGGCCCCGCATGGCGGCGGCGCGTTCTCCGGCAAGGATCCGACCAAGGTCGACCGCTCGGCCGCCTATGCCGCGCGCTATCTCGCCAAGAACATCGTGGCCGCCGGCCTCGCCGACCGCTGCACCCTGCAGCTCGCCTACGCCATCGGCGTGGCACGGCCGCTGTCGATCTACATCGACACCCACGGCACCGGTAAGGTCTCCGAGGACAAGCTGGAGAAGGCGGCGGCCGAGGTGATGAACCTCACCCCGCGCGGCATCCGCTCGCACCTCGACCTCAACCGTCCGATCTACGCGCGTACCGCGGCCTACGGCCATTTCGGCCGCACGCCCGACAACGAGGGTGGCTTCTCCTGGGAGAAGACCGACCTCGCCGAAGCGTTCAAGCGCGCGGTGTAGCAGTTGCTACTTCCCTCTCCCCGCTCGCGGGGAGAGGTCGGAATGCATCGTCAAACAAGAGGTGACAGAGCGACAATGCGCACTTCGTGTGCGGCTGCTCTTCACCCTCGCTGTGCATCAGTCCGACTAAGAAGGACGGCGGCAGAAGGCCGCCGTCATCTCTCCCCGCAAAGACCGGGGACAGTGATCTAGACGTCGCCTCGACGCGTCTATTTTCGTTCGTCACGACCCGTCCGATTACATCCGACCAGGAACCCCACATGACCGCCAAGCCAGGTTTTACCGACTACATCGTCAAGGACATTTCGCTCGCCGAGTTCGGCCGCAAGGAGATCTCGCTCGCTGAGACCGAGATGCCCGGCCTGATGGCGACGCGCGAGGAGTATGGCCCGAAGCAGCCGCTGAAGGGCGCGCGCATCGCAGGCTCCCTGCACATGACCATCCAGACCGCGGTGCTGATCGAGACGCTGAAGGCACTCGGCGCCGACATCCGCTGGGTCTCCTGCAACATCTACTCGACCCAGGACCACGCCGCCGCTGCGATCGCCGCCGCCGGCATTCCGGTGTTCGCCGTCAAGGGCGAGACCCTGGTCGACTATTGGGACTACACCGCAAAGCTGTTCGACTGGCATGGCGGCGGCCATCCGAACATGATCCTCGATGACGGCGGCGACGCCACCATGTACGTCCATCTCGGCCTGCGCGCCGAGAACGGCGACACGGCGTTCCTCGACAAGCCGGCCTCCGAGGAGGAGGAAGTGTTCTTCGCGCTGCTCAAGAAGCAGCTCAAGGAGAAGCCGAAGGGCTACTTCGCCGAGATCGCCACGTCGATCAAGGGCGTCTCGGAAGAGACCACCACGGGCGTGCATCGTCTCTACGACATGCAGAAGGCCGGCACCCTGCTGTGGCCGGCGATCAACGTCAACGACAGCGTCACCAAGTCGAAGTTCGACAACCTCTATGGCTGCCGCGAGTCGCTGGTCGACGGCATCCGCCGCGGCACCGACGTGATGATGTCGGGCAAGGTTGCGATGGTCGCGGGCTTCGGCGACGTCGGCAAGGGCTCGGCCGCGTCGCTGCGCCAGGCCGGCTGCCGCGTCATGGTCTCCGAGATCGATCCGATCTGCGCGCTGCAGGCGGCGATGGAGGGCTATGAGGTCGTGACGATGGAAGACGCCGCGCCGCGCGCCGACATCTTCGTGACCGCCACCGGCAACAAGGACATCATCACCATCGAGCACATGCGCGCGATGAAGGATCGCGCCATCGTCTGCAACATCGGCCACTTCGACAACGAGATCCAGGTCGCCTCGCTGAAGAACCTGAAGTGGACCAACATCAAGCCGCAGGTCGACGAGATCACCTTCCCCGACGGCAAGCGCATGATCCTGTTGTCCGAAGGCCGCCTCGTGAACCTCGGCAATGCGATGGGCCACCCGTCCTTCGTGATGTCGGCCTCGTTCACCAACCAGACCCTGGCGCAGATCGAGCTCTACGCCAACAACAAGGACGGCAAGTACAAGAAGGAAGTCTACGTGCTGCCGAAGTCGCTCGACGAGAAGGTCGCGATGCTGCACCTCGCCAAGATCGGCGTGAACCTCACCAAGCTGCGTCCCGACCAGGCCTCCTACATCGGCGTAAAGCCGGAAGGCCCGTTCAAGTCGGACCACTACCGCTACTGACTTCTGCGCTCACGCGCGGCGGAGACGACGAAGGCCGGGGCATTGCCCCGGCCTTTTTGTTTGCGTCATCGACGGTCAGTAACGCGCCGTCATTGCGAGCGAAGCGAAGCAATCCAGAGTCGTGGGCGGTACTCTGGATTGCTTCGCTTCGCTCGCAATGACGGAGAATGCGGCGCGCCCTACGACATCACTCTGACGTCGCCACCCGCAGCAGCGAGACAATCACCCCGTCCGCCGCGACGCCAGTGCCGAAGCCCGCACGGCCTTAGCCCGCTTCGCCGCATGATGGTCCGACCGCGCCGCAATCCGCTTGTGCTTCCTCGTCTCCGCCGCCGCGACCTTCACGGCCGGCGTGCGGTGCTTGGTGTATTCCTCGCCGTCGACGGGGCCGACATGCGGCGGGTCGCGATCGAGGTAGGGCCGGCCGACACCGAAGCTCTTGCCGTTGGCGTCGACCCATTTCCACAGCTGCTCGGTCGCCACCCAGCGCTGCGCGCGCGTGGCCCCGTTGACGCTGACGATGTCGGCGGCGAGGCCGTGGCCGTAGCCGCCGCGCAGGCTGCCGCCGTGGTAGGATCGGTTGGTTGCCGCCTTCAGTCCGCTGGCGATCTCCTGGCGGTAGTCGTCGCGGAAGCCGCTGGTGATGCCGGGCGCGAGCCCCGCGGCCTCGGCCGCATGCAGCGTGTGAAACAGCTTCAGTTTGAAGCCGCGGTCCATGCCGCCGATGACGTACTCCATCATCGTGCGGCCGACGCGCTCGGCTGCTTTCGGATCCTTCCAGGTGAAATCATTGTCGACGAGCCTGGTGAAGCTCCGCGTCACCTTGACCATGCGGCCCTTGCGCTTGACCGTGACGACGCGCCGCTCGGTCTCCCTGATCTTGTCGAGCTTCGGCGCGCGCTCGTACAGCGCCCACAGATAGCGGTCGACGCAGGCGTCGATGTCGGGGCACTCGTCGAGGATCTCGATGCGGTCGGCGCTGGCGACGGCGGACTTGGGCGCTTCGCCGGACGTGATCGGCGAGACCAGCTCGTCCGGCGGCAGGGTCGCCGAGGGCGTGACCGATGCGGTCGTGAGCGCCGTCTCTGTGGAGAGCGGCTGTGTGACGGTCGGTGTCGTGGATGCCTTTACTTCAGCGACGACCGGTGTGGTCGTCTCCGGCTCGGCGGCGGTTGCGGGCCAGGCCATGACGCAGCCTGCGAGGACAACCGATCGACACAACGCACGCGTGGTGAACTGCTGCGAGCTCATCATCCGGCCTCCAAGATCCAGGCCCCTGCGAGCAGAGGCGGTCAGGCATCCGATACCTGCGATTGTTCGGTGCTTGGCGGCGGGGCGCAATAACGCAGCAAGAGGTGTCGGCAGCTTTTGCGGGAACTGTGGCTTGTATGCAACGATCGGGGCGCGTCACGTCGAACGACGGTTCATTCGCAGACCAGCGCGGCCACGCTGTCGACGCTTGCTGATTGGTTGCCGCGGCTGAGCGCAAGGCGTAGTCTCACCGTACGGGTTCGTGGAGCTGGGATCATGAGCACCATCGAGATCATCGTCGGCGGCACCAAGCTCATCCGGGACTACGCGCCCGACGATTCGATCTGGTTGCTGCCGGAAGAGAAGCGCGAGCGCAAGGCGCTGGCGGACGCACAGCGCGACCTCATCATGGGCGCCGACCGCTTGGCGCAGACGCCCTACGCGGTGCGCGGCTGATCGGGTCAGCTTCCGCTTGGCATGTCGCGGCGGCTGCGCCGCAGCAGCTTGCGTCCTGTCAGCATCGCGCGCGCGAGATTCTCGCGCTGCAGCCGGCTCACCAGCACGACGCCCGCGACATGCAGCACCACCAACGGGATCAGCAGATACGACGTCACCTCGTGAGTGTCCTCCACCCACCAGATGCCGAAGAAGCGCACCGTCACCTGCATCGCGCCGGTCACCGCGGAGACGATCAGCACCAGCAGCAGCAGAAGCTGCATGGCCGTGCCGGCGGGGTTGAGGCCGAGATAGCGCCCGGTCTTGCCGCGCCACAGATTCCACAGATAGGCCGGCGTCGCGCGCAGCCGGGCGCGCAGACTGCGAAAGCGCGAATGCCGCGTGCCAATGATGCCCCAGATCAGGCGGAAGGCGAGCAGCCCGAGGATCGCGTAGCCGGCCGTCCGATGCAGGCCGTCATGGACGTTCGGCGTCACCCAGGCGACGAGCACCAGCACGGCCAGCATCCAGTGCCACAGGCGTAGCGGCAGATCCCAGACCAGCACGGTCTCGGCCTGGTCCGGGTCTTTCAAGCTGGTTCTGGGCGCCGTGCCGTGCATGAGGATCTCGTTGCGGCGTGCAGCCATGCTGCACGCCGCGAGCCGATTACTTGGCGACCGTGTGCTTCAGGCTGAGGTCTTCCGGGCTGTAGAACAGCTCATACAGCTTGCCGCCCTTGACGCCGTAGACCTCGTAGCAGCTGCCCTCGACCTTGGAGCGGCGTACCTCGTAGCCGGCATCCTTGGCCTTCGCCTCGGCCTCGGCCGCCGGCTTCCACTGGGCCTTGTCGAGCTTGGTGCAGTCCTTGTAGCCGTCGGCCAGAGCTGGCGAGACGGCAAAGCCAGCGAGGACGGCGCCGATCACGGCGGCGGTGGTCAGTCTCATCAATCCCTCCAATGAGCAAATTCAAACACGATGCATCGTGGGATCAGGGAAGACGGCACTGGCACGAATGTGTCAACGGAGCGGCGACTGGAATCGCTCTTAGAGCTTTTCCAGATTGACGCCCGGCTTGTAAAACAAGGGATACGGCAGGAGCCGTTGCGTCCGCGACGTTAGGTCTCGCTTCCATGCTGATGGACTTCAGCAGCCGCTCGATCGCCCGGTCCATGGAGTACCGAGAGAGTCTATCTGTGGCTCAACTGAATTGCTTCGCTCGCACTGACGAGGGCGCGTATCGCATCCCGCCCACGGGACCCTGAGATGGTGCTGCAAGCCGACGCTGCAGCAGCGTCATTGCGAGCGAAGCGAAGCAATCCAGGGCGACCAATCCAGCTCGCGCGCCTCAAGGCGGTTGCCGCTTCTTAAACTAGACGTCGTTGCGCACATCTGTCACTATCATGAAATGACCTCTCGCGTTCACCTTGCAGGCGCGGCCTTCGGCCGCCGAATTACCGACCCGGCCTGATCCGTCGGGCCGGGCGCGTTTGCCTGCGATTGATCTGTGAACATCTTTGGCGCCCAAGGTGGCGCCGCACGCGAGGTCTCAATCCATGTCTCCGAACCAACCCATGCTGCACCTCGTGTGTGGCAAAATCGCTGCCGGAAAATCGACGCTCGTCGCCGAGCTGGGCCGGCGCCCGGCGACTATCATGATCGCTGAGGACGACTGGCTGGCGCAGCTCTATCCGGGCGAGCAGACCAGCCTCGCCGATTACGTCCGCAATTCGTCACGGCTGCGTGCGGTGATGGGGCCGCATGTGGTGGCGCTGCTGCGCGCCGGCGTTTCGGTCGTGCTCGATTTCCCGGCGAATACGTTGGCGAGCCGCGCCTGGATGCGCGGCCTGTTCGAAGCCGCCGGCGTGCCGCACCAGCTGCATCATCTCGACGTGCCCGACGAGGTCTGCAAGGCGCGCCTGCGCGCGCGCAATGAAGCGGGTGGGCATGCGTTCAAGGTGACCGACGAAGAGTTCGATCTGTTCACCTCTTACTTCGTCGCGCCGACGTCTGAGGAAGAATTCGACGTGATCGTCCATCGGCCGTAGTTGTCGATCGTGTAGCCTGGATGAGCGCAGCGATATCCGGGGTTCACGCGCGGTCTAGGTGAACCCGACGTCGCTGCGCTCATCTGGGCTACGGGGCCGTTGCTAATCGCTTCCCAGCCCGATCCTGAAACGCCGGTTCTGCCGGCCTTTGTTATCGACCTTCAGGACGCGCACGCGCCTTGCCTGCACCGTCGACACCAGATGCGTGCCGCCGCAGGCCTGGCGGTCGAGGCCGTCGATGTCGACGATGCGGATCAGGCCGTCGGCCTGGCGCGGCGGGGCAACGGATTTGGCGCGGAACAGGCCGGCGGTGGCCTGCGCGTCGTCATAGGGCATGTCGAAGGCGCGGACCGGGCGATCGTCGGCGATCGCGGCGTTGACGGCGTCCTCCACCGCGCGCGGTTGCTCCGGTGCGACCTTGGGCAGATCGAAATCGACGCTGAATTCATCGCTGTCGGTCATGCGGACGCCGGTCAGCAGCGCGCCGTCGAACAGCGTGTACACGGCGCTGTTGACGAGATGAGCGACCGTGTGCTGCTCGCACATCCGCTGCCGGAAGGCCGGATCGACGTGGAGCTCGATCGTTCCGTCGGGAATGGCATCGTCCCCGATCAGGTGCCAGAGGCCGTCTGCGGTCGGCTCGAAGCCCACGACATCGCGAACGAAGCCGTTCCAGGCGATCGTGCCGCGGTCCGGCAATTGGCCGCCGCCGCCGGGATAGAACGGCGAGCGCGCCAGCAGCACCGCGCCGGGGCGCGCGTCGAGCGCCGCGACGTCGAGCTGCAATACGTCGGGATGATCGACGGCGAAGGGGCGGGGCAGGACATCGGTCATGCGAAACGGCTCGCTGTCGTGGCTGTCGCAGCCCGGATGAGCGGAGCGATATCCGGGGTCACCGCGATGGTGCCTGAGACCCCGCATGTCGCCTCCGCCCCGCAGGGCTTCGGCGGACAAGGCGCTCATGCGGGCGACGAATTCTACGCAGCGTCGCCCGTTCGCACAATGTGCCCGCCACCAATCACCGGCACGCGGCGACACTGAACCAAGCCATGCGGAACGCGCCGTCGCCGAGCCGCAGGCAGACCGTGTCGCCGGGCTGCAGCCGCTCGTACAGTGCCTGCGCCACATGCGCGTCAGCCGCCCTCGCGAACGGCCCCCACGCCTCCAGCGTCACCTGATGCGTGGCGAGCCGGCTGTGCCCGAGATGCTTGGCGACCACGCGGCTGCGCAGCAGCGCCGGGGCCGAGCGGTCGAGCGCGGTGTTGAACTGGCCGAGCGCGCCGAAGGCATAGGCGCTGACGAAGACGGCCGCCAGCAGCAGCCGCCAGCCGCGGCGGCGCAACTGGGTCTCGAACCGCGCTGCCACGATCAGGAAGACGACCGCGACGGCGATCGCGAACGCCGTCAGCGGCAGCCAGCTGACGAGGTTGATGTCCGACAGCGTGCGTGCGGCGAGCGTGCCGGCGGCCACGATGCAGCCGGTGCCGAGATTGGCGCCGTAGCCGGAGCCCAGCCCGATGCGGAACCGGCCGGGGAAGCGCAAGGTGAGGATCAGCGCGAGCAGCGGAATGACGGTGACGACCGCGATCAACTGGCCGGCCGGAAAGCTCGGGAAGAGCGACCAGCCGGCCAGCGCGATCGCGGCGAGGGTGAAGCCCAGGGCGACGCGCTGCGCCTGCGCACTGCCGCGTTCCCGGCTGCCGTCGTTGCCGGGCGTGTCGTGCTGCGGGGCAGGGGCGTTCATCACGAGGTCCGTCTGCTGGTGACCCTCTTGATAGAGCAGGAGGGTTGATCGAATGCCAACGTACGCCGATTTGACAGCGGCGGGCCGGGTTGCGACTGTCGGCCAGCCGGCGCGGGACGTCGGACCAGGGAACGCCAGGACCACCTCATGTCAACAGAGCATGTCGACGTGCTGATCGTCGGCGCCGGACTGTCCGGCATCGCCGCCGCCTATCATCTGCAGCACAAATGTCCCGGCAAGCGCTTCGCGATCCTGGAGGGGCGCGGCGCCATCGGCGGCACCTGGGATCTGTTCCGCTATCCCGGCATCCGCTCCGACAGCGACATGTACACGCTGGGCTATTCATTCAAGCCGTGGACCGATCCCAAGGCGATCGCCGATGGGCCGCAGATCCTGAAATACGTCCGCGACACCGCGACCGAGAACGGCATCGACCGCCACATCCGCTTCAATCATCGCGTTCTCAGTGCGTCCTGGTCGAGCGCGGACGCGCGCTGGACCGTGGAGGCCGAGCGGTCAACGGAGCAGGGCACGACCGAGACCGTGCTGATCACCTGCAGCTTCCTGTTCATGTGCTCGGGCTACTACCGCTACGAGAAGGGCTACCTGCCGGACTTCAAGGGCATGGCCGATTTCAAGGGCCGCATCGTGCATCCGCAGGCCTGGCCTGACGATCTCGACTATGCCGGCAAGCGTGTCGTCGTGATCGGCTCCGGCGCGACAGCGGTCACGCTGGTGCCCGCGATGGCCAAGACTGCGGCCCATGTCACGATGCTGCAGCGCTCGCCGACCTATGTGGTGTCGCGCCCGGCGCAGGACGCGCTGGCCAACAAATTGCGCCGGCATCTGCCGCCGAGCCTCGCCTATCACCTGATCCGCTGGCGCAACGTGCTGTTCGGGATGTATTTCTTCCAGCTCAGCCGGCGCAAGCCGGAGCGTGTCAAGCAGCTCATCCTCGGCGGCGTGCGCGCCGCGCTGGGCGCCGACTACGACGTCGCCACCCATTTCACGCCGCGCTACAACCCCTGGGATCAGCGGCTGTGCCTGGTGCCGGACGGCGACCTGTTCAAGACCATTCGCGAGCAGCGCGCCTCCGTTGTCACAGCGGGCATCGAGACCTTCACCGAGCGGGGCCTGCGCCTATCCGATGGGCGCGAGATCGAAGCCGACGTGGTCGTCACTGCGACCGGGCTGGTCCTGCAGGTGCTCGGCGGCATCAAGGTCACGGTCGATGGCCGCACGGTCGATTTCGCCAAGACGCTCAACTACAAGGGCATGATGTATTCCGACGTGCCGAACCTGGCGGCGACGCTCGGCTACACCAACGCGTCCTGGACACTGAAATGCGACCTGACCTGCGAATATGTCTGCCGTCTCATCAACTACATGGATCGGCACGGCTATCGACAATGCGTGCCGCACAATGACGACAGCACCGTCACGCCGCTGCCGTCGCTGAGCTTCAGCTCCGGCTACGTGCAGCGGTCGATTGCCGATCTGCCCAAGCAGGGCTCGAAGCGGCCGTGGCGGCTGTATCAGAACTACGCGCTCGACATCGTCTCGCTCCGTTACGGCAAGGTCGATGATGGCGTCATGCGGTATTCGTGAACGGCGCCGCCGCCCCGGACTCATTGTCGGTCACTGCAGCGCCTGACCGAGAGCCGGATTTCTGTCGATCGCCGTCGCGACCTGGGCCAGCAAGGCATCGCATTCGGCGCGGACCTCCGCCTTCTTTCGGTTGATCGGCCCCCAATGCTTGCGGATGTGCCGCAGCGCGACCGCAGCGTACTCGACCGCGAAGGCGGGACACTGCTTGCAGAGCCGCTGGAATTCGAGTCCGTCACCGGAGCCGAAGTTTTCGAGATTGCCGGCACTGCAGTGCACGCCGACGCTGAAATCGGCGAGAAAGCCAGACGGGCTGTTCTTGTAGCGGGCGAAGATCTGCCCCAGCAGCGGGCTCGCGCGATTGGCGTCGAAGCTCATCTGGAACAGGCCGGCCTCAGCCGTGTCGGACGTCGTGTTGTCGGCCGACCTGTCGCGCCCCTCGCAATAGTGGCCGGAGCTCTCGCGCATGCCCAGCCCGAGCATCAGCACGAAGAGGTGCCGCAATGTCTCGGCGCCATCGGCGGCGTTGCTCATTCCCGACGCGGTGAACACGTCGTTGTACCAGGCGAGGGCATCGCGGTTGACGTTGCCGGAGGATTTGCGGGCCATGTCCAGCGCGGCTGCGTCGCCGGATTTGAGCTTGTGGTAGACGCGGCCGAAAGTCAGCGCCATGCCGACGACGTAGCCCTTCGGCGCGGCCCCCCGATCCCTCCAATTGATGCGCGCGACCGGACTGCTTGCAGCCATCTGCTTCAGCTCATCGATCGAGCTTGGACCCGCCGCCGGGGCCGCGAAAGGCTGCATCGCAGGTGCAGCAGTCGGGGCCAATGCGGGGCCTGGTGACGCATCGAGCGCGGCCCAGGTCTTGGGGCCGGCGATCCCGTCCGGCACCATGTCGTGCTGGCGCTGGAATTCGCGGAGCGCGGCCTCGGTGCCGGCGCCGAAGATGCCATCGACTTCGATCTTCAGATCGTTCTGCAGTTGCCGGACGAGATCACCGCGGGCGCCGCGCCGCAGGGTGGGACGCTTCTCCTCGTCGATCGGCGGAACGATGATCGGCGCAGGAGCCGTGCCCGCCAGGATGGCCGCGACCTGCAACCGGAACTCATTCATGTCGAATGTCGGGTCGTTCTTGCGGCGGGGAGGCAGCGCGTACTCTTTGTGGCCGCAGCACATCACTGGGTCGGCGTTGATCTTCCTGAGGATCGCGGCCACCCCGCGACGATAGGCGTCGAGCTGAACGGCAGGCCAGGGGTCGTTGGCGGTGCCCGAATTTTCGGCTTCGATGCCGATGAAGTTCTCGTTGCCCGTGCGCAGCCCCTGCCACATGCCGACGCCGGCATGATTGCAGCGTCCGGCGGCGACGATGAAGTACGTTCCGTCGCGGCTGAGGCCGAGCTGCGCCAACGGTCCGGCGAGATCAGGCCGGCCATTGGTGATGATGCCGAGGCTCGGCATGACGCCCTTTTCCGGCCCGGGCCCCGCCGTATGGTGGCAGATCACGCCTTTGACGCTGCCCATCTCGCCGCGTCCCCGCGAGCGCCATCCCGGCTGCTCGGCGACCTTGAGGCCGGCGTCTTCGAGAACTTCGGCAAGCCAGGTGAGTGCGAAGGCCATCTCAGACTCCTCCGACCGCTGCGGGCAGTTCCGAGTCGCTCGTCAGATCGTCGAGCTGGAAGTCGAGGTCACATCCATCGACGTGGTCTTCATCGCCGTCATCGGGATCGATGTCCGCCGCGACCTCGATCCTGACTCCGCCGATGGCCGGCGGCAGCTCGGCGTCCGAGGTGAACTCATCCTCGATGTGCTCGACGCCGCAGAGACAGCTGTCGGCATCATTCTCGTCGTGACTGTCTGCGGATGTATCGGACGTCGTGGGCATGCGCCGCTCCCGCCATGAACTGCAATATGAACTGATCACAATTCTGCACAGCGTAGCGCGGCGGACCGGCCCGCTCATCTGCCGAGGAGATACATTGGAGATACATGGCGGACCGCGGGCGCGGCCCGACGACGTATCTTATGGTCTACGAGTCCATGGCGGGCGGAGCGGCGGAGCTTGGCTCGTCCGGAGATTGGCCCCGGGCGATCACTGCCGCTGCGT
Organism: Bradyrhizobium sp. ORS 375; assembly: GCF_000239775.1. Lineage (GTDB taxonomy): Bacteria > Pseudomonadota > Alphaproteobacteria > Rhizobiales > Xanthobacteraceae > Bradyrhizobium. The sequence goes on from NZ_CAFI01000194.1 coordinate 23,006, forward strand.
GCCGGCATCCTCGCGCAACGGCGCGCGGCTGAGCTCGTTGCCGGCGGCGATGGCCTTCTGCATCAGCCGGATCAGCTCGTTCGCCTCGACCTTGGTGAGGCCGCGCACCATCAGCCGCTGCGCGGCTTCGACGGCCGGCGTGATCGCGTCGAGCGTCCGCCGACCCTCCTCGGTGATCAGGAGCTCGCGTGATCGGCGGTCGCGCACACCCGCGCGGCGGATGACGAGGTTCTTTTGGGCCAGCCGGTCGATCACCCCGGTGATGGTGGTGCGGTCATAGGCGATCAGGCCGGCAAGCGTGATCTGGTCGAGTGCCGGGTTGGCCGCGATCGCCGCCAGTGCCGCATATTGCACCGGGGTCAGGTCGAAGCCGGCGGCTTCCACCTCCGCCAGGAACACCGCCACCGCGATCTGCTGAAACCGGCGCGCCAGGTGCCCCGGCATGTCCCGCATCTCGGTCACCACGAATCTCCTCTGGCTTGCTTGACAAGCATACTGATGATCAGCATACTGATCAATAAGGAAAAGCGAGGGAGGGTGGTCTCATGCAGTTTCATCTCAACGGCTTCCAGCCGGGTGATCCCGAGATTTTCGATGCCGCCGAGCGCGTGGCGAGCTCCGGCGCCGCCGGCACCCTGCCATCGGAGGTCGACGTCCTCATCGTCGGCTGCGGCCCGGCGGGGCTGAACCTCGCCGCCCAGCTCTCGGCTTTCCCGGGCATCAAGACTGCCATCGTCGAGCAGAAGCCGGGCCGGCTGCTGCTCGGCCAGGCCGACGGCATCGCGTGCCGGACCATGGAGATGTTCAACGCCTATGGCTTTGCCGAGAAGGTGCTGAAGGAAGCCTGCTGGATCAATGAGACCACGTTCTGGAAGCCTGATGACGCCGACAGCGCCCACATCGCGCGCAGCGGTCGCGTGCAGGACGTCGAGGACGGCCTGTCGGAGATGCCGCATGTCGTGCTCAACCAGGCCCGCGTGCACGACTTCTTCCTCGAGGTGATGCGGCGCTCGGCAGCCAAGCTCGAGCCGCACTACGCACGGCGGCTGCGCGATCTCACGATCGATACGACCGCCGCTGCCGGCGCGCACGGTGTCACCGTCAGCTTCGATCGCATCGACCCCGAGCACGAGGGGCAGGTCGAGACGGTGCGCGCGCGCTATGTCGTCGGCTGCGACGGAGCGCGCAGCGTGGTGCGCAAGGCGATCGGCCGCGAGCTGCACGGCGACTCCGCCAATCACGCCTGGGGCGTGATGGACGTGCTCGCCGTCACCGATTTCCCCGACATCCGCTTCAAGTCGCTGATCCAGTCGGCCAAGGACGGCAGCCTGCTGGTGATCCCGCGCGAGGGCGGCTATCTCGTCAGGCTCTATGTCGAGCTCGCCAAGCTCGAGGTCGGCGAGCGTGTCGCGGGCCGTAACATCACCGTCGAGGAGGTGATCGCCAAGGCCAAGCGCATTCTCGCGCCCTATACACTCGAGGTGAAGGAGGTCGCGTGGTGGTCGGTCTACGAGATCGGCCAGCGCATCACCGACAAGTTCGACGACGTGCCGGAGGCGGACGTCGCGACCCGCCTGCCGCGCGTGTTCATCGCCGGCGACGCCTGCCACACCCACAGCCCGAAGGCGGGGCAGGGCATGAACGTGTCGATGCAGGACACCTTCAATCTCGGCTGGAAGCTCGCCGCCGTACTGGGCGGCCGCTGCACGCCGGAGCTGCTGCACAGCTATTCGGCAGAGCGCAAGGCGATCGCGCAGGAGCTGATCGATTTCGATCGCGAATGGTCGGGCATCCTCGCCTCCGCCGCCAAGCAGGGCGGCGCCGATGCCGCCAAGACGCAGGACTATTTCATCCGTCACGGACGCTACACCGCGGGCACGGCCACGCATTATCGGCCCTCGGTGCTGACCGGCGACGACACCTTCCAGCCGCTCGCGACCGGCTTCGTGATCGGCAAGCGCTTCCATTCGGCACCGGTGATCCGTCTCGGCGATGCCAAGCCGCTGCAGCTCGGTCACGTCGTCCAGGCCGACGGCCGCTTCCGCCTGTTCGCCTTTGCCGGCGCCGAGGATCCGCTGGCGCCGAGCTCGGCGATCCGTCGCCTGTGCACATTCCTCAGCGAGGAGGCCGCATCGCCGCTGCGGCGCTACACGCCCGCTGGCGCCGACATCGACTCGGTGATCGACCTGCGCGCGGTGTTCCAGCAGGGCCATCGCGAGCTCGCGCTGGAGCGGATGCCGGCGCTGCTGCTGCCGCGCAAGGGGCGCTACGGCCTTCTCGACTACGAGAAGATGTTCTGCCCCGATCTGAAGAGCGGCCAGGACATCTTTGCGATGCGCGGCATCGATCGCGCCAGCGGCTGCCTCGTGATTGTCCGGCCGGATCAGTATGTCGCCGACATCATGCCGCTCGACGATCACGCCAGGCTGGTCGGCTATTTCGACGGCTTCATGCTGAAGGCGGCCGGAAGGTAAACGAAATGCAAATCTCAGCTCCGGATTTCCGGGGCTGATGCTAGCCAGATCCCAATGTTTCCCCGTTACACCTGATCTCCTCGGATGGACGATTGAGTGGGCGAGTGGCGAAATGTTGATGTTGGCGAACCGTCGTAAGAGCGAACGTCGGCTGTGCAGGAGGATCGCGAAGATCCACTACGGCAATGGCAGCCTGCCGCGGGACTGCACGGTCACGGATATTTCCGACGGCGGCGTCAAGGTGGTCGCCGAGTTCGTCGAGATCCCGCCGCAGTTCACGATCGTGTTCGCGCCGGACCACCAGCGCAAATGCCGGCTGGCCTGGCGCATCGGCTGCGAGTTCGGCGCCGAATTCATCGATTGATCGATGGATTGGGCCTTTATTTGAGCCTTGGCGGCCGCGCCTGCTTAACGGGACCTTAGGGTTAATCTGCCAGCGTGTCTGGCATCGGTCCCGAAGTAGTTCAGTTGCATGCGTATGCGGCCCTCTTGCTCTCGTCCTCTGTTGCGGCCGGCTGCGTTCGCGCTGTCCTTCACCGTCGTGCTGCTCGGCCTCGGTGCCTGCCAGACGACGGATCTCGGCGACATCACCGGCGCGCTTGGCGGCAAGTCCGAGAAGCCCGGCGCGCCGGCGGCTGATCCGCGCGCCGAGGTCGACCAGCTGCGCGAGCGCTTCCGCGCCACCCCGAACGATCCCGAGCTCGCGCTGCGCTATGGCAGCGCGCTGCGCGCCACCGGGCAGCGCTCCCAGGCGGTGGCGGTGCTGGAGCAGGCGACCATCGCCAATCCCGGCAACCGGGCGCTGCTCGCGGCCTATGGCCGCGCGCTCGCCGACAACGGCAATTTCCAGCAGGCCTTCGATGTGCTGAGCCGGGCGCATTCGCCCGAGGATCCCGACTGGCGGATCCTCTCGGCGCAGGGCGCCACGCTCGACCAGATGGGGCGCAACGAGGAGGCGCGGCAATATTACATCACCGCGCTGAAGATCGCGCCCGATGATCCCTCCGTGCTGTCCAATCTCGGCCTGTCCTACGCACTCTCCAACGAGCTGCCCAAGGCTGAGGAGCAGCTGCGGAAGGCCGCTGCCAATCCCGACGCCAGCCCACGGGTCCGCACCAATCTCGCCGTCATCGTCGGCCTGCAGGGCCGCATGAGCGAGGCGGAGAGCATCGCGCGCTCCGGCCTGCCGCCGGAGCAGGCGAATGCCAATGTCGCCTATGTGAAAAAGATCCTGGTGCGCCGGCAGGTCGCCCAGCGCGAGCTGTCGCCGCGCCACGACCGCCCCGTGGCGGGGCAGCCGGACAAGGCGCTGGCGAAGGCGCTGAGCCGCTCCGACGACTGAGGCTACTTTGCGCCGAGCAGCTTGGCGATCGGCGCCAGCAGCGAGCCGCGTTGCGGCTTCGCGTCCACACGGCCGGTGAGCCGGTTGGCGATCTGCTGGAACAGTTTCGGCGTCCGGCTCAGCGCTCCGATCTCCGCGATCATCTGGCCGTTGTTGGCGGCGGTGCCGAACAGCTTGCAGTCGAACGGGATCACCGCGACCGGCTCGGCCTCCACCGTCTTGGCGAAGCGCTTCAGGTCGATCTCCGGCCGCTTGGGCATGCCGACCTGGTTCAGGCAGTACAGCGGCGGCCGGTCGTTCGGCCGCGAGGCCTTGAGCACGCCGAGCAGGTTCTTGGCGTTGCGCAAATTGGCGAGATCCGGCTCGGCGACGACCAGGATGTCGTCGGCATTGATCAGCGCGTGCCGCGTCCAGGCCGACCATTGGTGCGGCACGTCGAGCACGATGCATTGCTGGGTCAGGCGCAGCGTATCGAAGATCGCGTCGAACGCGTCCGCCCCGAAATCATAGACGCGATCGAGCGTCGCGGGGGCGGCGAGCAAATTGAGATGCTCGGTGCATTTGGCGAGCAGGCGCTCCATCAGCGCGGTGTCCGGCCGGTCGGGCTGGAAGATCGCGTTGGCGATGCCCTGCAGCGGGTCCTGGTTATAGTCGAGGCCGGCGGTGCCGAACGCCATGTCGAGATCGATGACGACGGAATCCAGCGTCAGGTCGCGCGCCATGCTCCAGGCGACGTTGTGCGCCACCGTGGAGGCGCCGACGCCGCCCTTGGCGCCGACCACCGCGATGATGCGGCCGGTGATGACGGCCTCCGAGGCGGAGAACAGGCTGCAGATCGAGCGGATCACGTCGATCGTCTCGACCGGCCCGATGACGTAGTCGTTGACGCCGCGCCGCACCAGCTCGCGATAGGCGACACCGTCGCTCATGCTGCCGATCAGCACCACGCGGGTGCCGGGATCGCAGACGCTGGCGAGATCGTCGAGGCCGCCCAGGATGTCGCCGCCCGGCTTGGTCTCGATGACGATGACGTTGGGCGTCGGCTGCGAATGATAGGTCTCGATCGCGCGGGCCATGCCGCCCGCCTTGATCGTGATATGCGCCTTGCCGAGCCGGCGGTCCTGGCTCGCCGCGAGCACCGCGGACGAGGTCTGGTCGGTCTCGGTGAACGCCTGCACCGAGACGCGGGGGACCGGCGCGATGTGGTCGTCGAGCACCGGGCCGCTCGGCGCCGGCTGCTCATCCTGGCTGTGACGGGACGCGTTGATCATTTGCCTGTATCGCTGAGCTTGGCCTTCTCGGTCTCCGGATAGGTCACCGCCGTCGATTCGCCCTTGCGGTACTTCTCGAACAGCGCGGAGCGGCGCGGCGTGTAGGCGGCGGTCTCGGAGCGCGGCTGCTCGAGATCGGCCGGATTGTCGATCATCGCCGCCAGATTGCGCTGCGTGGCGCAGCCGAAGTTCTGATAGTGCTGGTTGCTGCTGTAGCCGGGATTGTTGATGTTCGGCCCGAGATCGTCCGGCCACAGGCCGCAAGGACCGGCGACCGCGGCGATCTTCGGATAGCTCAGCCGGATGACCGCGAGCTGCCGCGGATCGTCGGGCGTGGTATGGCGCATCGTGATCGCGCGCGACGGCACGCCGCCGGCGGTCAGCATGGCATGGATCTCGCGATAGGCGTCGGCCGCGGCGCGCGCATTCGGCGTGCCGGCCGGCACATCGGCCGTGATGACGCCGGTGCCCTCGCGCTGCCAGGAGCGCGCCAGCCCCGCGATGTCGGCGCGTTGCGGCGTGGTGAGGCCGCCGCGGCCTGAGCCGATGAAGACGACGATCGACTGTCGGCCTTCCTCGATCGCGATCGGATGCCGCATCTTGTAGTCATCGGGGATCGTCGCCACGACCTCGCCGCTGGTGGAATTGCAGGCGCCGAGCGTCAGTGCCAGCCCCGCCAGCGCGCCGAGGCTGGCCAGTGCGCGCCGCCTGTCTGCAGATGATCCCGTCATGATCTTATCCCCCGTGCCCCTGATCCCGCCGTCTCAGTCGATGATGAAGCCGAAGCCGGCCGGCTGCCCGGTCACCGCGTCGACCTTGGCGGCGACGCCGTAGAGCCGGTTCATGCGGCCGAGCAGCGCCGACTCCGAGTCGGTCGCCGGCGCGAAGCCGTCATCCGGCCGCGACAGCTCCTTCTGCGCGACGGCGCGCACGACGTAAGGCGTCACCAGCACCATCAGCTCGGTCTCGTTGTTGACGTAGTCCTGGCTGCGGAACAGCTGGCCCAGCACCGGCAGCTGATTGAGCCCGGGCAGGCCGTTGACCGCCTGCTTGGTCTGGTTCTGGATCAGGCCGGCCATCGCCATCGAGCCGCCGGAGGGAATTTCCAGCGTGGTCTCGGCGCGGCGGGTGCGGATCGCAGGGATCGTGACCGACGAGGCCGAGTTTGCGCTCGTTGCGTAGGACAGCGTGATCGCGTTGTCGTTCGACAGTTCCGACACTTCGGTCATGACGCGCAGGCTGATGCGGCCCTCGCTCAGCACCACCGGGGTGAAGTTCAGCGAGATGCCGAACTTCTTGAACATGACCGAGGTGCTGCACAGGCCCGTCTTGGGATCGCAGGAGTAGCCGCCGGGGACCGGGAATTCGCCGCCGGCGATGAAGGTCGCGGACTCGCCGGAAATCGCGGTCAGGTTCGGCTCGGCCAGGGTCTTGACGACGCCTGCGGTCTCCATCGCGCGCATCGTCGCCGACACCGACGAAAGGTTGCCGCCGCCGATGGCGGAGAGGCCGTTGCCGGACACCAGCGACTTGCCATAGGCCGTGAACGGATTGGTCTGGTTGAAGTTCACGACCGCGGTGCCATAGGTCATGCTGGCGCTGAGATCGATGCCGAGCTGCTTGACGATCTCGCGCCGCACCTCCGACACGTTGACCTTCAGCATCACCTGGTCGCGGCCGCGCACGACGATCGAGTTGACGACCTTGTCGGCGCCGCCGACCAGGCGGCCTGCGATCTCGCCGGCCTGCTGCGCTTCGACCGGGCTCGACACGGATCCGGTGAGAATGACGCCGTCGCCGACGCCGTCGATCTTGACGCCGGGAATGCTCTGGCTCAGCGCCTGGCGCACGCCGTTGAGATCGCGCTTGATCGCGATGTCATAGGCCGCGACCTGCTGGCCCTCGCCGTCGAAGAACACCACGTTGGTCTGGCCGACCGCAGCACCGATGATGTAGGCGCGCCGCGCCGAGCGCACCACCGCGTTGGCGATCTTCGGATCGGCCACCAGCACGTCCTTGACGTCCTGCGGGAAGTCGACCACGACCGACTTGCCGATCCCGAGCGACAGATAGCGCACCTTCGACGAGCCGACCGACACCATCGGCGTATCCCTGTCCTCAGCCGCCTTCACCGGCGCCAGCGCCGGATTGAGCGCCAGGGCGATGGCCGCCGACATGGAGAGCGCGCGCACCAGCGCCATCCCCATTTTCTTGCGTTGATCCCCACCCATCATTGTCCCCATCCTTCTCATCACTTCTGCGCCGTCTGGGCGCTCGTGATCCCGTAGCGAATGATCTCGATGGCGTTGCCCCGCCGCGCCATCTGCTGCTGCTCTGTTTCGGTCTTGCCGGTGTCCGGCGCGTTGATGTCGGCGATGCTGCGCAGTGCCAGCGCCAGCGTGCCGGCCTGTCGCGCCCGCGCCAGCGTCTCGGCTTGCTCGGGCTTCAGCTCGAGCGTCACGGTCTTGCCGAGCACCGCGTTCTGGCCTTCCTTCTCCTTGGGCGCCTGGTCGATCGCCAGCACGCGGACATTGGAGAGGATGATCTCGGAGCTGACGCTGTCGGTCGCGCCCGGCTTGTCCGGATTCTTCTCGCGCTTCGACAGGATCACGTCGACACGGTCGTTCGGCAGGATGAAGCCGCCGGCGCCGGTCTCCGGCGAAATCTCGGTGGAGATGGCGCGCATGCCCGCAGGCAGGATCGCCGCCATGAAGCCGGAGCCGTCCGACTTGACCAGCTTCTGCTCGCGGATCGGCTCGCCGATCACGAACGGTGCACGCGCGATCGAGCCGACCAGCTGATTGGCCGCCTCCGGCCGGTCGCCGCGGCGAATGAAGATGTTGCTCGCGGCCTCCGGCCAGGTCTGCCAGATCAGGTCGCCCGGCTTGATCGCCTGTCCGAGCCCGATGTCGGCCTTCGCCACCAGCACCTCGACGGTGGGCAGCTGCACGACGGGCGCCACCGGCGCCGGCTGCTGGCTCTCGGAGCTGCTGACCAGATAGGCCGCAACACCGCCCGCGCCGAGAGCGATGGTTAACACCACGATGCGTGCCGTCATCATCAGCGGAACTACTTTCTACTCATACGCCGGGAAGCAACACGCGAGACCTGCGGTCAGCGGTTCTCCCTGACTAACGACTAAGCGCCAATGGTATAAGCAGACTTGAACGAGGCCGGCCGCGACCCCTCGGCAAAGCGGCGATTGCGCAAGTGGTGAACAGGTTGTTAGCGCACGAATAGTGAAACGCCGCGAATGTGTTAGCTATTTGCGCGCGGTGTGCCCGCACGTATCCGTCGTCGCGCGCGCAGCAGAATGAGATCGTGAGTTGCAGCCGAGCCTCAGTGGTCATCTCGTTAAGCTTGATCGTTTGCTAACAACTCAGGCGGAGGAACGATGACGGTGTCGACGCGATTGTGCCGTCGCGCGAGGAGAAGAGGATCAGCCGATCTCGCTTGCCTCCGCGCCCGCACGACATGTGCGCGCTGCACTCTCCAGGGGAGCGACGATGCCGATACAGCATGCCGCGCTGCACCGTAATCAGACGGGGCCGCATCTTCAGAAAGCGGAAAGGGGTTGGACATACGATTCCGTTAGGCGGGATTTCCGACCGGATTTTCAGACTTCCTTAGGCTTTTGCGCGCACCGTCCGGCCATGATGGCTGGGTTCGTGCGCGGTGTATCTTGCTCAAGAATACACGCAGAAATTGTATTGACCGTGGCGCGCTGCGATCAGCGGCGGGCGGTCGCGGGTCACGGGGATGAATGGGGATCGGGGGGAGGCGTGCAATGTCATCAGTTGCCCGATTCCTGAAGCAGCGCGCTGTCAGGATTCAGACGGCGGGGACCTACACGCTGCCGAACTGGTATGACCCGGAAGGCAAGCTGCGCTCCTTCGCCTGCCGCACCACGCGGGTATCGCCGTTTCGCGCGCTGCTCGACGTGCCCGTGGTCGGCAAGGTCGGGGACCGGCTGACGTCGTATTTCCGCGACTTCGGCAAGTTCGAAGGCGAGATCAGCGACACCGTGCATGGCGGCTTCCTGCTCGAGCTGGAGATGACGCGCGCCGAGCGCGCCAAGCTCGCCGAGAAGCTGGTCTGGCTGGAGAAGAAGCAGAAGGATCCGACGGTCCGCGACTCCCGCCGCGATGCGCGCTTTGTGCCGAACTCGCCGCACTCCGCGCTGACGCTCGCCGACGGCAGCATCATCCCGTGCTTCGTGATCGATGCATCGATGTCGGGGGCTGCGGTGTCGGCGGAGATCCAGCCGGAGATCGGCACGCCGCTCGCCGTCGGCAGCTGCGTCGGCCGCGTCGTCAGGCACTTCCCCGATGGCTTCGCCATCAAGTTCGTCGACGCGCTGTCGGCCACCACCGAGCTCGAGCGGCGCGTCATCACGCCGCCGACCCGGCCGACCCGGCAGAAGCTCGTCGCCCATGCCGATGATGGCCGCATCGAGGCGCCCGAGGACTTCTTCATGGTCTGACCGCGGCGACTCGATGTCGCCGGCTCACGCAGTCGCTCGCCCTGCGCGGTTTCGCGTATTCCCGCGAGCGCGCGAATCCATGCATGGAACGGGTCACCCGCTCGCACAGTTAACGCGGTGTTAAGCGACATCGTGAACGCTCGTGTGCGCCGGGTTCGCACGTCCAGGAGGAGCCAGTCCCATGGAGGCCCAGAAGACCGCCGTCGACGCCATCGTCGTCCTGACCGGCTACGACCGCGACGCCGTCGCCGCCTATATCCGGCGCATGTATCTCGCCGGCGTCCGCGATCCCAAGCGCCTGACCTTCAAGGGCCTGCAGGAGCTGACCCGCAACTAGCGGATACGCGGCTAGAGGATAGGGGGCTCGTTCGCTAACTCTGCGAGCGTGGGAGGCGGGCTCTCGCGAGCCCCACAGGTGTCATGCTCCGCGAAAGCGGAGCATCCAGTACTCCGCGGCAGAAATTCTTGAATTGAGACTTCCGGCGTCCCGGATCGTCCGCCGGAGCCTCTCCTCAAGCTCGCCGGAGGCGAGACCCGAAGGCCGGCGATGACAGCGGGAGGCTCCGTAGGCATCCGAGTCTGATCAGAATTTCCGCAGAGGACCTGTTGGTTCCTGCTGTTGCCCATCAGGCACATTTCGGCTCGCCACCCCAGCTTTTTGCTCACAACTCCCAGGCGAGGGGATGCAGCCCGCCGCACATGCGGCTATTGTAGGGCCTTGCGGCCTGTATCAGATCACCGTCGTCGAGAACGTCCATCGGGGCGACACGGTTCTGCGCTAGCGCTCTGAGCGGCCGGATCATTGGGGATCGGGTATGCTGCGTCAGCTCTTCGCGCCACAGCTCATTGGGCTCTACGCTCTGATCGGGGCCACCATCTACGTCCATTTCCGCGGCAAGGAGCGGCTGCGCTTCGCCCGCCAGCTCGGCGATCACTCCACCTATCTCGCCCCCTACAACGTGCTGATGTATGCCGGCTCGGCCGTGCCGAACACGCCGGTGATCCCGGTCGAGCAGTTTCCCGAGCTGCAGAAGCTCACCGACAACTGGCAGGAGATCCGCGAGGAGGCGGTGCGGCTGTTCGACGACGGCTTCATCCGCGCCGCCGCCGCCAACAACGACTGGGGCTTCTATTCCTTCTTCAAGAGCGGCTGGAAGCGCTTCTATCTGAAATGGTACGACGACTTCCTGCCGTCGGCGCGCACGCTGTGCCCGAAGACGGTGGAGCTGCTCAACTCCATCCCGAACGTCCACGGCGCGATGTTCGCGATGCTGCCGCCCGGCGGCAAGCTCGGCGCCCACCGCGACCCCTTCGCCGGCTCGCTGCGCTATCACCTTGGCCTCGTCACCCCGAACTCCGACAAGTGCCGCATCCTGGTCGACGGCGTGCCCTGCGTCTGGCGCGACGGCGAGGCCTTCATGTTCGACGAGACTTTTATTCACAGCGCGGAGAACCTGACCGACGTCAACCGTATCATCCTGTTCTGCGACGTCGAGCGCCCGATGAAATACGGCGCCTTCACCGCCATCAACCGCTGGGTCAGCCACCACATCGTCAAGGCCTCGGCGACGCAGAACGTCGAGGGCGAGCATGTCGGCGTGCTGAACAAGGTGTTCGGCAAGCTGTATGAGTTTCATCTCGCCACGCGCAAGGTGAAGGCGTGGAACAGGACGGTGTACTACGCGGCGAAGTACACGCTGACGGTGGCGATCGTCGGCGCGATCGTGGTGTCGGCGTTTCGGTGAGGGGCGGGGACGGGTAGGGCGGATTAGCGAAGCGTAATCCGCCGCTCCTTGTCCGCGGAGGGACGGCGGATTACGCCTTCGGCTAATCCGCCCTACGTTTGCTAGATCGCAGAAGCGATCTTGTCGCTCCATCGGATCATGTTCCCGCATTCTTCTGCGTATCCGCACGCGATGAATGCCGCAATTTCTTGCACGAATTCGAGTGCCGGCGTGAATGGCTCACGTCCCGAATAAAGCTGTGTTCCCTCCGGACCATACTCGCATGCCGTTTTCAGATAAACGTCGAGTAAGCGCGCAAATAGTGCGTCCGGTAGCTCGCCATAGGCCAGGACACTCGCACGTGTTTTGGGAGCTTCGAAAAAGCTGTACACTGCAAATGCTTCCTCGCCACGACGCCGCTTTGCGAGCTCGTATTGCGGATGAGTCATGCCTTCGAAGCCGCTTTGGGTCTCTACCAATGTCATGGCGGCGCCGAGTTCCCAAAGCACGTAGCACCCGTCCTCGAACGGCGTTTGTGCGTAGTGCCAGTAGTAGCCCGGCATGTCGCTTGGTTCGAGCGTCATCGCAAGCCGTCGTGCGAGGCCGATGGCCAGCTCTGCAGCCAATCGGAGACGTGCCGATGGTTCAGTAAGTTCGGACATAGGCACTGATCCCAAAACTGATTTCAAAGCGCTGACAAAACGCCGCCTCCGCGCAGTTTATTCGTTGAAACGAGGAATTGATGATCTGTCGCAAGCAGAATACGAGATCGTTGCTTTTGAGGTCGGGTCGCTGCCGGTCGGCTTTCTTTTCTCAGTGTCGTACAGCGCGCTGGTCCTGGTCGTCGGGCAAATCACGTCCGTCATCAGCCTGTCAAGTCCTTCCGGAAAACATAAATCGCTTGATAATTTCGTAAAATCAGTATTACAGTCTCGCCCATCCCGTTGCGCGGTAGGGGACGGTTCGCGGTCGTCACGGACGTTGGCAGCGGGGAGCGGTGGACGCGGGCGGCGGCGTGTGATGAGCACGGACGAACGTTTCGCTCGCGGACGGTGAAGGCGCGTGGTTCTGATACTCCGATGCTAGTATCCAGCGTCATGCGCGATAGCGCATGGCGCGACATGGTGGCCAGAAAGCCCGGTGCACCAGGAAGAGCGCGCTATAGCCTGTTAAAACCATCGCGCGGGGAAGGCCGGGTGTGTTCGGCCAGACCTGTGGTGACTGCCGCCTGCTTTTTTTCTGCAGGCGGGCCACGGGCGCGGCCAGCGCCCGGCCTTCCCTGCGCCCTCCGATTGGAGAGGGCGGGAGTTGGAGCATCACTCGGGCGCGGGATGCGTCGCGAGAAGGTGGGTGCTTGTTTCCCTGATAGCCCGATGCTGTTTGAGATTGTGGATCAGATGATGGTGCATGCCCATGCGCCGGCTGATGGCTTTGCCGTCGGCGATGAGGTGTGCCGCACGTTCGGGGCCTCATGGTTCGAGACGCGCCGCGGACGATGATCTCGCCTCGGATCGGCCCGATCGGTGCGGCGTTCCTCACCATGGGGGTCGAAGATCTCGCCGCGCGGACGGTGCGCTCCCCTCCCCGCAAGGGGGAGGGGAGTGCACCGTCGGGTGCCGTGGCTGGGTGCTGCACTTCAGACGTCTGGCGAACGAAAAAAGGCCGCGCGGGGCGCGGCCTTTTGACGATGAGGTCTGCGGCGCTGAGGCCGCTCTGCGAGGCGCGACGGCTTACTTCGCCGCCGGCCCGATGCTCACCTTCAGCGTGCCGACGCCGTCGACGCCGCATTCGATCTTGTCGCCTGCGACCACCGCCGCGACACCGGCCGGCGTGCCGGTCATGATGATGTCGCCGGCGGCGAGTTCGACCTGCTGGGAGAGCTTCCAGATGATCTCCGGCACGTTCCAGATCAGCTCGGAGAGGTCGCCCTTTTGCCGCTCGGTGCCGTTGACCGACAGCCAGATCTTGCCCTTCGCAGGGTGGCCGATCTTGGATGCGGGCTGGATGGCGGAGCACGGCGCGGAATGGTCGAACGACTTTCCGACCTCCCAGGGGCGCTGCATCTTGCGGGAGGCGAGCTGCAGGTCGCGGCGGGTGAGGTCGATGCCGACGGCGTAGCCGTAGACGTGGTCCAGCGCCTTGTCGGTCGGGATGTTGAGGCCGCCGCTCTTGAGCGCGACCACCAGCTCGACCTCGTGATGCATGTCCTGGGTCAGCGGCGGGTAGGGGATGACGGCGCCCTCGGGCGCCAGCATGTCGGCGTGCTTGGCGAAGAAGAACGGCGGATCGCGCTCGTCATTGCCCATCTCGCGGATGTGCTCGAGATAGTTGCGGCCGACGCACCAGATGCGGCGGACCGGGAAGACACCGGCTTCGCCCTGGACGGGAAGAGAAGGCTGCGGGAAGGCCGGGATGACGGTGGAGCTCATGAAAGGTCTCGATGCGGTGAAATGGGCTTTTCAGGATGTCGCGGTCATGAGGATGACGTTCGGCCCCATGTCGCGCTGTTGCAGGCGGAAGAACGAAGCATAGCGGCCGCCACGGCGCAACAGATCGTCATGCCGGCCCCGCTCGACGATTTCGCCGGCCTCGACCACCAGGATGGCGTCGGCGTTCATGATGGTGTGCAGGCGATGCGCGATGACGATGGTGGTGCGGTTCTGGCAGAGATGCTCGATCGCCTCCTGCACCTGGCGTTCGGACTCGGAATCCAGCGCCGCGGTGGCCTCGTCGAGCAGGATAACGGGTGCGTTGCGGATCAGCGCGCGGGCGACCGCGATGCGCTGGCGCTGACCGCCGGAGAGTTGCGTGCCGTGCTCGCCGACCGGCGTGTCGTAGCCGAGCGGGAAGCCCATGATGAAGTCGTGCGCGCAGGCCGCCTTCGCCGCCTCGATGATCTCGGCCTCCGTCGCCCCCGGCTTGCCGAAGGCGATGTTGGCGCGGATCGAGTCGCGGAACAGATAGACGTCCTGGCCGACATAGGCGGTCTGCGCCCGCAGCGAGTGCCGGGACACGGCCGAGATCGACTGGCCGTCGATCAAGATGTCGCCTGCGGTGGCCTCGTAGAAGCGCAGCAGCAGCGCCAGCACGGTCGACTTGCCGCCGCCGGACGGGCCGACCAGGGCGGTGACCTTGCCGGGCTCGGCCGTAAAGCTCATGCGCTTGAGCACCGGCTCGTTGTCGCGATAGGCGAAGGAGACGTCGCGCAGCTCGATCTTGGCGTCGCTGAGCTTCAGCGCCGGCTTGTCGTCGTCGGGCCGCTCGCTGGCCGGGCTGTCGACGACTTCGAGCAGCATGCGGGCGCCAACCAGCTGGCTGTTGAGGTCGATGTTGAGCCGCGCCAGCCGCTTCGCCGGCTCGGTCGCCATCAGGAAGGCGATCATGAACGAGAAGAACTGGCCCGGCGTGGCGTCGAGCGCGACCACCGAGTAGCCGGCATACATCAGGCAGCCGGCGACGGCGAAGCCGCCGAGCATCTCCATCAGCGGATTGGAGCGGTTGGAGACGCGAGCCATCTTGTTGGCGTTCTGCTCGACGGCGGCGATGTTCTCGTCGATGCGCGCGCGCATCGCCGCTTCCATCGTGAACGCCTTGACGGTGCGGATGCCCTGCAGCGATTCCTGCATCGTCTCGAGGATGTCGGCGGTGCCGGTGAACTGGTTGTAGGCGAGGCCCTTGATGCGCTTGACCAGCTTGCGCAGCACCAGCATCGCCGGCGGCACCACGAGCAGGCCGAGCAGCGACATCCAGGGATCCTGCAGCACCATCACCGCGATCATGCTGATCAGGGTGACGAGATCGCGCCCGATCGCGTTGATCAGCATGCTCAGGATGTCAGTGATCGACTTGGCGCCGGAGGTCAGGCGGGCCAGGAACTCGGAGGAATGGCGCTCGGAGAAGAAGCCGACGCTCTCGTTCATCAGCTTGGCGAACAACTGCCGCTGGTTGTTGGCGAGGATGGCGTTGGAGATCTTCGACAGGATGACGGCGTAGCTGTAGGTGGTGATGCCCTTGACGAACAAGAGCAGCACGGTGACGCCGGAGAGCGCGACGATGCCGGGGATGCTCTTCTCGACATAGGCCTTGTTGATGACCTGGCCGAGCACGTAGGTCGCCGTGGCGCTGGCTCCGGCGGCGACCGCCATCAGCGCGAAGGCGGTGAGATAGCGGCGCCAGTAGACGAGGCCCTGTTCCATCACGAGGCGGCGGATCAGGATCGCGGCGCCATAGGGATCGTCGGTGATCTTCTTCGGAAATTCGGCCATTCTGGTCCCTGGCCGCGCGGGCAAATCGCCGGGCGGACAAGAGTGCTTGCCCGCTCGGGGCGGCTTTTTCAAGCCCCCCGGTCCACGGCTAAGTGCTTGATTCTAGGCCGAGGCCCGCTGCTCCCTGTCGCTGTGGCGTTCCAGGAACAGTTTCTCCTCCCAGGCCAGCGCGTGGGCGGCGATTGTTTCCAGATTGTCATAGGCCGGCGTCCAGTCGAGCAGCGCCTTGAGACGGCTGGTATCGGCCACCATGCTCATGATGTCGCCGGGACGGCGCGGGGCGGTTTGCACCGGAATGACGCGGCCGGACACGCGGCGCACGGCCTCGATGGTCTCGAGCACCGAATAGCCGCGGCCATAGCCGCAGTTCAGCGTGGTGGAGGCGCCGCCGGCGCGCAAATAGGCGAGCGCGGCGCGATGCGCCTGGGCGAGGTCGCTGACATGGATGAAGTCGCGGATCGCGGTGCCGTCCGGGGTCGGATAGTCGGTGCCGTAGATGTCGATCTTGGCGCGCTGGCCGGTCGCGACCTCCATCGCGATCTTCATCAGATGCGTCGCGCCGACGGTGGCGAGCCCGATGCGGCCGTGCGGATCGGCGCCGGCGACGTTGAAGTAGCGCAGGGCGACATAGTTGAGGTCGTGCGCCGCGGCGGTGTCGTGCAGCATGATCTCGGCCATCAGCTTCGAAGTGCCGTAGGGCGAGGTCGGCCGCGTCGGCGCGGTCTCGGGCACCGGAACCTGGTCCGGATTGCCGTAGACGGCCGCGGTCGAGGAGAAGATGAAGCGGTTGACGCCGCGCTTGACCGCCGCGTTCAAGAGGCTGCGCGTGGTCATAGTGTTGTTGCGGTAGTACAGCAGGGGATCGCGCACCGACTCCGGCACCACGACGGAGCCGGCGAAATGGATGATGCTGTCGACGCCGTGCTGGCTGATGACGCCGTCGACGAGGTTCTCGTCGCCGGCATCGCCGATGAACAGCGGCACCTCGCTCGGCACGAAGCCGGAGAAGCCGGTGGAGAGGTTGTCGATCACCACGACGCTTTCGCCGGCCTCCGCCAGCGCGAGCACCATGTGGCTGCCGATATAGCCGGCGCCGCCGGTGACAAGCACGGTCATTGTTTGACGCGATCCCTGTTTGTTTTGCGGCACACTAACGCCCGCGAAATGAAGGACCTGTTGCGGGGGATCGCGAACTGGCGGCGGTGCTGAATGTTGCGTATAGGGAACCGTTAAAATTGGAGTGAATGGTGCAAGCCGAGCCGTTTTCCGCAGGAGATCTCGATGTCATCGTGCCGAACCTGCACCGCCGCTATTCCGGCGTGACGGCGACCAATCGCATGGTGGCGCCGAAGCTCGCGAAGCTGGTGCGCGCGGCCTGGCTCGGCAGCTACGCGCCGGACGGGATCGCGCGGATGCACGCGCGCGATCTGCTCAAGGTGTGGGGCCGGCGCCGGCCGTTGATCTGGCACGCCCGCCGCAACGACGAGATGATCATAGGCGTGATCCTGCGCGCGCTCGGCTGGCCACTCAAGCTGGTGTTCACGTCAGCCGCGCAGCGCCATCACAGCTGGATCACCCGCTGGCTGATCCGCCGCATGGACGCGATCATCGCCACCAGCGACATCTCGGCGTCCTATCTGAAGCGCGAGGCTGTGGTGGTCACGCACGGTGTCGACACCGAGGTTTATGAGCCGCCCGCCGATCGCGCTGCCGCGTTCGCCGAAAGCGGCCTGCCGGGCAAATACGCCATCGGCTGCTTCGGCCGCGTCCGCGCGCAAAAGGGCAGCGACGTATTTGTCGCCGCGATGTGCCGGCTGTTGCCGCGCTATCCGGATTTCTCCGCGGTGCTGGTCGGCGCCGTCACGCCGGAACAGATGCCGTTCGCGAGCGATCTCAAGAAGCAGATCGCCGCGGCGGGGCTCGAGCAGCGCATTGTCATTACCGGCGAACTCGACATCGCCGATGTGCAGCGCTGGTATCAGCGGCTGACGATCTACGCTTTCACCTCGCGCAACGAAGGCTTTGGCCTGACCTTGATCGAGGCGATGGCCGTCGGCGCCGCGCTGGTCGCGGCACGGGCTGGTGCGGCGGAGATCGTGGTTGAGGAGGGCGTGACGGGCAGGCTGGTGCCGCCAGGCGATGTCGATGCGCTGGTGGCCGCGCTCGAGCCGCTGATGCAGGATCCGGAAGCGGCGCGCGTGATGGGCGAGCGGGCGCGAACGCGCGTGATGGAGAAGTTCAGCCTCGAAGCCGAGGCCGAGAAGATCGCCGCGGTCTATCGCGGACTGGTCTGAGCAATGACATCGGCGACGAACGCATCGAGGTCGCCGCCGGCGAACAGGAAGCCGGGCAGGCCGGCCGCTTCCGCTGCCGCGATGTCGGAAGCGCGGTCGCCAATCACGAAGCTGCCCTCGCGCCGGATGGGCCAGTGCTGCATCAGGTCGAGGATCATGCCCGGCTGTGGCTTGCGCCAGGGATGTTCGCGCAGATACTGCTCGACGGAGCCTTCGGTATGGTACGGGCAGTAGCGGATGTCGTCGATCACGGCCCCCTGCGCCGCCAGCTCCGCCCGCATCCAGTCGTGCAGGCTGAGCACGTCGTCCTCGCTGAACAGCCCGCGCGCGACGCCGGACTGGTTGGTGAAGAGGAAGACGTGATAGCCGGCCTCGTTCAGCCGCCGGATGGCGTTCGCCACATTCGGCATCCAGCGGATGCGCTCGGGCGAGCCGATGTAGTTGTCGTCATGATTGATGACGCCGTCGCGGTCGAGAAACGCTGCGGGCTTCAGGGGAGCGCTGGTCATCTAGGTCTGGTCTCGCATCAAGGCCGCCTCGATCGTCTCGCAGATGCCATGCGCTGTCGCGAGGTGGATCTGCTGGATCAGCGGCGTGTCGTCGCTGGGCGCGACCAGCAGCTCGTCGCACAATTCGCCCATCGCGAGCCCCTTGGTACCGGTGAAGCCGACCGTAACCAAGCCGCGCTCGCGCGCCTTGCGCAGCGCGTTGAGGATGCTCGGCGACCGGCCGGAGGTCGAGATCGCTAGCAGCACGTCGCCGGCAACGCCGAGTCCCTCGACCTGGCGGGCGAAGACGTGGTCGAAGCCATAGTCGTTGCCGATCGCGGTCAGCGCCGAGGTGTCGGTGGTCAGCGCGATGGCCGCATAAGCGGGCCGCTCCCGCTTGTAGCGGCCGACGATCTCGGCGGCGATGTGCTGCGCATCCGCCGCGCTGCCGCCATTGCCGACGATCAAGAGCTTGTGGCCGCCGCGTAGCGCCGCGATGATCGCCGCCGCGATCCGCTCGGCGCTGGCGAGCATCGTGGCATCGCCGGCAGCATGCTCCATCGCCGCTTGGGAGCGGGCGAGATGGCTGGCGATCAGGCTGTCCGGGGCGTGGGTCACGATGACGGCTCGGGTTGCGGTGAAGCCGGTGTAGGAGGCGCCGGGGCGCTCGGCAAGCTAGGGGGCGACCGGGATCGCCGCGCCGGCCAGGATCTGCCGGGCGATGGCAGCGACATCAGTCGCCGGGATGTCGCGCATGCAGCGGTGATCGTTCATGCGGCACACCGGGCGGTGGCAGGGCTGGCAGGGCACCTGGGTCTTGGTCTGGACCGTGGCGGCGAGGCCGTTCAGCGGCGCCCAGTGGTACGGGCTGGTCGGGCCGAAGATGCCCATGGTCGGCGTCCCAAGCGCGGCAGCGATATGCATCAGGCCCGAATCGTTGGAAATCGCGACGCCCGCGGCTGCCATGGCCAGGATACCGTTGCGCAGGTCGGTTCCTGTCAAGTCGCGGACGGCAGGACCGCCGGTGGCGACAATCTCAGCGGCCAGCGCCTTCTCGCCGGGGCCGCCGACGACCCAGACGTCCAGCCCGGCGGCGAGCAGCAGCCGGGCTGCCTCGCCGTAGAACGGCCAGCGCTTGGCGGCGCCGACCGATCCCGGCGCCAGCGCCACAGCGGGGCGGCTGCCGAGACCGTTGGCCTCCCGCCAGCGCGCGACGTCCTCTGCCGGCACACGCAGCTGCGGCACCGGCCATTCCGGCGGCAGCGGCGCGCCGTCGGGCAGGGCCAAGGCAGCGTTCTTGTCGATGAACCGCGGCAGCGCCTTCTCGCCCCAGCGCCAGCGATTGAGCAGCCCGAACCTGATCTCGCCGACGAAGCCAACCCGCTCGGGAATGCCAGCGAGCGCCGGCGCCAGCGCGGATTTCCAGGTCCGCGGCATGACCAGCGCCGTGCGATAGTGGCGCTCGCGCAACATGCTGGCGAGATGCCACTGCCTGGCCAGCGCCAGCCGGCTGCGCGGCAGGTCCCAGACGATGCCGGAGCGGACGCCGGGCATGTAATCGACCAGCGGCGCGCACAGCGATGTTACCAGCAGATCCACAGGGCGATTCGGCCAGCGCTCCTTGAGCACCCGCACCACGGTGTGCCCGCGGACGAAATCCCCGATCCACATGTAGGGGATGATCAGGATGGGGCTGGTGTCCTCAGCGTCCACCGCGATCTTGGCCGAATTGGAATTCATTCTTTGTCTGCCTGGCTCCGGCGCGCTGGTACCCGCTCAGCCGCCACAGGTAAAGTGCGCCGGACCCGGCCGTCACCAAACCGCTTACACTTTGCCGCCGCATGCGCTACGCGAGGGCCGGGTTTTCGGGTCAAGGACGGGTTGCGGAATGTTGCTGGTGACCGGCGGCGCCGGGTTTATCGGATCGAATCTGGTCGCGGCGCTGAACGAGGCCGGCCGGACCGATGTCGTGGTGTGCGACACGCTGGGCAGCGAGGGGAAGTGGCGCAACCTGGCCAAGCGGCAGCTGGCCGATGTCGTGCCGCCATCCGACCTGGACGCCTGGCTGAAGGGCCGCAGGCTCGACGCCGTCCTGCACATGGGCGCGATCTCCGCGACCACGGTGGTCGACGGCGACCTCGTGATGGAGCGCAACTTCCGCAGTTCCCTGCGCCTGCTCGACTGGTGCACGGCGAATCTGACGCCGTTCATCTACGCCTCGTCGGCGGCGACCTATGGCGACGGCGCGCAGGGGTTCGTGGATGATCCGTCGCTCGCGGCGCTGAAGACGCTGCGCCCCATGAATCTCTACGGCTGGAGCAAGCATCTGTTCGACACCGCGATCGCGGCGCGCGCCGAGCGCGGCGAAAGGCTGCCGCCGCAATATGTCGGGCTGAAATTCTTCAACGTGTTCGGCCCCAACGAGTACCATAAGGGCTCGATGATGAGCGTGCTGACCCGTCGCTTCGACGACATCAAGGCGGGTCAGACGCTGCAGCTGTTCAAGTCGCACCGCGACGGCATCGCCGACGGCGACCAGCGCCGCGACTTCATCTATGTCGACGACGTCGTGCGCGTGATGCTGTGGCTGCTGGCCACGCCGTCGGTCTCCGGGCTGTTCAATGTCGGCACGGGGCAGGCGCGCAGCTTCAAGGACATGATGCTGGCGGTCTACACCACTCTCGGCGCAACGCCGCGGATCGAGTACGTCGACATGCCTGAAGCGATTCGCGGCAGCTACCAGTACTTCACCCAGAGCAATGTCGACCGCCTGCTGGCCGCCGGCTACAACGGCGGTTTCACGCCGCTCGAGGATGCGGTGGCCCTCTATGTCCGAGACTATCTCGATTCCGCCGACCGCTTCCGCTAGACGAGTTCGTTCCGACCACTGCACCGAGACTGCCGCTGATGTTCGACTTTGACGATCTCTCGCAAGCGATCGCCCGCCAGACGGTGCTGTGCGTCGGCGACCTCATGCTCGACGAGTTCGTCTATGGCGAGGTGTCGCGGATTTCGCCCGAGGCGCCGGCGCCGGTCATCGCGGTCCAGCGCAGCGAGACCAATATCGGCGGCGCCGGCAATGTCGCGCGCAACATCGCCGCGCTCGGGGCGCGCTGCATCTTCGTCGGCCTGGTCGGGCAGGATGCGGCCGGCGACCAACTCGAGGCCGAGCTTGCCAAGGTTGATGGCATCGAGAGCGTCCTGGTGCGCGACCCGTCGCGGCCGACGACGCGCAAGGTGCGCTTCGTCTCCGAGCATTTCTCCACCCACATGCTGCGCGCGGATTGGGAGCGCGCTGCCCCGGCGTCCGAGGACATCGAGCAGAAGCTGATCGCGGCGATTCTGCCGCTGATCGCCCGCGCCGACATCGTGCTGCTGTCGGACTACGCCAAGGGCGTGCTGACCGCGCGTGTGCTGCGTAACGTGATCGATGCCGCGCGCAGGGCGGGCAAGCGCGTGATCGTCGACCCCAAGAGCGCCAATCTCGCGATCTATCGCGGCGCCAGCGTGCTGACGCCCAACCGCAAGGAATTCTCGGAAGCCACCCGCAGCCGCGCCGAGACCGAGCAGGAGATTGCAGCGGCCGCGCAGGATGCGATCTATCTCGCCGATTGCGAGGCGATCCTGGTGACGCAGAGCGAGCGGGGTATGACCTTGGTGCCGCGCCAGGGTGATCCAGTCCACGTGCCGGCCTACCCGGTCAAGGTGCGCGACGTCTCCGGCGCGGGCGACACGGTCGTCGCCGTCCTTGCCGCTGCGCTCGCAGCCGGCGCGGCCTGGGAAGACGCATTGCGGATGGCGAGCGCAGCGGCGGCGGTGGCGGTCAGCAAGCAGGGCACGGCCAGCGTGACGTCGGCGGAGTTGCGCAGAAAGATCCTGCCGCATGCCTATCGCGCGGCCGAGGAGAAGATCATCGAGAGCGATGGTGAGCTCGCGGCCCGAGTCGCGGCGTGGCGCGGCGAGGGCCTGCGTGTCGGCTTCACCAATGGCTGTTTCGACATTCTCCACCCTGGCCATGTGAAGGTGCTGACCGCAGCGCGCGCTGCCTGCGACCGGTTGGTGGTCGGATTGAACAGCGATGCCTCGGTCAAGCGGCTGAAGGGCGAGAGCCGTCCCGTGCAGGACGAGCGTGCCCGCGCTGAGGTCCTTGCTGCATTGGAGGCCGTGGATCTCGTGGCGATCTTCGCCGAGGACACGCCGCTGCGCCTGATCGAGCTGGTCCGGCCGAGCGTGCTGGTCAAGGGCGGCGACTACACGCGCGAGCAGGTTGTGGGTCACGAGGTCGTCGAGGCTTCCGGCGGCGAGGTGCTTCTGATCGACATCTTGAAGGGACACAGCACGACCGCGCTGGTCGACCGTGCCCGGAGCGATCTGCGATGAGCGCGCTGGCAGGTCATCCCGGTCCGGCGCTGCTGGCGCGCCGCTGGCGCGATCCGGCGGCGTGGCGCACCACCGTCGACGTGGTGGCGATTCTGCTCGCGGCCTCGCTGCCGTGGTCGACGTCGCTGGTGTCCATCCTCGGCGTCGTGATGCTGATCACGATGCTGCCGTTTCTCGACTTCGACCGCCTGCTGCAGATCCTCAGGCGGCCGATCTCGCTGGCGCCGGTCGCGCTGTTCGTGCTGGCGCTGGTCGGCACCTTGTGGTCGGACGCGGCCTGGGGCGCGCGGCTCTACGCCGTCGGCCCGGCGGCGAAGCTGCTGGTGCTGCCGGCGCTGCTCTATCACTTCCAGCGCTCCGAGCGCGGCCTGTGGGTGTTCACGGCCTTTCTTGCCTCCTGCGTGCTGATGGTGGTGATGTCCACGGCGGTCGCGTTCAATCCGGCGCTGGCGCTCAAGGCCAATGCCGATCGCGGCATCTTCGTGAAGAACTACATCGACCAGGGGCAGGAGTTCTCGCTCTGCGCGGTGGCGCTGGCCTATCCGATCGCGCAGCTGTTGCGCGCCCGCCGCTTCGTGCCCGCCGGCCTTCTCACTGTGATCATGATCGCATTCCTGGCCAACATGATCTTCATCGTCGTCTCGCGCACCGCGCTGGTCACGATCCCGATCCTGCTCGCGGTGTTCGGCATGATCCATCTGAAATGGCGGGCCAACCTGATGATCGCGGTCACGGCTGTCTTGATCGGCTTGGCCGCATGGTCGGTCTCGCCGCAATTGCAGCAGAAGGTGGCGACGTTCACGCAGCAGTACCAGGATTACCGGAACGACCGCGCCGTCACCTCGATCGGCGAGCGGCTGGAGTTCTGGCGCAAATCGCTGCACTTCTTCGCCGACGCTCCGCTGATCGGCCACGGCTCGGGCTCGACGCGCCATCTGTTCGAGCTCGCTGCGAGCGGCCGCACGGACCTCGCCGCCGGCACCGTGGTCGGCAATCCGCACAATCAGACGCTCAACGTCGCGGTCCAGTGGGGTACGCTCGGCGTGGTCATCCTCTACGCGATGTGGGCGGTGCATCTCCTGCTGTTTCGCGGCGACGGCCTCGTGCCATGGATCGGGCTCCTCGTGGTGGTGCAGAACATCTTCACCTCGCTGTTCAACTCCCACATCTTCGATTTCCACGAGGGGTGGATGTATGTGATCGGCGTCGGCGTCGCCGGCGGCATGGTGATGCGATCGCGGAAACAGTCCGGTGTGGAGCAGGGGGCCGTCGTGCCATGACGCGCCTGTCGCAACTCACCTCGCGGAACCTGCTGATCGCGGCGCATGACCTGCTGGCCAGCATCGTGGCGCTGTTCGCGGCGTTCTACATCCGCTTCGAGGGCGCCAGCACGTTCTGGGACCGGGTGCCGCTGCTGCTCCAGATCCTGCCTTACTTCATCGCCTTCAGCTTCGTCGTCTTCTACTTCTCGAACCTGCTGACCACGAAGTGGCGCTTCACCTCGCTGCCCGATGCGCTCAACATCGTGCGCGTCGCGACCGTGCTGGCGCTCGCCTTCCTGGTGCTCGACTACATCATCGTCGCGCCCAATGTGCGTGGCACGTTCTTCTTCGGCAAGCTCACGATCATCCTGTTCTGGTTCCTGGAGATCTTTGCGCTCAGCACGCTGCGCTTCGCCTACCGCTATTTCCGCTACACGCGGGTGCGGCGGCACGCGCGATCCGACGACGCCGCGCCGGCGCTTCTGATCGGCCGCGCGGCCGATGCCGAGGTCGTGCTGCGCGGCATCGAGAGCGGGGCGGTCAAGCGCATCTGGCCGATCGGCATTCTCTCGCCGTCGATGGCCGACCGGGGCCAGCTGATCCGCGGCGTTCCGGTGCTCGGCGGCATCGACGACGTCGAGGATGTCGCGGCTGATTTTGCCCGGCGCGACCGGCCGATCGCGCGCGCGCTGATGATGCCGACGGCGTTCGATCCGGACTGCCATCCGGAAACCTTCCTGATGCGGGCACGGAGGCTGCGCCTGATCGTCAGCCGGCTGCCGTCGCTGGAGAGCGGCGATGCACCGCGGCTGACGCCCGTCGCGGTGGAAGACCTCCTGCTGCGTCCCAGCCACAAGATCGATTACGGCCGGCTGGAAGCGCTGGTGCGCGGCAAGGCCGTGGTCGTCACCGGCGGCGGCGGCTCGATCGGCGCCGAGATCTGTCAGCGCGTCGTGGCGTTCGGCGCGGCGCGGCTGCTCATCCTCGAAAACTCCGAGCCGGCGCTGTATGCGATCACCGAGGCGCTCGCGGCCGATCCCGAGGCCAATGTCGTCGTCGAAGGCCGCATCGCCGACATCAGGGATCGTGACCGGGTGTTCGCGCTGATCGGCGAGTTCAAGCCGGCGCTGGTGTTCCACGCCGCGGCTCTGAAGCACGTCCCGATCCTGGAGCGTGATTGGAGCGAGGGTGTCAAGACCAACATCTTCGGCTCGATCAACGTGGCCGATGCGGCCGTGGCCTCAGGAGCCGAGGCGATGGTGATGATCTCGACCGACAAGGCGATCGAGCCGGTGTCGATACTCGGTCTCACCAAGCGCTTCGCCGAGATGTACTGCCAGGCGCTCGACCGCCAACTCGCCGATCGGCCGGCGGGGCGGCCGCCGATGCGGCTGATCTCGGTCCGGTTCGGCAACGTGCTCGCGTCGAACGGCTCTGTGGTGCCGAAGTTCAAGGCGCAGATCGAGGCCGGCGGTCCGGTCACCGTGACGCATCCGGACATGGTGCGCTACTTCATGACCATCCGCGAGGCCTGCGACCTCGTGATCACCGCCGCCTCGCACGCCCTTGCGCCACAGCGGCCGGATGTCTCGGTCTACGTGCTGAACATGGGCCAGCCGGTCCGCATCGTGGAGCTCGCCGAGCGCATGATCCGGCTGTCCGGCC
Source organism: Bradyrhizobium sp. ORS 375 (assembly GCF_000239775.1). GTDB lineage: Bacteria > Pseudomonadota > Alphaproteobacteria > Rhizobiales > Xanthobacteraceae > Bradyrhizobium. The sequence goes on from NZ_CAFI01000194.1 coordinate 48,654, forward strand.
TGCAGCCGGGTTACGACATCGAGATCAAGTTCACCGGCATTCGTCCAGGCGAGCGGCTGAACGAGATTTTGTTCGCGAGCGAGGAGCCGCCGGCGGAGATCGGTGTCGCCGGCATCATGGCGGCGACGCCCAACGAACCGCCAATGCCGACGCTGAAAGCCTGGATCGCGGCGCTCGATCAGGCGATCGGGCGCAATGATCCGGTCACGATCAAGTCGGTGCTGAAAGATGCCGTGCCGGAGTTCGGCTCGAGCGCGGCCTGAGCCTTCAATGGTGTGGCCGCGAGAACCGGCTCAACACCCAGGTGACGGCGCCGAGACCGAACACGAGCAGAATGGCGTCCGCTGCCCGCGACTGCAGCGCCACGGAGAGCACGGCGAGGAGCGCCAGCGCGATGTTGAGGATGAACACCTCGCCGACGACGCGCGCGACGGTGAAGCCGTTGTCGGTCGCCTGTTGATAGAAGTGCGTGCGATGCGCCGCCCAGAATGGCTCCCGCCGCGCCATCCGCCGCAGCAGCGTGAAGGTGGCGTCGACCAGATAATACAACGGCAGCAGCAGCGCGGCGGCGACGTATCCCTGCCACGCCAGATGCAGCAGGCCCCAGCCGAGCAGCAAGCCGATGGGCAGGCTGCCGACATCGCCGAGAAAGACTTTGGCCACTGGACGGTTGAACGGCGCAAAGCCGAGCATGGCCCCGCCGAGCGCAGCGGAGATGGCGGTCGCGGGCCAGGGCAGCTCGCCGGAGAGGCCGAACAGGACGAGCGTCGCCGTGATCGGCACGGCCTCGGCCACTGTCATCAGGTCGAGCCCGTCCATGAAGTTGACGAGGTTGACGAACCACAGACCTGCGATCAGCAGCAGCGCGCGCTCGACCGCCAGCGGCACCGGAAACAGCCTGAGATCATCAGGCGCGGTGAGGACGACGAGGCCGACCGCCAGCCCCTGCAGGACGAAGCGCGGCAGCACCGGGATCGGCCTGATGTCGTCGACCAGGCCGACCAGCCCCAGCATCGGCACGGCGATGAACAGCATCGTCAGGGGCGCAAAGCCCAGCACCGAGGCAAAGGCGCCCCCGACCACGAGCGTCGCGCCGACGACCGCAATCCCGGCGCCCTGCGGCGTCGGGATCTTGTGCGAGGACCGCGCGTTCGGCCGCGCCAGCGCATAGCGCTGCAGCAGCGGGCGCAGCAGCACGATCGCCACGGCGCACATCACTGCCGCCAGCAGGGCGATGAGGGCGGCATTGGCGGCTGGGGTGGCGATCATCGGCCTGCGTCCGCGGCCGCGGTGAGGCGATCATAGAGCGCCACGACGGAGCGGCCGATGATCCTGGCCGAGAGCTTGTCCTCGACGAGCTGCCGTGCGGCCCGGCCATAGCGGATGCGCAGCTCGGGCAACGTCGCCAGCTGCGCCATCGCCTCCGCCAGGGCTGCCGCATCCTCGACCGGCACCGATAGCCCGGTCTGGCCGTGAATGGCGATCTCCCGGCAGCCGGGCGCATCCGTCGAGACCAGCGGACGGCCGCAGGCGGCGGCCTCGAGCAGGCTGACTGGCAGCCCTTCCCGATGCGACGGCAGCACGGCGATGTGGCAGCGGCGCCAGAGCTCGGTGATGTCCTTGATCTGGCCGAGCAGGGTGATGCCGGGCTCGTTCCGCCAAGCCTCGATCTCCACTGCCGAGACCGAGGCCGGGTTGGCCGGGTCGGGCGAGCCGGCGATCAGCAGCAGGTCGTCGCGGCCCTGCTGGCGCAGCATCCGGTGGGCAGCGACCAAGGCCCGGATGCCCTTGTCGGTCAGCAGCCGCCCGGCGAAGCCGAAGGTGATCGGCCCCTCCGGCTCGGGCAGCGGCTGGAAGCGGTCGGTGTCGACGCCGGAGCCGGGGATCAGCGTGATCTTGTCGGGGCGGACGCCCATCGCCTGCAGCGCATCGCGATCGTCCGGATTCTGCACCAGCACGCAGCTCGGCGCCCGGTTCATCAGCTTTGGCAGCAGCCACAGCAGGCCCTGCTTGAGCAGCCGCGAGCGCCGGCTCGACGACGTGAAGACGTAGCCCATGCCGGTCATGGCGTTGACGACGGGGGTGGCGCGTCCGAGCGCCGCGAGCGAGCCGAGCACGCTCGCCTGAAGCCCCGAGTGGTGCACGATGTCGGGCTGAATCGCCGCTTCCACGGCGCGTATCGCGCGGACCGTGGGCATGGCTGATGATGGCGACAGCCCGCCGCGCCGGAACGGGATCGGATGCAGCACGAAGCGCTCGGCCGCGATCGCGGCGGCGCCCGCGTTGACGTTGGTCGCGACATGCACCTCGTAGCCGGCATCGCGCGCCGCGCGCGCCATCGGCAGCCGGTGCATCAGGAACGCGAAATCCTCGTTGGCCACATAAAGCAGGCGGCGCGGCGAAGCGGAGCGGGGCGGGGGCATCAAACTCACGGTCTCAGGCGGTCGAAGGCCGTATAGGCCAAGACACGCCCTGGCGCGAGCCGTTATCTGCTTTGCCGGCGGTCATGAACCAACCGCCGGAGGCCCGGCGGTGGTCAACCCTGTCGCGGTCTGTAACGCCGCGGGTCTCAGACCAGGTGGAAGCTGGACAGGTGCGACAGCAACTCGGCGGCCGACACGTGCTGGATCGTGATGGTGTCCAGTGCCGCATCGGTGATCACGGCGTTGCCCGCCGCATCGTCATGGATCGCTGACTGCAACGCCGACTGGTCGGCGAAGAGGCTCTGGCTGAGCACGATCTTGTCGGTGCCGAGCGTAAAGTCGGCGATGTTCACCTGGCCGAAATGCGCGGCGAACACGAAGGTGTCGTGACCCTGCAGCGACACCGTCTGGGACGCCGCACCGGCGCCTTGCGCCGTCGCGTTGGAGATCAAAGTGCCGCCTTGGCCATCCGCGGCGAAGTGGAAATTCTCCGGCGACAGCGGACCGACGAAGTGCAGCGATGAGCTGTTCGTCCCGTCGCTCAGCGACAGGACCCCGCTCGCCTCGTCGAAATGCGTCTGCAGCGACGTGAAGGCGATGCTCTTCAGGTCGATCTGGGCTGCGGTGCTGCCAAAGCCGACGACATTGCCGCCGAAGGCCCGTGCGGCGAGGAGGTCGGCGACGTCCGACGTGTTGGCGGTCATGGCAGTCGAGTTCACCGCGCTGACGGACACCGGAATTCCGATGGTGCCGTCGCCGTTCAGGTCCTGGTGGAAGCTGGCCTCCAGGGCCTCGAGAGATGCCGAGCTGCCTGCCACGGCCCCGATCGCATTGCTCGTGTAGTTGCCGTTGCTGTC
>NZ_CAFI01000193.1 GCF_000239775.1 Bradyrhizobium sp. ORS 375
CCGCGACCTTCGCAGACACGCTGCCCAGCAGGCTGCGCAGCACGGAGTCGCGGCGGGCGCCGATGATGATGTGGTCGACCTGGTTGACCTCGGCGAACTCGATGATCGACGCCGCCGGATCGACCGCTTCGAGCACGTGCACCGTGAGCCGACTGGCATCGAGCTTGAGCGGCGTCGCCCAGTGCTTCAGCGCGACCATGCGGTCGATGTGCTTGTTGTTGCCGTCCTCGTCGAGCGTACGGTCGATGGTCAGCCGTCCGAGCTTCAGCACGTTGACGCAGGCGAGCCGCGCCGACGGCAAGGTGGCGAGGATGCGCTCGGCGGTGACGCGCAGCGCGCCATTCAGCTCCTCGCCGCCCTCGGACGTGTCGATCGCGACCGCCACGATCGGGCTGGACGCGATCTGCAACGCCACATCGGACGGCTTCGTTTCCGGCTGCACCAGGCCGCGGTTGAAGCGGCGCCGCCACACCGTCGTGATCGGGTCGCGCTTCAGCTTCTCCGCACGCGCCGTCAGCTTGACCTGATCGGGATTGCCAAGATCGAAGGCGAGCTGTGCCGCGGTCGGATAGCGCCAGACCGGCTCGATCTCCAGGCAGCGCAGCACGATCTCCTGCAGCCAGGGCGGATAGTCCGGCTTCAACTGCCGCGGCGGATAGGGATCGCGCCACAGCCGCCGGCGCATGCCGCGCAAGGTCTCGGTCTCGCCGAACGGCCGCACGCCCGTGGTGAAGAAGTAGAGCAGCACGCCAAGCGAAAAGATGTCGCTGCGCGGATCGCTGCGCGTGCCCATCATGCGCTCCGGCGCCATGTAGGGTGCGGTGCCGTAAGGCAGGCGGAATTCCTCCTGCAGCAGATCCGGCAAGTGCTTGTGGCAGGACAGGCCGTAGTCGATCAGCACCGCCTCTCCCGAGGGACGGAACATGATGCTGGACGGCTTGATGTCGTGATGGATGACGTGCTGCCGGTGCAGATCGGCCAGCGCGGTCGCGATCTTCGCCACCAGCACCCGCGCCTCCTCGTAGGGCAGCGGCAGCTCGGGCAGCCGCTTGTACAGCGTCTCGCCCGGGATCAGCTCGATCACGACATAGGCCTGCGTGGCGAAATCGCCGGTCCCGAAGCACGCCGGCACATGCGGACCCGACAGCTTCGGCAGGATCATCTGCTCCATCTCGAAGCTGACGATCGCCGCAGGGTCCTCGCCCTCGGAGACGCGCGGCACCTTCATCAGGATGGGCCGGTCGATATCCGGGCGCGTGACGCTCCACAACGTCGCCATGCCGCCGGAATGCACGCAGTCGCCGACCGTGAAGCCGTCGATCACGACGCCCGGCTGAAGCTTTGATCTCGGCATGGTCTAGCGTCCCATCGACAGCCGCTGCGCCAGCCAGGGCGGCAGGCCGTTGTCACGAATGCGCTGCGCCGCCGTCTCGACGTCATAGGGCACGCGGCAATAGGTCAGATCGCGCGTCTTCGTATCGAACGTCACGAAGGACGCAGCCGGATCGCCGTCGCGCGGCTGGCCGACCGAGCCGACTACGGCGAGCCATTGCCGGCCGCGCAGCAGCTGAACCGGCATGTTGGCGGTCGGTGTGAAGCTGGTCATCTTGGCGGTGGCGGACATCGAATACAGCGCCGGACGGTGGATGTGACCGCAGAACGTCACCGCGGCCTCGGTCGCGATCATGCTGCGGGCGGCGTCGGCCGAGCTTTGAATGTAGCGCCAGCGCGTCGGGCTCGACGCCTCCGAATGCACGAACAGCCGGTCGTCGTCACCGACGCTCATCGGCAGTTCGGCCAGAAAGCGTCGCTGCTCGGCGCTGAGCCGACCGCGCGTCCACTCCATCGCCGCCTGCGCCTCGGCATTCATGCTCTCGCTCGCCGTCGAAACGGCATTGTCGTGGTTGCCGCGCACCGCCAGCCCACCCTCGGCGACGATCTCCATCACCGTATCGACCGACCATTCCGGATCGGCGCCATAGCCGACGATGTCGCCGAGGCAGATGAAGCGCTCGGCGCCACGGGCGCGCGCCGCCTCCAGGCAGGCCGCAAAAGCCTGCCGATTGGCATGGATGTCGGTGAAGATCGCCAGCAGCACCCGTGTCCTCCCGGTTCCACCGTACAGGTGGGCTTCGCGCGGAATTTGAGCAACATCAAACCAGGCGAGCCGGAGCAAGGGGTTTTTCAGCGCGGCCAATCCGCCGGCGGCACGACCTCTCGTTCTCGCGGCGAATCACGCCCGAGCTGTGCGATCGCGGTGCCCTGTCCAAACGCGAGAGGGCGCGGGGAATGCCGGGTGACGGCCTCACCCATGGCCCGCCTGCAGAAAAAAAGCAGGCGGCAGTCACCACAGGTTCAGCCGAACATCCGGCATTCCCCGCGCGACGGTTTTAACATTTATATCGGGCTCTCCCCGGGGACCGGCTTGTTGACCCCGTCATCGACGCAACGCGCGAGCGCTGCCGTCGACTTGACCTCGGCACCGGGAGGTCAGGACCACACGACTTCATGTCCGCGGGCCAAGCGTTCGTCGCACGCCGTCCCAGCGTCCATCGCTTCCCCGTCCCACGTGTCGTGACGATCGCGCGCTACGCCCCTCTGCTCGGAACGGGATGGCTGCGTATAGCACGATTTCTGAAAAAAGGAAACGATATTTTCGTCCCGCTCACCTGTCGTCGCAGGTGGGGAGATGGCGTTAGCCACTTCGTAAGCCCCGGATGAGCGCAGCGATATCCGGGGTCTCACGCGCCGCTTCGCCGAATCCGGATGTCGCTGCACTCATCCGGGCTACATCGCGATGGACTCATTGCCGACATCATGGTCTGAATCGTCCGTTTTAAGGATCGGTCATGGAAGAGCAGCACAGATTGCGCCTGGTCGGCGGCCTTGATGGTGAGACAGCGGTCTTCACCTTGCTTGATGATGACAACCTCTGTCGGCTCAGTTGCGACTACAGAGATCGGACCATCGAAAGCACTGCGACCGATTTCTTCCAGGCGCTCTGCGACCTGCGGAGCGTGCTGGCCGAAGATGGCCTCATGCCATTCTGGTATGGCGCCAGTCTGAACGTGTACCCGTCGGGGATGGCGCGAGACATGGGTCAGGGTCTCAAGGCCTACAGGATGACCATGGGCCGACACGCCCGACGGGAAGATCTCGTCGACATCTTTTCCGAGGGGCCGGATGTCGTCCCTGCTTCGGTTACGGAGCAGGAACAGTTCTGGCGGGACTGGCTCGCGACGCCGCGAGCCTAGGGAGCTTTGTAGCCCGGAGGAGCGATAGCGATAACCAGGGTCTCACGAGCTGTGTCGGCGAACCCGAATGTCGCTGCGCTCATCCGGGCTACAGGCTGATGAAGAAGTCGCTGCTGTCATAGCCCCCGCCTCGCATGATCGATGAGCGCGCGGAGCTTGGGCGCCAGGTTCCGACGCCTCGGAAAGTACAGGTAGAATCCGGCGAACGGCGCGGAGAAGTTTTCGAGCAGAGGCACCAGCTCTCCGCGCGCGACGTAGGGCTGGAACGTCTCCTCCATGCCGAAGGTGATGCCGCCGCCCGCGCATGCGGTGCGGATCATCAACAACATGTCGTTGGTCGTCAGGCTGGGCTTCACCTCGACATTGAAGTCCCTGCCCGCTTCGGTGAACTCCCAGCGATAGGGCGCGGCCAGCGGCGCGGGCCGCCAGCCGATGCAGGCATGGTGGATCAGATCGCGCGGGTGCGCCGGCGTGCCGTGCGCTTCCAGATAGCTCGGTGCGGCAAACGCCAGCTGCCTCTGATCTCCGGACACCGGGACAGCGATCATGTCCTGCGCGATGACTTCTCCGAGGCGCACCCCCGCGTCGTAGTGCTCGGCGACGATGTCGAAGGTGTCGTCGGTGATGGTGATGTCCAGTTCGATCGCGGGATAGGCTCGCATGAACGCGGCCAGCAATTGCCCGGAGATGAAGCGTTCGGCGATAGAGGACACGGCCAGCCGCAGCAGGCCGGACGGCGGCCCGGCCTTGTCGCCGATCTGCTCGGCGGCGGCATTCAGCGCGCCGATCGCCGGCGCGACGTCCGCATAGAAACGGCGTCCCGCCTCGGTCAGGCTGAAGCTGCGGGTCGTCCGGCTGACCAGGGAAATCCCGAGATGGTCCTCCAGCCTGCCCATGGCCTGACTGACGGCAGACCGCGTCACGCCCAGCCGGTCCGCGGCAAGGCGGAAGCTTCCGGCATCGGCCACCGCCACGAACAGCTCGATGATGTTCTTGTCGATCCGCATTGGTTAGAAATTCTTACCACCGAGGCAAGCATTGGGCAAATTGCCGTGACAATGCCGGCAACCTAGCTTCCGCCCGTCACCAACTGACGGGAGTTGAACATGGACAAGGTCATCCTGATTACCGGGGCTTCGAGCGGCATTGGCGCGGGGATCGCCCGCGAGCTGGCCGCCACGGGCGCGCGGC
>NZ_CAFI01000192.1 GCF_000239775.1 Bradyrhizobium sp. ORS 375
AGGCGTCGGGCAATACCTTCAAGATCGCAAAGTGTCGCAGGGATCGGTTGCCCCAGATCAAGAACAGCGATGCGTCGACCGCTAGGTTGAGCAGGGTCTCAACCTCGATGTTCGACATGACAGAGCAAGACGTCGCTGAGATGGTCGAGCTGCCGCGGGTCTTTCTCGACAGCCTCGGCGTGGGCATCTCGATCGTCGAGATCGAGACCGGGTGCATCCGTTTTGCAAACGCCGAATGCTGCCGGATCCTGGGCTACCCCCTGGAGCAGTTGCGGCGTCAGCATATCAGCTTCCTCGATCTGACATTTCCTGAGGACCGGGAGAGCAACCGCGCGCAGCACGAGAAGCTGCTCGCGGGCGAGATCGACGGCTACCGGATGGAGAAACGGTATGTCCGGCCAGACGACAGCGTCGTCTGGGGGCGGGTGATGGTCAATCCCATCCGCAATGCCGACGGCCGCATGAAGTGGTTCTGCGCCGTCGTCGAAGACATCACCGCGACCAAGATCCTCGAGACCCAGCTGGAGGCGGCGGAAAAGCTCGCGGGCCTCTCGACGTTCAACCTGATTATCGCGACGGAGGACCGCCGGTCGGACACCGGAGCGGCGGCCACGGACTCGCTCGTCGAGATGTTGAACGGCGTGCATCAGGAGGATCGCGCCGGCCTCGAGGAGGCCATTCGCAGGGCGGTCGCCAAGCGGACCGGGTATACCCGCGAGTATCGGGTCATCGACGGTAACGGCCCGACGCGCTGGGTGCGCGGCATGGGCACCTGCGTCTACAGCCCGTCGGACGAGCGGTTGCATCTCGTCGGCGCTGCCGTGGACATGACTGCGCCGCGCCGGGAGCAGGCCCAGGACATGCCCGAGCCGATCCGCCGCATGCTGGATCATGTCGAGATGCACTGGCAGCAGAAGACGTCGATCGAGCAGCTGGCGGCACAGTTCGGCATCAGTCCTCGCGCCGTCTATCAGTACTTTTCCAGCAGTGGCATATCGCTCGGCGAGAGGATCAAGCAGATCCGGATGCAGCATGCGCGCCGCATGCTATCCACTCCGGAGCCGGGAGCGACGGTGATGTCGATCGCCTTGCGCTGCGGCTTCGGCAACCCGGGACACTTCGCCAAGGAATATCGAAAGGTCTATGGCGAGACGCCGTCGGAAAGCCTGAGGCGAGCGTCGTCCCCGGACTAGGCTCGTCAAGAGAGAATCGCACGCTCCTGCCGCATGTGCCCGACGGGCAATTCCCGCATGCGCGTCACGCATGAATTGTGCCGCGGGACGAAGATGTCGTGTCTTCAGCCGGTGCGGCCTCGGCAGGCGGTGTGACGGGAGGTGCGAGCCAAACCCCCCGCTGTCGTCCCGGCCTTGAGCCGGGACCCATAGCCACCGTCGGTGATGATTGGGCGAGATGGATCTACCATCGTGCCTCAAACTTCTTCCTGGGGTTATGGCTTCCGGCTCAAGGCCGGGACGACACTGAGTGTGACGCGCCTGGCGTGGCACATCCAGGAGGTCACTCCGGCGATAGCCCTCACGCCTCCAGCGCGGTCCGGATCATGCGGGCGAGATCGGCGCTGACATAGGGCTTCGCCAGCAGCAACACGTCGGCGTCGAGCCGGCCATGATGCACGATCGCATTCTCCGTGTAGCCCGAGGTGTACAGCACCTTCAGCCCGGGGCGTCGCTTCTCGGCCTCGATGGCCAGCTGGCGGCCGTTCTTGCCGCCGGGGATGATGACGTCGGTGAACAGCAGGTCGATGCGCTCGGCGCTGTCGATGATCGCAAGGCCCTCGGCGGCGTTGCTCGCCGACAGCGTGCGATAGCCGAGCCGGCGCACTTGGGCGACTACGTAGTCGCGCACCAGCGCGTCGTCCTCGACGATCAGGATGGTCTCGTCGCCGCGTGCGACTGCCGGACGGCCGTTCTCGGCGGCCGGCAGCTCCGGCGCATTCGCCGCGCGCGGCAGATAGAGCTTCACGGTCGTGCCGTGGCCCTCCTCGCTGTAGATCTTGACATGGCCGTTCGACTGCTTGACGAAGCCATAGACCATGCTGAGCCCGAGGCCCGAGCCCTTGCCGACGTCCTTGGTGGTGAAGAACGGCTCGAACACCTTGTCGAGCAGCGTCGTCGGGATGCCCTGGCCGGTGTCGCTGACGGCGATCATGATGTAGTTGCCAGGCTTGGCGTCGCGGTTCAGCTGCGCATAGTCCTCGTCGAGCGTGACGTTCTTGGTCTCCAGAGTCAGCTTGCCGCCATCGGGCATCGCATCGCGCGCATTGAGCGCGAGATTGAGGATCGCGGTCGAGAGCTGGCTGGGATCGATCAGCGCCGGGGCGCTGTCATGCGCCAGCATCGACTCGATCTCGACCTGCTCGCCGAGCGTCGGCCGCAGCAGGCGCGCGGCATCGACCACGAGCGCATTGATGTCGGTGGCGCGCGGCTGCAGCGGCTGACGGCGCGAGAAGGCGAGGAGATGCCGGGTCAGGTCGGCGCCGCGCTCGGCGGCGGCGCTGATCATGGCGGCGATACCGGCGAGTTGCGGCTTGTCCTTGACCGCATCGGCGAGGATCTCGATCGTGCCGGTGATGACGGTCAGGATGTTGTTGAAGTCGTGCGCGACGCCGCCGGTGAGCTGGCCGATCGCCTCCATCTTCTGCGCCTGGCGCACCTGGGCCTCGTTGGCCTCGATCTCCTGGAACCGCCGCACCATGGCCTCTGCGGCGCGGCGCTGCCGGACCTCCTCCTCGAGCTGCGCATACGCTTTCTGCAACGTAATGCGTGTCGGCAGCACCAGAAGTTGCGGCAGGATCTTCAGCATGATGGCGATGAGGCCGAACGACAGGAGGGCCAGCAAGGCGTCGATCACGGTGCTGGCGCCGGCGGTCGGCATCCAGAGACCGGCGATCGCAACAATACGTCCGATGCCGCAGACCGCGGCATAGCCGGCCAGCCCGGCGATGACCCCGCGAAACAGCACGTCGCGCCAGCGTCGCCACAGAAACATGCCGATCACGGCGGCAATCGTGAAAAAGGCGCAGGCGATGACGGCATGGGACGCGGCCTGCAGCCAAATCCATCCTGGCACGCCTGCTGCCAGCGGCGTCAACCTCGGCATCGGCAAAGAACCCTCAACAACGCAAGGCGTCCGGCCGGTGGCCAACCGGGCCTGCCATCGCCTCAAAACGAAGGGATCATTCAGCTTTTCGGCTCCAGCGCAAGGGCGATGCTGATCCTGATGGCGACGGCGGCCGGTGTCGGCGCGAGTGCTCCTTGGTCAGCGACGCCAATCTCAGCCGGCAACTCGCCGGTCACGTCGAGAACGGCTGGTCCAGCATCACCCATCCGGCGATGGGCAAGATCGCCGCGATCTCATCGCGGATCAACAATCGACGTCCGGAGCGATCCGGGCGCATCCTCACGACGACGAGGTGACGAGACCTTGCTCGGCATCGTCGGCATTGGGATCGCCGGGCGCGGTGGCCCAGGCGAGCTCGACCAGGGTGACGATGCGGCGGCCGGCGCCATCGAGCTGGCAGACGATCAGGCCCTGGTCCTCGATATAGGTCAAAAGCCGCTGCGCCCGGCGCAGCGAATGCGAGCCGTACGCACGTGCGATCGCGGCATCGCTTGGGCACGGGCGGCCATCCTTCGCCGCGCGGGCGATCATCATGAACACGCCCTGCATGTCCTCGGGCAGCAGCGACGCGCGCAAGGTGACGTCCTGCCAGCCGGCGTCATCAGCCGTGTCGTCGCCGCCGAGGCCGGCGCGGGCGCGGGTGAGCATGCGGCGGAATTCGTTGAGGTCGGGCACCGCGGTGCCCAGCCCCTCGATGCGGCAGCGAACGACGAACTCCTGGTAGAGCACGCCGACGGCACGGAAGCCGGCATCGGGCTCGGCCAAGACCGCGCGCAGCACGCGCTCGACGCGAGCACGGCGCTCGGCGAGCTCCTCCTCGCTGACCTCAGGAGGAGGCGGCTCGGGACGCAGCTCCAGCGCGGCGGATTTCGCCGCCATCAGCTGGTCGAGCAGCTCCGGCTGCGG
>NZ_CAFI01000191.1 GCF_000239775.1 Bradyrhizobium sp. ORS 375
GGTGCGCAGGACTTTGGAGATGCAGAGCATCGAGGATACCCGCGAAGTTCTTCTGTCGGCTTCCACTGCAACACGTCGAGACCAACTCGCAGCCCTCGCTGCGGTGACGGTCTCAGCTGTGCTCTTCGCCGTTGTCGCGCCCTACGCAAAGGTGCAACTGCCGGCGGCGCCGGCGTTCGTCGCGAGCTATCAGTCGGCGCTGGCGCTGAACGACCTGATCACGGCGTTCCTGCTGTTCTCCCAATTCGTGCTGCTGCGCTCGCGGGCCTTGGCGTGGCTTGCGTCCGGCTATCTGTTCACGGGTCCGGCCGCGCTGCTGCACACGCTTGTGTTCCCCGGCCTGTACTCGCCGACCGGGCTGTTCGGTGCCGGACCACAGGGCGCGGTCTGGATCTACATGATCTGGCATGGCGCATTCCCGCTGTTCGTCCTCGCCTACGCTCTCGGCAGAAATAGCCGGCCCGCGGGCTCGATTGCGGCGTCACTGACGTTCGCCATCCTTGGCGTTGCGATCTCGCTGGCGGCGCTCAGCTGGATCGTGATCACCCGCGAGGCCGCCCTGCCCGTCCTTCTCGACGGCAGTGCCGCGACGCTTGCGCTGAGGGTGATGGTGGGCGCCATCTGGTGCGCGACATTCGCCGCCCTGGTGGTGCTGGCGTTGCGGCGGCAGCATAGCGTTCTCGACCTCTGGGTGATGGTGGTGCTGTGCGCCTGGCTGTTCGATCTCTCGCTGTCCTCGCTGCTCAATGCGGCCCGGTTCGATCTCGGCTATTATGCCGGCCGCACCTACGGGCTGTTCGCGGCGAGCTTCGTGCTGGGCGTTCTCCTCGCCGACAATGTCGGCCTGCAGAGACGCCTGACACATCTCTTGCAGCAGCAGCGCCGCCAGAACGAAAGCGAGCGGGCTCGATTCATCGCGCGCGAGCGGCTGTTCAGCGCCGTGGTTGAATCCTCCAACGACGCCATCATCACGCTGACCCTGCACGGCAAGATCACGTCGTGGAACCGGGCTGCCGAGCAGCTGTTCGGATACGGCGCCGACGACGCGCTTGGCAACGACATCGGCCTCATCGTTCCGCCTGAGCGGCGCGGCGAGGTCGATCGCATCCTCGGCCTGATCGGTGGCGGCGAGAAGATCGAGCATCATGAGACAGTGCGCCGTCACAAGGAGGGCCGCGAGATTGAAGTCTCGCTCAGCATCTCCCCGATCCTCGACGCGCGCGGCACCGTGATCGGCGCCTCGAAGGTCGCGCGCGACATCACCGAGAGCAAGCGCACCCGCAATGCGCTGACCCGGGAAACCGAGGAGCGGCGGCGGATCTTCGAGACCTCCCAGGATCTGATCCTGATCGCAGATTCCCGCGGCAATTTGATGCAGGTCAGCCCGAGCGCACGGGCGATCCTCGGGTACCGCCCGGAGGAAATGGTCGGCCGCAACGCCAGCGACTTCGTCTATCCGCCGGAGCTGGAGGCCGTGCGGAGCCAGATGCGCGACTGCCGCCGCGGCCGAGACGTCCACAATTTCGAGGCACAGCTGCTGCACAAGGAAGGCCGCGGAGTCGAGCTGAACTGGATGGCAAGCTGGTCGGAGCCGGTGCAGCGGCATTTCTTCATCGGCCGCGATCTCACCGAGAAGCGCATCGCCGAGGCGCAGTTCCGTCAGGCCCAGAAGATGGAGGCCGTCGGCCAGCTCACCGGGGGCATCGCCCACGACTTCAACAACATCCTGACCGTCATCACCGGCAGCATCGCAATTCTGGCCGACGCCGTGGGCGAGCGACCGGAGCTTGCCGCGATTGCCCGGCTCATCGACGACTCCGCCGACCGCGGCGCGCATCTGACCCGGCAGTTGCTGGCCTTCGCCCGCAAGCAACCGCTGCAGCCCCTCGATCTCGACGTCAATGCGCTCATGATCGAGACCGCCGCGCTGCTGCGGCCGACACTCGGTGAGCACATCGAAATCGAGCGGATCCTCTGCGCCGCCCCGTGCACCGCGCTGGCCGATCCGAACCAGCTCGCGACCTCCGTCGTCAACCTCGCGCTCAATGCGCGCGATGCCATGCCGCAAGGCGGCAAGCTGACGCTGGAGACGGCGAACGTCACGCTCGACCAGGATTACGCCAACGCAAACACCGAGGTCACGGTCGGCGACTACGTCATGATCGCGGTCAGCGACACCGGCTGCGGCATCCCGCCGGCCTATCTCGACAAGGTGTTCGATCCGTTCTTCTCGACCAAGGGCGTCGGCAAGGGCACCGGGCTTGGGCTGAGCATGGTGTTCGGCTTCGTCAAGCAGTCCGGCGGCCACATCAAGGTCTACAGCGAGGTCGGCCACGGCACCTCGATCAAGCTCTATCTGCCGCGCTCGACCTCGGCGCCGACGATGGCCGAGGATCGGCGTTTGCCCGACGCAACGGGCGGTGACGAGACGATCCTGATCGTCGAGGACGATCCGCTGGTGCGTCAGCACGCGGTCACCCAGGTCACGAGCCTCGGCTACACGACCCTTGCCGCAGCCGATGCCGCCGAGGCGCTGGCCGTGCTCGAGCAGCATCCGGAGATCGATCTGCTGTTCACCGACGTCATCATGCCCGGCGGCATGAACGGGCGGCAGCTCGCCGACGCCGCCTGCGCACGCAGGCCGACGCTGAAGACGCTGTTCACCTCGGGCTATACCGAGAATGCGATCGTGCACCACGGCCGCCTCGACGCCGGTGTGCTGCTGCTCCCCAAGCCCTACCGTAAGCCCGAGCTCGCCCGCATGATCCGCATTGCTCTGGAGAGGCAGAGCGGCGCGCAGCCCGGATGAGCGCAGCGAGATCCGGGTTCACCGCAGGCAGCTCGTGAGAAGCCGGATGTCGCTGCGCTCATCCGGGCTATGGGGATGCGCCATGTTGCATTGAGCCAGGGCGTCGGCCACGCTATCCATCGATCATCACGACCAGCATCGAGGGCGACGTGCAGAACCTCCTGACCGACATCCCCGGCGTCCGCGCCGGCCATGCCGATGACGCCGCGCTCGCCTCCGGCGTGACGGCGATCCTGTTCGATCAGCCGGCGGTCGCCGCCATCGACATTCGCGGCGGCGGGCCTGGGGTGCGCGAGGACGCCCTGCTCGATCCCGTCAATACCGTGGAGCGGATCGATGGCATCGCGCTGTCGGGCGGCTCGGCGTTCGGGCTGGAGGCGGCGAGCGGCATCCAGGCCTGGCTCGCCGAGCGGGGCCGCGGCTTTGCCGTGCGCGACGCGCTGGTCCCGATCGTGCCGGGCGCGATCGTCTTCGACCTGCTCAACGGCGGCAACAAGCAATGGGGGCGCTACGCGCCGTATCGCGAGCTCGGCTACGCGGCGGCGGCCGCCGCCGACACCACCTTCGCGCTCGGCAGCGTCGGCGCCGGTCTGGGCGCCACCACGGCCAATCTCCAGGGCGGCCTCGGCTCGGCCTCGGCGACGAGCGGCAACGGCATCAAGGTCGCGGCCATCGCGGTGGTGAATGCCGTGGGCAGCGTCACGGTCGGCGACGGTCCGTGGTTCTGGGCCGCCCCCTACGAGGTGGATGGCGAGTTCGGCGGCCGCGGCCTGCCCCCGAGCTTTACGCCGGACATGCTCGCCATGCGGCTGAAGGGCGGCCCTGCTCCGTCGGCGTCCGAAAACACCACGATCACGCTGGTGGTGACCGACGCCCTCCTGACCAAGGCGCAGGCCAAGCGGCTCGCGATGATGGCGCAGACCGGCATGGCGCGGGCGATCTATCCGGTGCATCTGCCGCTCGACGGCGACATCGTGTTCGCGGCCGCGACTGGCGCGAAGCCGATCGAGCCGCTGGTCGAGCTGAGCGAGCTCGGCATGATCGCGGCGAACGTGCTCGCCCGCGCGATTGCGCGCGGCGTCTATCACGCCAAGCGGCTGCATGCCAGCGGCGCGCTGCCCTCTTGGCATGAGCGCTTTGGCCGATAGCGTGTGCGTCCAAGTTCGTCTTCTCCAAGCCTCTCAGAGCACCATGTCGGATGAGCTTCGCGCTCACGGGCAGGAGAAGACAACGACGTGCTCGCGACAAAACAAATGGCCGAGCCGCCGAAGGTCTCCGCAGCGCGCCGGAGACATCACAGAGCGCTTTGCTTGGGATCGGATATAGCCAGGGTCCCGGAATGCTCGACCTGGAGCCACCGGTCGAGGATTCGTTTCAGCTCGGCCGGCCGGAACGGTTTGCCGACGTGGTCGCTCATGCCGGCGCGTCTGAAGCTTTCCACCTGATCGACCAGCACCGCAGCGGTCATCGCAATGATCGGAAGGGTGGCGTAGCGGCCTCCCAGCGCTCGGATCCGCGCCGTCGCCTCGACACCGTCGAGGATCGGCATCTGCACATCCATCAGCACGATATCGTAGTGCTTGCGGCGGACCGCTTCCAGAGCCTCGCTGCCATTGCCGACGACATCAACATGGTGGCCCCACTTGTTGCTGATGATGGCGACGGCAAGCTCCTGATTGAGGGGATGGTCCTCCGCGAGCAGAATCGTCGCCGGGCGGCTCTCCACGCTCCCGCCGCTCGGCTCGCCGACCTTCGACCGCTCCTCTTCCGGTGCTCCGAGCGGGAGCTCGAGGACGAACCAGAACTCGGATCCCTCCCCCTCCTTGCTGTCGAACCCGATGCTGCCGCCCATCCGCTCAACCAGCGCTTTGCAGATCGAGAGACCCAGCCCGGTGCCGCCATAGCGCCGCGCAATCGTCCCGTCGACCTGGCTGAACTTCTGAAAGATCAAGTGCTTCGCCGAGTCGGGAATTCCGATGCCCGTGTCTCGCACGCCGACCCGAAGCTTCGCGACGCCCGCCGGATCTCCCGATCCGGTGATCGTCACCGTAACGCCACCCTGCGACGTGAACTTGAGGGCGTTCGACGCCAGATTGAGCAGGACCTGACGCAACCGTGCGTCATCTCCGACCACCGAGTTCGGCACCTCGGCATCGACATGGGCAACGAGATCGAGGCCTTTCGACTCGGCTTCCGGCTTGAGGAGCTCGAGTGTGCTTTCGAGGAGAGCTCGAAGCGAGAAACTGCGGCAATCGAGATCGAAGCGTCCCGCATCGAGCTTGGAAATGTCGAGAACGTCGTTCACGATCGAGAGCAGCGTCTCGCTGGCGTCGTGAATCAGCTTCGTCCGATGCTCGTTCAGAGAATCCTTCGGCGCATCGCTCTCGAGGATCAGCTGCGAGAAGCCGATGATGCTGTTCAACGGTGTACGCAACTCGTGACTCATCGCGGCGAGGAACTCGCCCTTGGTCCGCGCCGCAAGCTCCGCCGCCTGCTTTGCAGCCTGCAACTCGGCCTCGATCGCCTTGCGCTCGGTGATGTCGCGCAGTGCCCCGAGGATACCATTGACGGCGCCGGTCGCGGAGTCCCGCAACGCCTGCAAAGACGTTTCCACCCAGAGCCATCGGCCGTCCCGGTGGCGGACCCGGTGCACGATCGAGCCGTGCTCCAAGTTTCCCGCCAACAATGATTGATAGACCTGTGCCACGTGTTCGGCATCGTCTGGATGGACTCGCCCCTCGGGCACCCTGCCAATGAGTTCGGAGGCTTCATACCCCAGGATGCGCAGCGATGTCGGCGACACATAGCGACGGACCAGATCGCGGTCGAGCTGGAAGATCATGTCGGCACTGTTGTCGGCCAGCAGCCGGTAGCGAGCCTCGCTCGCCTCGAGCCGCTGCTCGGCTTCCCAGAGCGGCGTGACGTCGGTAATCAGCGCGAAGAAGCCCAGGACCGTGCCAGCGTCGTCGAACTGCGGAACGTAGTTGGCCCAGACGTGATTGAAGGTTCCGTCAGATTTGGTGACGTCGCGCTCGAAGTTCTTTGCCACACCTGCGAGCGCAGCCCTGACGAACGGCTCGTTCTGCGCGAAAAGCTCATCTCCCAGCACGGAGACCATGGTCTCATCGGCGAGGGACTCCATCGTTCGGCCGTGCCAGTCGAGATAAGCCTTGTTGGCGAATCCGCACCGGAGCTGGTTGTCCCAATAGGCGATGCGGCTCGGGATCGCATCGATGATCGTGTTCAGCTCGGCTGTCTTTGCGATCACCTGTTGCTCGAGGGACTCGTTGAGAATCTTCACCTCCCGCTGGGCCGCGACGTATGACGTCATGTCGCGGGCCGACGTGCCGATGCCGACGACGTCGCCGTTCTCAGACCGGATCGGCGACAAGTTGACGACCATGTCGAGCGTCCTGCCGTCCTTCGAGCGCCACTGCGTCGTCAAATTCACCGACGACCTGCTTTCAAGCAGGCGAGCTATCGCGTCATCGAGCTCCTCGACGAGGTCTTCGGGAACGATGAGCTCCGACAGACGTCGCCCCAGCGCTTCCGAAGCCGAATAGAGGAAGAGCTTCTCTGCCGCTGGATTCCAGTCCGTCACTTCCCCGGTCAATGTCGTTGCGACGATGGCATCGCTGGACTGGGCGACGATCGAGGCAAGCCGCGATCTTTCCAACCACGCGCGCTGCCGGCGGCTGAGCGACGACAGATGGAGGCCTATCAGCCACGTCGACAGCGATCCCATCACCAGAACCGTCGCCGCTGACGTGATCGGATGAACGAAGTTGAGTTGCGTGACGAACGGCGGCAGAGCACGGAGCTCGACCTCCCAGTTGCGTCCATAGATGCTCAACGGCAGGTTTCGGCGGATGCCTTCGTTTTCGGACACCGACGCCCCGTAGAACGTCGCAGATTTGCCGTCGGTCTTGTCTGACATCGACAGCGCGAACTCGCCCGTGAGAATTCGGGAGCTCGCAATGATTTCGTCGATGACGAGAGGCGCGTAGCTCCAGCCGATTGCGGCGGCGCGCCGCTGCTCGGCCGTATCGATCGGTTGTCCAGACCGGTAGATCGGAAGCAGGAACAGGAATCCGCTGCCTGCCTTTCCCGACGCCTGGACCAGCGTGATCGGCGCCGTGAGCCTCGGCTCGCCGCTGTGCATTGCGGCCGACGCCGCCTCGCGCCGGGTCGGCTCGGACGCGATATCGAGACCGACGGCCTGCGCATTGCGCGCTTCCGGTGCGATATGTTCGATGATGAATCGGGGACCGGGGTTTGCGCTGAGTTCGCGAATCTTGAAGTCGGTACGCCCGTCCGCCCTGACATTCGCGACGAACTGCTCCGCCAGATCCGACGGGACGATCCTGATGAATCCGTAGCCGCGTGCGCCTGGAAACTCGGCGTCCACATCGCGCGACGAGGAGTATTTCTTGAAGATCTCCTGGCGCGGCAGACCGCCGCTTGCGACCACCAGTCCCCGCAGACCGCGCAATCCATATTCGTAGAGCTGAATTCGGCTCGACAACTGATCGACGACGCGCGCACTCAGTTCGTCGAAGCGCGTGGAGGTGACAGCCTGGTTGCGGGCCTCGTGCAGAAAGAACACGCCCGTGCTGGCAAGGACAGTCAGCCCGATCCCGCACGCGACTGCGAGCCCGACGTTCTTGGCGGCACCATTCCACACGGCGTCGTTTGTCATCGTTTCCGCAGCGATAGCGCCCTCGGGAGCGTCTCCAAGGATAGACATCGCGGCAGGTTGGGCGATCGGCCGTGACCACCGGACTAATTTTCGTCCCGGTAGAACTACGGGCCAGACCCGCAGAAATCAGGCGGAAATTGCTGTCGTGGGCGTGGATGCCGCCGAGATGGCCGTGGCTTCGCGCCGGATCAGCTTCTCGACGAGATTGTAGGAGGACGTCGCCGCGCTTGATGCGGTTGCGGCCGCCGGCGTGGTCAGCGTCACCTTGGAGCCGTCGGCATAGGTGATCGTGGTGGTGGTCGACCCGTCGCTGTTGGTTGACGACGAGCTCGACGCGCCGGACAGCGCCTGCATCAGCGCATCGGCACCCGCGCCAGCCGCGTTGCCAGAACCGCCGGCTCCCGCCTGATGATGATGGTGATGGCCACGACGGCCGCTGGAGCCCTGCAACGCCGAGGACAGCTCGTCGATGCTGACATTGCCGTCGCTGTTCGCATCGAGCTTGCCGAACACCTTGTCGGCGTTCGCGACGTTGGTGCCGCCCGCGCCGAGCGCGTTCTCGAACTCGGACTTGGTGATCTGCCCGTCGCCATCGCCGTCGATCAGCGAGAACAGGTCCTGCAGCGGATTGCCCGACGAGCTCGCGTCCGACGACGTTGCCGACTGGCCCTGCGCGGCCAGCAACGCGCTCATCGTCTCCGGCGCGATCTGCCCCGAACCGCTGCTGCTCGAGCTCGACCACGGGCTGAAATTGCCGGAGCTGCTCGCCCCCTTGTCGCCGAGGCTGAACAGGCTGCCGCCCGAATGACCGGACTTGCCCGACCCGGACTTGGTCGAGCCGAGCGACTGCAGGCCGTCCAGGACCGACGAGGCGGCCCCCAGTGCAAACCACATGACGAAACTCCCGCAAGGCCGCGAGACGCGGCGGCGAAACAGATGGCGTCAGCGTCGCAAGCCCCGTGCCAACGCCAAACCGCTGATATGTCCGGATATTTCGCAATGTTGCGGCCGCCTTGGCCCGGCACTTCGTGCCGCGCCCGGCAGATTTTTCCCGCTCGCGTTGCCGGACCGGCCCCTGCATGATACGGCGACATCTCCGCTCGCACTGGAATAGATGCCCATGACCCAGTCCTTCACGCCGCGTCCGCTCGTCATTGCGCCATCGATTCTGGCGTCGGATTTCTCCAAGCTCGGCGAGGAGGTTCGCGCCGTCGACGCCGCCGGCGCCGACTGGATCCATCTCGATGTCATGGACGGGCATTTCGTCCCGAACATCTCTTATGGCCCCGATGTCATCAAGGCGCTGCGTCCGCACACCACCAAGATCTTCGACGCGCATCTGATGATCACGCCGTGCGATCCCTATCTCGAGGCGTTCGCCAAGGCCGGCTGCGATCACATCACGGTGCATGCCGAGGCTGGCCCGCATCTGCATCGCTCGCTGCAGGCGATCCGCGCGCTCGGCAAGAAGGCCGGCGTCTCGCTCAATCCGTCGACGCCGCTCAACGTCATCGAATATGTGCTCGACCTCGTCGACCTCGTGCTGATCATGTCGGTCAACCCCGGCTTCGGCGGCCAGGCGTTCATCTCTTCGGCGATCGGCAAGGTCCAGGATCTGCGCGCGATGACCGCGGGCCGGCCGATCGACATCGAGGTCGATGGCGGCGTCGGCCGCGACAATGCCGGTGCGCTCGCGGCAGCCGGCGCCAATGCGTTCGTCGCGGGCTCCGCCGTGTTCAAGGGCGGCACGACGGAGGCCTATCGCAGTAACATTGCCGCGATCCGCGATGCCGCCGCGTCGGCGCGCGGCGAGGCCATCTGAGCGCGCGGGGACATGCATACGCTCACGCCGCAGCCGCTGACGAAAACGGCCTTCGCCGCTTTCGGCGACGTCGTCGAGACCGCCGGCGCCGCCCCGATCGAGATCAACCAGGGTTTCGCGCGCCGCTGCAACGGGCTTGCTGCGGTCGACGTGGCGTCGGGCGGCGCAGCCGTGAACATCAGCCTGTTCGAGGCCAAGCCGCGGCCGCGGCCGATCGAGATCAAGCTGATGGAGCGGCATCCGCTCGGCACGCAGCTGTTCATGCCGTTGCAGGACCGCCCCTGGCTGGTGCTGGTGTGCCATGATCCGCGCGATCCCGCGAGCTATTACGCCTTCACCGCGAGCGGCCAACAGGGCGTGAACTACGCCAGGAATGTCTGGCATCATCCGCTCCTGGTGTTCGACGCGGGCTCTCGCTTCATGGTGGTCGACCGCATGGGCCCCGACAATCTGGAGGAGCTGTGGCTCGAGCAGCCGCTGCTCCTGAGCATTCCCTGAATGTTGGCGCGCGGGCTTGCCGATCCGCGCGCAGGAGAGATGACGATGGACAAGCCGAACTACTTCGTGCCGCATGGCGGCCACCCGCCGCAGACCGACCTGCTCACCGGCCGCGCCGTGTTCACCGAGGCCTACGCCGTGATCCCCAAGGGCGTGATGCGCGACATCGTCACCTCGCCGCTGCCGTTCTGGGACAAGACCCGGACCTGGGTGATCGCGCGGCCGCTCTCCGGGTTCTCCGAGACGTTCTCGCAATACATCGTCGAGGTCTCTCCCGGCGGTGGCAGCACCCAGCCCGAGCCCGATCCCGAAGCCGAGGGCGTGCTGTTCGTCGTTGGCGGCGAGATCGCGCTGACCATCGCCGGCACGGAGCATCGCCTGGCCAAGGGCGGCTACGCCTTCCTGCCGCCGTCCTGCAAATGGACGCTGACAAACGACAGCGCGGCGCCCGCGACCTTCCACTGGATCCGCAAGGCCTATGAGGCCGTGCCCGGCATCCCCTTCCCCGAGGCCTTCGTCACCAACGAGGCGACGATCGCGCCCGTCGGCATGCCCGGCACTGAGGGCCGCTGGGCCACCACGCGCTTCGTCGATCCGCTCGACGTCCGCCACGACATGCACGTCAACATCGTGACCTTCGAGCCCGGCGCGGTGATCCCGTTCCTGGAGACGCATGTGATGGAGCACGGCCTCTACGTGCTCGAGGGCAAAGCGGTCTACAAGCTCAACCGCGACTGGGTCGAGGTCGAGGCCGGCGACTTCATGTGGCTGCGCGCCTTCTGCCCGCAAGCCTGCTACGCCGGCGGCCCCGGCCGCTTCCGCTACCTGCTGTACAAGGACTCCAATCGGCACATGAAGCTGCGGCCGTTCCGGTGAGGTGACGGCTTCGGACGGCGCGCCAGAGCATGCCAACGTGCGCCATCGTTTTCGGAAGCAGCAGGACGTGGAAATGTCCGTCGCATTCAGGATCGTCGCCATCATCTACCTCATCGGAGTGATCGCCTCTTGTGCGTCGGCCATCCATGGTGTGCCTACGTCAGCGGTGGCTTCCAGCGCGAACATTCCGCGATCGATTTTTTGGTCACTGTGATGGCCTATGGAACGGGAGCCGTCATCTGGCCGGCCCTGATCGTTCTCCTGCTGATGGGGTATCTGGGCGCATTGCACAGCAGGTGGGAGCTTTCTCTCGTGAAGCTGGGCCTGCTCGTACTGCTGTTCGCGGCGATGGCCGTCAGCACATGGGCGGTGACCCACATGAACGCTCCTGCAAAGCACGTACTCCATGCGGGATTGAGAAATCGCCTGCTTCCGCTCATCGGCGAGCAGCTGATCGAACTCAAAATCCTGATCTTCGCACTTCTCGTCGGGCTCGGCTCCATGTTGAGCCTTGCCCTGCTCTGATTGACTGTCATCTGCCGCAGCGATCGTTGGCTCGCGAACATATCGCGGAGCGCTCTGTGTACCTCGCCCGCCAGGGCGAAGCGAAGCTTCGCTAGGGCGGGGACAGGTCGGATTGCATCGAAGATGTAGTCCGGGTGAGGAGGTACAGGTCTCACCGCGCACACTCCCCGCGCGTTGCCCCTGCTGAGACCACCCGTGCCGCGGCCCCTCACCCCAACCCTCTCCCCGTAAGAACGGGGAGAGGGAGCGCACTGCCGTCGTGGTAAAGGCTCGGCTCCAACTAACAGCCGGTGTAGGCAAAAGCGTCCCCCCGAGAAGAATGCCCGACGCAAATCGTCACCCAGCCCTCACTCCCCTGACGCGACCTTCGCCGGCACATCATCATCCTCATCATCCACCTCGCGCGCGGCCGCGCGCGTGCGCACTACCGTGACCGTG
>NZ_CAFI01000190.1 GCF_000239775.1 Bradyrhizobium sp. ORS 375
CCGATCTGGTCTCGCGTTCATTTTCAACAAGCTCGAGATTCCGGGTTCAATCGCCAACGCTCGGCGCTTCGCGCCTGCGCATTGACGATTGCCCCGGAATGACGGCGCGGAGCCGCAGCTCAGCTCCTTCAAGCCGTAACTTCGCAAGTCGTGAAATCAGCGTCGCTCGGACCCGCGGTGCTTGCGGATCAGTACGGCGTGTTATCCGCTCGGTAGCGCGACGATTTGCGCGGCGCGCGTTCGGGGGCCTGATCGAGCTGCGCGATGGGCCGGCGATAGGTCTCGGCGCGGCGCAGCCAGCCGGCCTCCCAGACGCGGTTGGACGGCAGATTGCGGACGCGCTGCTGCAGCACGCCCTGCACCGCGTCGGAATATTCGGCGAGCACGGCCTTGGGCTCGGTCGTGGTGCCGTTCATCTTGAGCAGCACCTGCTTGAGGCCCCAGCCCTGGCGCTGCCCGGTCTCCTTGTCCACCGCCGTCTCGGACGGGTTGGTGCCTTCGCCCTTGAAGTTGATGTAGTCGATCAGCGGGTAGAGATCCTCCGAGGCACGGACGACGCGGGCATATTGCGCGACGATGTGCTCGCGCTCGGCGCTGTCGGGCGTGTTGGCGAGGATCTTGTCCATCGCGCCTTGCGCGCGCGCCACCAAGAACTGCGTCTGCTCGGCCATCGTCGCGAGCAGGAACTGCCGCAATTGCCGCATCTGCGGCGAGTTGAAATTCTTCTTGAACTCGGCCCGGCTGTTCCATGGACAGGGCGGCACCGGATTCTTGTCGAGCCACGCCGGCAGCGACGTCTTGCCCTTGCGCAGAAACGCGATCAGGCCGGGAAAGCCTTCTTCAAAGGGCGGCTTCGCGGTGGTGGGGTACCAGATGAAATGACCGATGCCGAGCGAGGCGAACTCTTCTCCGGCGTTCCAGGAGGTGATCGCGTCGCGCTTGCCGCCAGCTTCATTGAGCCAGATCTTGCGGCCGATCATCTGCGCCACGCCGACCGGCAGCACCCGCTGCGGCACCGTCAGGTTTTTCGCGTCCTTGGCCTCGCGGGCTGCCGTCCGCACGTCACCCTTGCGCTCGGCCGTTGCCGGCTTCGCGGGCTCGGAGGACGGCACGACCACCTTCGGCGCCGGCGCCTGAGCATCTGCCGGTCGTCCCACGGTCTCCGGATCAGACTTCTGCGGCTCCTGCCTTGGCGGCTCCTGCTTCTGGGGCTCTGCCTTTGCAGCCTCTTGCTTTGGGTTTTCGGCCTTCTGTGGCTGCGACGATGGTGGTGCTGGTGCGGCGTCGCGCGCCGCCTGCTCGGTTGCTGCCGGCTTCGCCGCAGCGGTGCCATCCGCGCCGGCCGCGCCGCTCGCGCCGAGACCAAGGACGACACAGGACAGCAGCAACGTGCGCCGCGCGCGCAGCACGCTGCCCGGCGGGCGCCATGACGCCTGCCGCTCGACGTTCCCCTGGAACAATGTGAT